>JAKASG010000003.1 GCA_021828285.1 Acidobacteriota bacterium | reverse complement strand
CTTTTCATTCCGTGAGCGTTTGGATTGAAGCGCCACAATCGCAAAGCCCCGGGCGGCGCCGCGGCAGGATGGACCGCATCACGCGAGAGGAATAGCCTCAGTCCCCGGCAGGCCGCTGCCCGCCGACCATGAATCAACGAGCTCATTGATCTTATACTGCAAATAGAAAATTCCGAAAAAGAACGTTGCGATTGGAGAGTAGGAGCCGTGCTCCACGAGAGCGATGCTCCGGCCGAGCGGACCTTTGCCTTCGCCCGCCGTATGCGCCTCAAGCATATGCAGAACCTTGAAAGCCTGCGTCATCAAAAGAACGCACCACAGGAGCGCGGTCAGCATAGCGTATCCGGCCAGCAATCGCGGATCGAAGGTGTGGCCCTTGTGTGTCCACTCAATGAACCACAAACCGAAGGCGAAGACCGAGCATTCGAGCAGAACCATGAGCACAAAAACACTCCGGCCCAGGCTTTCGCGCGACCGCAGACTATTGAGCCCGGCGCGCCGCTGGAGAAACCAGATCGGTATATAGATGCCCAGCGTAAAGCCCGAAAGCAGAAGAACGCTAAAGACGCTGCCGGCTTCCAAATCGGGAGCGGCAGGCGAGGAAGAAGATCCCGCAGGCGCCTCCACGGGCGACTGCGTGTCAAGCGCCGCCATCATCGCTTGCAAGTCAAAACCCTCTTTGCGCACACGCAGGTCGTAATAGAGGAGGACGAGCGCAATCATCATGAGCGGACCCATGGCCGCGCCCGACGCCCCGCCTGCAAGCGCGGAAAGAATGCTTATCCAAAGCGGGGGGAGCGAGTGCAGCTTTATGTTGTAATAGAGAATGGCAATCACAAACGGCGAATTGACGATTAACGTCACGCCCAAGGTCACCAGGTACATCAGGATAATGAGAAGAAGCGCACGGCCGGAACTCCCCTTCATCAGCTTGAAACTGCGCTTCAACGCGGTGCCCGCCTTGAGTTTTTCCAGGAGCAACGCGGGCACGGCGCAGGTATATCGCAGGATAAGCCACAAACTGATTACGGCAGACGCGACAAGAACGCCAACTCCCAGCAGGCCGGCGAGAATCACGAGGCCCCGGCCGAGAGACCCTGCCAGCATGCTCAGCAAGCCGGCGACCACCCCCCCGACAAGGAATGCAAGCATGTAGATTAGAATCGCGAGGAGAATGACGGAAAAGATCACAGCCATCAATCGCCAAACGCGGCCGCGCAAGGCGCGATAGGAGGCGCGAGCCGTAGTTGGCCGCCCCAGGTGTATTTCCGAAACCGCATAGGTGGTGGCGCCGAGCGCAATCGAATAGAAAACGAAATACGCCAGGGACAGTATGATCGCTGTCAATGCCCCCACAACAATCCCAGCAATGGCTTGCGTGGGGAAAAACGGGCCTGGCGCCGCCGGCGAAGTGGCAGGCGATGGCGCGAAGACCGCGGCATGGGGAATGATCCGGCCGATAATTTGCCCGGCCACGTTGAAGAGGACGATAAAAGCCTGCGGAACCACCATGATTCCGACGAAAAGCCAGAAATGACGGCGGTAATAAGTGAACGTCCGGTCGAGCAGTTCTCCGAAACTCAGTGGGCGCAGATCCGGAAGGTCCATCGCCTCGCTCCTACCTTGAACCCCTTGCAGGCTGCCGCTCATTGTACCGAAAAGCAGCGGTAATGCAATGGTGAAGCCTAATTTTCTGAAAGGGGAATTTGGCGCGACAGGCTGCGCGGGTCTTTCAGCTACCTGCTACAGCAGAGAGGCGGACTCGAGGTCGAGTGCGATGGCGGCTTGTGGGTGGGAACGAAGCACGGATGCAGGACAAGCTGGGCTCAGCGGCCCGCGAATAGCCTTGCGGACCGCTTCCGCCTTGCGCCGTTCGGGAACCGAAGCGATGAGGCGCTCCGCACGCAGGAGCGCCGGAACGGTCAATGTCAAAGCGCGGGTTGGAACATCCTCGAGAGATCTGAAATGGCCTTCGCCCACTTGTTGCCGACGGCACGCGGCGTCGAGCGTGACGAGTTTCACATCGAGCGGATCCTTGAAGTCCGCTTCATGCGGATCGTTGAACGCAATGTGCCCGTTTTCGCCGATGCCGAGCAGACAAAGATGGATATCCGCCGCCCGCAGCAAGCTCGCGTATCGCGCGCACTCCGCGGCGAGGTCCGGAGCATTGCCGTCGAGATAATTCACGCGGCCGGGATGCGCGACCTTCGTGAGCTTCTCTTCGATCCACCGCCGGAAACTTGCGGGATGGCCTCCGGGCAGGCCAACGTATTCATCCATGTGGAAGACTTCCACACGGCTCCACTCAATTCCCGGCTTGCGCGTCAGGTTGGCAATCGTTTCGAGCTGCGAATTGCCCGTCGCCACGATCAGGCGCGCACTGCCGTGCGCGAGCGCTTCCTTCAGCGCAACGGCAGCGGCTTCCGCCGCGGCGGCGCCGAGCGCCTCCCTCGTTTCAAACACTTCCACTTCAGCGCAGCCCCATCGCTCGCGCCGGAGGCTTCCCGGTTTCGGTTTGCCCTGCACGCTCCTGCTATTTTGCGAACGATCGGGCAGACAGTCAACGCTTTCTCGGGCAAAGGCTCGGAATCGTATGACGCGCTTATCCCTTTCTCCGCCCTGCGCGGAGCGCTCAACTACGCAGCCTGGCGCAGCCCGAGGTAAGCCTCGAGCACTCCCAACATAAGCCGTGGCATTGTGCCTGCCTCGAAATAGTCCACAGCTCCCAGTTCCATGGCGCGGATGTAGGAACCCATATCTGCCGCACGGCTGACGACGACGATCGGCGTTCGCAAATGAAGGTCGCGCGCCCGCTCGAGGACACCATCGCCCTCGAACGCGACGCTTCCCTGGCCGACGACCGCAAGGTCGAAGCTTTGCCGACTTAGAATGTCAGAGGCCTCTTGATAGGAGCCACAGGGGACAATGGTCGCGCCGAGGTCCGCCAGCAGCAAGTGAATCCGTGCCATGTCATCAGGGTCTTCAGATACCAGCAGGATGCGCGGCGTGACGCCGCCGAGGCCGGCTGGAAATCTCTCTTCTTCAAGAATCTTTTGCGCTTTCATAAACCGTTCCCTTCTTTACGCTTGAACGAGTCAACGAAAAAGGGGCGGCGAGCCATCGGCCGTTTGCGAAACCACACGACTGTGACCGATCCTTGACCGTTATCGCCGCCCCACGCATGGAGCGCAAGACGGCGGCTATATTCGGAAGACTTTCAGCAGGGCAAGCTGGTGGCGAGCCGATGCGGCTCTCCAGAAAGGCAAAGAGGAGGCATAAGAGGTTGATGAATGGGCTGCCGGTTCGGGCGGGCAAAAAGCTTGAGCAAGGGCGCTCGAAACCTCTTGCATCCACGCCGGGACCTTCGCCTCAAGCGCGACAACGTGCTCGACGGGAGCGGCGTCATCGGCCAAAGGTGAATTCTGGTCTCTCGTAGAAAGCGTCGCCAACGTCACTACGACGCCCGCCAGCACCAGGATTGCGGCGAGCGACTGAATCAATACTTTTGGGTTTCTTTTCTGCACGACTTTTTCTATCCGTCCAGCGCGCCTGCTCTTACATCGCCGCCGTCCTGGAGAACTCGCTTTTCGAAGCATTGAGTGACGAACCCGCATTCCTACAATCGGCTGCGCGCGGATTGACTTCGCGTACCGAAGATTATTATTTTCGGTGCGAGGCCGCCGTATCGGCTGTGACGGCTGTCACATCCATTCGGAGTCCTGCCCCTCGCATCGCTTCCGTTGGGCGGAAATCTATCATCCACTCACGGCCTTCCGCGTCAGGGCCGCCGATCACGTATCGCCACAGTATCAGAATGCTGTGACGCGAGTCGCGCGAACCGGGTTGTCTCAAAATCATCGAAGGGTGCGCAAAAACATTTTTTCATCGAGTTCTCAAGTCAGCGATCAAGGGCCGGAGCGGCCGTAACTCAGCCGGAATTCAATGGACCCCGCAGGCCTTCCCGCCGATTCGGCATGAAGGGTGAGCGTTTGCCACGCAGGGCGAGCACCGGCGGGAGAGCTGAACACAATCCGTGTGGGGTAGAATCCGTGCGCGGCGACTGGATACAGCTCCCCGCCGGAGACGACGTTCCAGCCTTCGGGAACTTTAGCCGTAAGCACGACCTTCGCCGGATTCGAAGTGTCGTTCCGAATGATGACAGGCAGACTCAGTGTTTGACCGCTCTCGACGCCGGCTTCGGGCGAGACCAGGTGCGCGATGCGTTCAAGATCGTGGGCGCGCCAGAAGCGGCGATAGAATTGCCACGGCCCTCCCAATTCGATGCTCACGCCATGGTGGGGCTGGGGATGATATCCGGTCACCGGATGAAACGGAATCGGCCCCGGAACAATGTCTTGAAACACATCGCCCGTCGTTGTACCTCCGACTAATGACTTCGCCAGGATCAATTGGACGGGACGCACCTTGAAGTAATCGAGCGCCATTTTGTACGTCGCCTCGTAGCCCTCAGGACCTGTCGGGAGTTGCGTGAGGTGGAAACTCGCTGACCGAGCCGCTAACTCGTAATAGGGAACGTGGAGCGAGGGAGAAACGGCCGTAATGGAATAGAGCGGCCCCTGATCCTTCATGAATCCGCCGTGCGCGGGATTCGAAAAGCAATAAAGCTTTTCGGGCTGCCAGGGCTCGAGACCTTCAGTGAGATTGGCAAAACCCTCGTAATTGCGCGGCGCAGCCACCTGCTCGGGAAAGACCGTCGGATCGCCCGCCATGTCGAAAGCTTCCGTTGCAATCACGGCGGAAGCCTGGTGATCGCCGTGATTTTCTCCGTCCACGTAATCCGGAATCCAGGTGATGATGACTTCCGGCCGGGTCAGGCGGACGAGGCGCACCGCGCGCTCGAGCACCGCGCCGTGGTTCCAATGACCCAATGAGTTGAGAACGTTTTCACTCGGAGTGTCGAGCCCTCCGAGAAACCATACATTTGTTATGCCAATGGAAGCCATCGCGCGGCGCGCTTCGATCTTGCGCTCGGCGCAAAGCGCACGGCCTTGCGCGTAGGAAACGGTGTCGCCGCCGGCGCCGCCGCAGGTGGCGTAGAGAACGGCGACTCGCTTGTGTTCATCGTAAATCGCGCGAGCAAGATAACCCGTGATTAAGGTTTCGTCGTCGGGATGGGCGACGATCACCAGAATATCCGCCTTGTAACGGTGGTCGGGCGGCGGCACGGGCGGCGCCGTGGTCAACTGCGCGGAAAAGCTCGCGCTCGCCAGCAAAACTGCGAAGAGGAAAAATGAAATTTTGGTCATGGATTCTTTCATAGCTTTGTCTTCCCCTCGATGTGGATTTCCGTTCTCTTGCGAAACGTCCCCATTCTATACCTCGCGTCAATGATTTGCCGCCGGAACTCCTTCAATTTGTCAAAGAGGCGGTTGCGGATTGTGAGCGCTATCACAGCCATTCCAGCATTCGCAAAGTAACTTTCAATTGGGTTCGGAATCTAACGGGGTGGGAGCGGAGGTGCTCAGATGAGAAATTTCCTGAAGAAGAACGAGAACGTCGTGGATCGTGTCGTGCGAATAGGTATCGGAATTGCCTTGTTGGCGCTTACTGTGGTTGGGCCTCAGACTGCGTGGGGATTGATCGGCCTGATTCCGCTGGCAACGGGAATAGCGGGCTGGTGTCCGGCCTATGCGATTCTCGGACTCTCAACGCTCAAACAATCGCCTCAAGCGGCGAACGTTTCCTCGACCGTTTCACATTGAAGATGAAGGGGGCCATGGCGCGCGAAACGTTTGCCGCCAGGCTCTAAGAAGAGTGCAAATATTTTAAAGCGAGAGGAATGGACCTATGTCTTTGCTCAACACGGACCTTCAGCACAAGCTTTCGAATTTATTTGGAAAAGGACTCGCAAATCCCGTCACTCTGCATTTTTTCACCCAGGGAGTCTCGGTGCTGTCAGTCCCTTCGCTCGAATGCGACACTTGCCAGGAAGCGGGCGAGCTTCTGACGGAAGTGACGGCTTTGTCGAACAACCTCAAGCTCGAAACCCACGATTTCGTCGCGGAGGCGGACCTCGCGAAACGGCTTGGCGTGGAGAGAATTCCGGCAATCGTACTCGAAGGAAAAAACAAAGGGACGCTCCGTTACTATGGGGTTCCAGGCGGGTATGAATTCAGCCTGCTGGTCGAAGACCTGCTCGATGTCTCAAAAGGTTCGACGCAACTTGGCGCTTCGACTCTTAAAGGCCTCGCTGCAATCAATTCCCCCGTCCACATTCAGGTTTTGGTCACGCCGACTTGACCCTATTGCCCCCTGGCAGCCAGGTTGGCTCATCAAATGGCAATCGAAAGCCCGAACGTCACGGCTGATGTGATCGAAGTCAGCGAATTTCCGGATGTCGCTGAACGATATCAGGTGTACGGCGTTCCCAAAGTTGTGTTGAACGAGAAACAGTCTTTCGAAGGCGCTTTGCCCGAGGCGCAATTCCTGAGCAACGTGGTCGGAGCAGCCGGAGGAATCACTCGGGCTTGAAGTTCGGATTGTGGAAACGCTCTCCATCATTGCGCATATCGCATCCTTTTGCCTCCGTGGGAACGGATTGCTTATTTCACCCTGAGACACGCCCCTAAAAAATCCTCCCTGAGCCGCTGAAACTTTATTGTTTCACGCGCGCCATGGTCGTACACTGTTCTCTGAAATTTGGTTTTTTTCAGTCGCCATCAGGGAGGAATTCATGACAACGAGAAAATTATCGAGACGCGCCTTTATGGAAGCAACGACGGGCGCGGCGGGAGCGGCCTGGGCGGGCAAAGCTCTGCCACTTGATGCCACCCAAATTCCCACAAAGGCCGCCGCGCCGAGCGATGCCGTGCGCTTCGGCATTGTCGGCATCGGAATGCGAGGAAGCGATCTGCTGGCTCAATCCATCAAGCTTCCCGGCGTCGAATGCGCCGGCGCCTGCGACCTCTATGACGGTCGTGTAGAACTCGCGAAAGAAATCATCGGCAAGCCCGTGACGACCACCAAACGCTATCAGGACTTGCTCGAGCGCAAGGATATTGATTGCATCCTCGCGCCCGTCCCCGACCACTGGCACCATAATCTTGTGATGGACGCTCTTAGCGCCGGCAAAGACGTTTATGTCGAGAAGCCGATGACCCATGAAGTTCCCGAAGGATTCAGCATGATTGCCGCAGCGGATCGCTATCATCGAATCGTTCAGGTCGGAAGCCAGGAACCGAGTTCTGTGGTCTATCACAAGGCCAAGGCGCTGCTCGAGTCGAAGGTCGTGGGCGACGTTTGCCTCATCGAATCTTCGCTCGGCCGGAACAGCCCCTGTGGCGCCTGGGTTTACGGTATCCCGCCCGATCTCTCTCCCGAGACGCTCGACTGGAACACGTGGCTCGGTCCCGCGCCCAAGCACGCCTTCAGCCGCAAGCGCTGGGCACGCTGGCGGTGCTGGATGGATTACGGCGAAGGCGTCACCGGCGACCTTTTCGTCCACTCGCTCACCGGCATCCACTATCTGATGGGCGTCACGGCGCCGCCCTTGCGCGCTTCATCCTCCGGCGGACTTTTTCGCTGGCGCGACGGCCGCGACGTTCCGGACGTTCTGACCACCGCCTACGATTATCCCGGCTTCCGCGTGACGCTCCGTGTCACGCTCAATACCGGCGAAGATGAAATCACGCGCGTGATGGGCCCCGGCGGAATGATGAAAATTCTCGGAATTGAAAATCCGAATGCTGTCACCGTCTGGCCCGAAGATGGGAAAAACCATGGCCCGTGCGATATGGCGTGGCCACAGAAGCTCGCGGACCCGTTTGAGCAGAAGTGGCATGCCGAGCACGATCTGAAACCCGGCACTGGAGAAACCGTCGAAGCGTCCGGCTGGTATGCGCCGCCGCACTATAGCAGTACGCGCGATCACCTGTGGAATTTCTTCCAGTCCGTCAAGACGCGCAGACCATCGGTTGAAGACGCGGTGTTCGGCAACAACGCCGCCATCGCCTGTCACATGGCGAATTATTCATACTTCAACAAATGCGTGGCCGTGTGGGATGCGGAGCAAAAGCGAATTACCCGCGCGTGAGTCTTCGCTTTTTTTCCGAAACAACCGGCCCGCTCATTTCGGCGCAGGCCGGGGATGAACGAATTCCATCGGTTTGCCTTCAGCCCACGGCTTGTACGTGGCGGCGAAATGGATTCGCGCGTTGATGGGCGGGTGTGAATACAGCCAGAATCGAATGAAGGCGCTCGGATCCGGGTCAGAAAGGTCGCGCTCACCCAGAACCTGAAAAGCTCGAGCCTCATCGGCGTTCGGATTGCGGACCACTCCGTAAGTCACTTCGAGTGCGAACTGATCCGCCTGGTGCTCGTAATGGCGTGAGATGGCATTGACGACGGGATCGGATAGAAAGGTCAGGAGGATCAACACCAAGAGCGCAAGCGGAAGCGAGGCGAGGTCTGATTCACCTTTGACGCCGGTCCGCTTACCCCACCGCCGAATCAGGAAACGAAACATCCAGAACCCAACAAAGAAGTAACAGAGCGTGACCAGCTCGATCAGCGCAAATTCCTTCAAAACGTGATGCAGAACGTAATGTCCCACTTCATGACCGACGACGAGCAGAAGCTCGTTGGTGGTGAGACTCGCGAGAGCCGTATCCCAAATGACAAGGCGCTTGCTTGGACCGAACCCTGAAACGTAGGCATCGATCTCACGGGTTTTGGAGCTGGCCTTCATCTCGAGGATGCGCGACCGCGGGATGTGAAGATCAGCGTGACGCAAAAGTGCTTCGATTTTAGCGGTCAACTCCGGATGGGTTTGATCGAGCGGGTGAAATTTGTAAAACATCGGCTCGATCACCCACGGTTCGACGAGCATGACGAAGAGCGCGGCCGGAAGCATCGCGAGCCAGAAATGAAACCACCATCGCTTCGGGCTTCGCCGCACGATTGCATAGAACACCCAGGTCACGAACACGGCCACGATGAGAGTGACGAAAAAGCTTTTCCCCCAGTCCCTCATCCAGAGGCCGAAGGATTCGCTCGAGAGCCCGAAGCGGCGCTCGAGAACAAAGCCGGCATAGAAATCGAGCGGCCACGCGATGGCGGTTCCGCCGGCGAGCAAGAGCGGGGTAACGATCAAACATTGAACCGCCAGACGATGCGAAATGCGTTCCGCCAAACGGCGCAGCGCAACGCCGAAGCGGGCCTGCCAGAATAAAAGGTAAATCAGCAGCGAGAGCGCCACACCGCCGAAATAGACGGCGTCCATGGCTTGCGCATACGCGACCGCTTTGGCGCGCTGCGCGGGCGACAGTTCGAAGTGCGAGGGCGCGGCGGACGCGGGGGATGGAGCGGCCGGCTCGTGGGCCCGAGGCGCAATCGCCTGTGATGGCGCAGGCGGAGGCTCCGCGGCCCCGCGCGCTGCGCAAGTGAGGACGGTGAATAAGCAGAGGATCAACCCTGCTTTCATGCGCCATCCTAAATTCGCGGCAGGACGATTCCCTTCTGGGACTGGTATTTTCCCTTCTTGTCTTTGTAGGACGTTTCGCACGTTTCGTCGGACTCGAAGAAAACGATCTGGCACAGACCCTCATTAGAATAGACGCGCGCAGGAAGCGGCGTGGTATTCGAAATTTCAAGCGTGACGAAGCCTTCCCATTCGGGCTCGAGGGGCGTGACGTTCACGATGATCCCGCAACGCGCGTACGTGGATTTGCCGACGCAGATGGTCAGGACGCTGCGCGGAATTTTGAAATATTCCACCGAGCGCGCCAGCGCGAACGAGTTTGGCGGAATCGTGCACACGCCGCCACGAAACTCGACGAACGAGCGCTCATCGAACTGCTTCGGGTCCACCGTCGTGCTCGTCACGTTCGTAAAAATCTTGAATTCGTCCGCCACGCGCAGGTCGTACCCGTACGACGACAACCCGTAGGAAATCACTCCCTCGCGAACCTGGCTTTCGGCGAAGGGCCGGATCATGTCCTGCTGTTCAACCATACGGCGGATCCATCGGTCACATTTCACGCTCATTCGGCACCTCAAGGAGAATTCAGGATAGCGGCCGATGCTCGTCCCGGGCGGCCGCGGCCCGATAGATTATTCGAGCGCCGAATCTTATTACACTAGAGACTGCTTGACAACCTCCCACTGCCTTTCTAGGATGGAAGCACGCAATCGAGGAGGACGGCGTGATCAAGCTCGATATCGTTGACGAGGTTATCAAGCGCACCGGAATCAGCAAGACCAAGGCCGAAATGGCGGTCGAGACCATCTTTGATTCCATGAAGAAGGCGCTCGTCCGGCGCGAACGCATCGAGTTGCGAGGCTTCGGCGTATTCACCGTCCGCCCGCGCAAGACGGGCATCGGCCGCAATCCACGCACCGGCGCGGAAGTCGCCATCAGCCCCGGGAGCGCCGTCCGCTTCAAACCCGGCAAAGAGCTTCACGATCTTCCCTGAGCGAATTTTCGCGAGGCTTGCGGCCCTCATCCCCTGCGTTCAAACGCATCTTTGACTTTTCCTCGCCCGCCTTTTTGTGGATACTGGTAAAGGAAAGGGAGAGTCAATGAATCGCCGAAGCTTCATCAAACAATCCATTGCGGGTGTGGGAGGCGCGATTTTGATTTCAAGGGGCGGCCGCGCCGCCTCCGCCTCAAGACTGAAGGGCGCTTTTCGCCGGCCAGTGGAAAACGGCTGGACCTTCGTGCATCTCGAAGGCTCGCCCGGCGACATTGGCTTTCAGCACGGCTATCTGCTTTACGACCGGATCGAAGACGCGTTCAAAGTGACGCGGCTCGAGCAAACTCACGACGCAAAATATCACTGGGGCTTTTTCCGTGAAAAAGCCCGCACGATGATGTGGCCGCACGTCGAGCAGGAATACCGCGATGAAATGAGGGGCATCGCCGAAGGCCTCCGGGCCCGCGGGTCAAAGCTTGACCTTTGGGACGTGGTCGCGCTGAACGGTTCGATGGAGTGGAGCTATTATCTGCAGCAACACGAAAAGCGGAAGAGCGCACAGGATTCGAGCGCGCGAGGCTCGCGCAACCGTCTCGCCGATTCGGCGGGATCACGGGAACACTCGGCTTCTCTCGCCGCCCTGACGGCGCCCGACCATTGCAGCGCCTTTGCGGCCACGGGAAGCTTCACCAAGGACGGCCGAGTCGTGCTCGCGCACAACAATTGGACGCTCTATTTGGATGGCGAGCGTTGGACCATCATCTATGACATCGAACCCGCCAACGGCTATCGCATCCTGATGGACGGCTATCCCGGCTTCATCCACAGCGGCGACGATTACGGCATCAATTCCGCCGGCATCATGATTACCGAAACCACCCTTTCCGATTTCGTCGGTTACGATCCGCGCGGCATTCCGGAATTTGTCCGCGCGCGCAAGGCAATGCAATACTCCGCTTCGATTGACGATTTCGCCCGCATCATGAAAGAGGGGAATAACGGCGGCTATGCCAACAACTGGCTCGTCGCCGACCGCAAGAACAATGAAGTGGCCGACCTCGAGCTGGGCCTGAAGAACGTCAATCTGTGGCGGACGAAAGACGGATGCTTTGTCGGCTCAAACTTTCCGGTCAGTCCGAAGCTCGCGGCCGAAGAGACCCACTTTCCCGCAAACGACATGGGCGAAAGCGCCAACGCGCGCCACGTTCGCTGGAAGCAGTTGATGGCGGAGCACAAGGGCAAGATTGACGTGACGCTCGCGCACCAGTTTCTCGCCGACCACTACGATACGTTCGAAAAGAAAGCCGACTCTCCCGACGAGCGCACGCTTTGCGGCCACATTGACCTCTCGCCGCGCGGCTCGCCACCCTGGCAGCCGCCATACGGCCCAGCGGGCGCCGTTCAGAATAAGGCCGCCGATGCGGCGATGTGCGAACGGATGGCGCTCACCGCCGCCGCCGGCCATTGTTGCGGACTCAATTTCCACGCCGCGGCTCACCTGCGCGAGCATCCGGATTTCGATTGGGAGAAACCTTTGCTTCGCGACATGGATTCCTTCCCCTGGACGTCTTTCTCGATCGCGCCCAAACGGGCCTGACGATACGGACGGACGGTCGTCGCCGATTCACCAACCCTGCGGCCAATCACTTCCGCGTGTGCTTATCCCCTCGGATGTCTCCCGATTCGGCCAGGGGCATTTCCATGAATCGTTTAGAGGGTAATCGCCATTCGCCAGTTTGCTGGATTCTACCGAGCTGTCACCCCGAGGGTGCGTTTTGCCCGAGGAATCTGCTTACCGTCCCTTCGCGAAAAGCAGATTCTTCGCTTCGCTCAGAATGACAGGGCTTGAGTAGCCGCATGGTTCATGGAAACGCGCTAGGGGCTGAAGCGGAGGTCGTCGAGCATGAAATCGTTCCCGCCCGTGTCGGTGTTAAGATCAAACAGGCCAATGCGAGCTTCGCTGCTCGAGCCTGAGTTCCACTGAACGGTGAATTGCTGCCAGCTTCCTCCGTTGTCCGGGCTGTTCGCATTGATCGGGTTGACCGCAAAGGCTCGGCCGTTGATGCGCACCTGAAGTTGCGCGGGCGACATGTCAGAGTGGTCCACATCCGTGGCCCAATAAGAGAAGGTATACGTCGTACCGGGATTGACGGGAACGGTCTCCTCCCAGACCGCCTGCGCCGCCGAATTCCCGCCGTTCACGATCATCATGTGCCCCGTTCCCGTCGTATGGTCACCGCAGTTGCACCAATCGCCATAGGCGCCCGGCGCCTGCGAAGGATTCCGCCCGATAAAGTAAGCGGCCGGGCCCGACACGTTCCCGTAAGTGTAAGCGGATCGGAAACCGGTGTTGCCTGCTTCAAAGTCGCCGTTGGTGAGGAGGTTCGCCGCGGAAGCGCCTCCTTCTAAAGTCACGCCGACGGTCAGGAAATCCACCGCGAAGCCGTCGCCGCCGTCGCCCCCTTCGTCAATCGAAAGAGTCAGGACGTTGTCGGGAGTGAGAGACGAAGGATCGATTCCCGCCGTGAAGAAATAAGTTTGAGGGCCCGTTTCATCGCGCCCGTTCAACTGGTTGGTAATGGCCTGGTTGGGTGTTCCATTCACGATGGCCGTGAATGGCTGCTGGAACGTGGGAAACTGGAAATCGTCCGCCGCAATGCCGAGCGTCAGGGACGCGACCTTCTGCCCGGCCGGAACGAGCGGGCCGTAATCCAGCCGAAAGACCGCTGGCCCTCTCTTTCGCCCGTCATAGCCCGAGTAGCCGTCGTGCTGGCCGGACTGATTGCTCCCCACAAAAATCTGGTCCGTGTTCGGGTATTCCCGCCCTCCCGCCGCGTCATTATCTCCCGGCTTGAAGGGGAAGCTATGGCCGAAAATCTGAGTGGCCACACTGACGGCGCCCGGCGCGAGGCCCGTCAACTGCGCACCCGCCGTCGGGTCCACGCCTTGCGGATACCCAAACCCGAGCAAATCTTTGTCCCCATACGTCGCCACATTCCCGGAAACCGACGTCGGAGGCGGCGCGGGAGGTCCTGACGCGGCGCGATAGGAGGGCCTTTCGGCCGGCGCTGCCGTCACGGCGCCCATCTGGGACGCTTGAGGAATGAACGTGATGTCATCCAGCATGAAATCGTTTCCCGCGCTGTCCGTATCGAGATCGTAGAGCGCAAGCGTCGCTTGGGTCGAAACCACGGAGTTCCAGACGAATTCATTCTGGACCCAGCCCCCTCCGTTATCCGGGCTGTTCGCCGGAAGGAAAATCGCCCCGATCGGCGCACCATTGATCTGCAACTGCAAATGCGGGATCGAGCTGCTGGTGTGGTCAACGTCCGCACCCCAAAAAGAGAAGTTGTAGTTGGTGTTCGGAGTGACGGGAATCGTTTCCTGCCAAATCGGGACGGTGGAGGAATTCCCTCCGTTCACGACCATCATATTCCCTGTGCTGTTGGGCGGACCGCCGCAATTGCACCAGTCGGGGGACGCGCCGGGTGCTTGCGACGGGTTCGGGCCCACCCAATAGGTTCCCGGGCCAGCCACGTTGCCGTAAGCGTAGCCGCTCGTAAATCCTGAATTCCCGCTCTCAAAGCCGCCGTTTGTGACCAGGTCGCCCGGCGGGGAATCTCCCGCCGCAGGCGTCATCTGCGCGCTCGCTTGAAACTGCGATTGAGTCCCTTGCGAAGTCATCGTCACATTTCCTGAGGCATTCACGTTCACATTCGCCTGTCCGGAAAAGCTCATCGTGCCGCCGCTGCTGCTGCCATTCCACTTCGTCATTTGGCAATTCGAAGGCGGGACAAATAAAGCCGGGTTCGGCCGGCCCAGCCTCAGGCTCGTCATCTCCATCGTGACCTGGTATCCGCTCTGTGGGCCGGGAGGCGTGAACATATCCCGCGTATAGTCCGGGCCCGTGACGCCCCATTCTCTGAAGCCTCGGCTCATCGCGGTCGCCGGGCCCGACGGGTTGTAATAAAGCTGCGGGAGAGCCATCTCCTGACTGCCGTCATAATAGAATCCGCCGAACCCCGCGCGGCGTGGCGTTGCCGTCGCGGTCCATCGCTTGCCGGAGACCGACACGCTATAGGCGTAATTCGGATCTTTCCGCGGATCGCGAGTTAGCCCAAGGTACGCCTTCCCGCCCGGCGCATGGGGCGCGGGAGCGACAACCGTCTTGATCATTTCCGCGAGCGTGCACGCGCGATGGAGAGTGTTTCCGCAAGCTTGTTCCAAAGTCGAAATGCTCGAAAGGAATAGAAACGCGACCTTTTCCTGCGGCTTGAATTGGGCCTTCACTCTGTTCTTGAAGGTTGCATCAATCGTAGTGGGTTGGCTTTGGCTCAGCAGGTGCGAAGCTTGCGCCATCGCGTCCCTGGACATCGCAACTTTGACCGGCAAATCGAACCCTTTGGCGACCCATACCCGCATCATCGGCGAGCCAGCCGCTTCGATGTCCTCAATATCGCACTTGACACCCGCCGCCATCCCCGTCCCCATGTGAGTGATCTTTGTCGTGGACGACGGCTTCGCAATGGGTCCGCCCATCATGTTGGCGATGGAAAGGTCTGAAGCCGCTGAAGCGGGGAAAACGCTTTCCTGGCACGTGTGCTTGTAGGGTTGTATAAAAAACTGCTCGTGCTTGTCGAACAGGATCAGCGTGTCGGCTTCGTCATTCTTCGAGCCCGGCATCGGCTGATTGACTCTCTGCCTGGGACCATCCACGTAAACGTACATCTTCGTGGGCGGCCCGCCAAGCGCGGTCACCATGGGACTGTTCATCGTCGCCGAGAAATGCTGGCCGTTTTGGCCCCAGAGCAAGGAGCTTGCTCCCAGGAGAACCACGGCTGAAATCATTACTCTTGATGCGCGCATCGTTTCCCTCCCCTTTTTCCGTCGCCGGAGTCTTGGTCCAGGGCAGTCGCCGCCTCGCGGCGGCTCGCGGCGTCACCTCAAGCCGGGACGTTCCGAGGCAGCCGAGCCTTTCGAGGCAAGCGGGGGCGTTTTGCCCTTGCGAGCCGGCCGCTTGACGCTCTTCAGCTTATAGCGGCTGTCGCTCCCCAGCGGTTTGAAGGCGCGTTTTTATCAAATTGACGTTTGAGCCGCATGCGCGGAACCCGGGAACCAGTCGGGCCTCCGAACTCGTGCATCATACACACCTCGCAATCGGAAAGCAAGGCGAGCGCGGATGCACGAGGATTGTCACGCAGATGCGTTGAGGGGGCGGAATGCGCGATATCCGCAAACCAAAATGCGAGTCAATTCTTCGCTCCGCCGCGCACCGCTCACATCAAGCTGAGCGGGTCCATATCCACGATGAGCGACCGGGGCGGAATGCCTTGCTGCTCGCACTCGTCGAGCGCGCGGTTGAGCGCCGTTTTCAACCGTTCGCGCGAATCCGCCTTCACAAGGAACTGAATCCGGTAGCGGCCTTCGATGCGCGCAAGCGGCGCTGGGCTTGGGCCGATGACCTTCAAGTGCGGATCCGCGAGTTCGCCGAAAATTCCGGAAACGATTTCCGCCGTCCGCGCCGCGCGTTCGAGCTTCTCATCGCGCGCTACGATGTTCGCAAGCGCAACGGCCGGGGGATAATGCATTAGCCGGCGAAACTGCATTTCCTTCGCGAAGAAGCCGGCGTAATTCTGCTCCGCGGCGAGCCGGATGGCGTAATGTTCGGGATAAAAAGTCTGCACCAGCACGCGCCCCGGCGCCTCGCCTCGGCCGGCTCGTCCCGCCGCTTGCGTGAGCAACTGGAAGGTCCTTTCCGCCGACCGAAAATCCGGCAGGCTGAGCGCCGTGTCCGCTGAAACAATGCCGACCAGGGTTACGCCGGGAAAGTCGTGCCCTTTCGCAATCAGTTGCGTGCCGACGAGGATATCAATCTTCCCTTCCCGAAACGCCGAGAGGATTTTGCGATATTGTCCCGCGCGATGCACCGTATCCCGGTCGAGCCGGGCGACTCGCGCCTTCGGAAAGGCTTCCGCCAATTTCGTTTCGAGTTTCTCCGTTCCCTCGCCGACGTAGTAAAGATACTCGCTGCCGCAGGCCGGGCAGTGCGACGGGACGGGCGCGGAATATCCGCAGTAATGGCAAAGCAGCCGGTGTTCGCGGCGATGATAGGTGAGCGAAATCGAGCAATTCACGCAGCGCACCGCTTCGCCGCAACTTCGGCAAAGGAGAAACCACGCGTAGCCGCGGCGATTCAGAAGAATCATCGTTTGCCCGCCCGCCTCGCGCTGCGCTTCAATCGCCTCGCGCAGCCTGCGGGAAATCGGAACCTGCGTGTGCGTTTCCCGGAATTCCTCGCGCATATCCACGATTTCGACCGTCGCGAGCGGCCGCCCCGCCACGCGCTCCGGCAGCTCGCACAGCGTATATTTTCCGCTCCGGGCGTTCGCGTAGCTTTCAAGCGATGGTGTCGCCGAGCCGAGCACGACGAGCGCTTTCTCTATCCGCCCGCGCACCACGGCGACATCCCGGCCGTTGTAGCGAGGCGTATCTTCCTGCTTGTAACTCGCGTCGTGCTCTTCATCCACCACGATCAATCCCGGACGCTCGATCGGCGCGAATACCGCCGAACGCGTTCCCAAAACCACCGGCGCTTCGCCCCGCCGGATTCGCCACCAGGCGTCGTGCCGCTCATTCTCACCGAGGCCGCTGTGTAACACCGCGACGCGGTTTCCAAATCGCTCGATGAAGAGCGATTGAATGGCCGGCGTCAATCCGATTTCCGGAACCAGCGCGAGCGCCGTTCGGCCGCGTTCCAGGCAGCGCGCGATCAGCCGGAGATAAATTTCCGTCTTGCCGCTCGCCGTGACGCCGTGCAACAATGCGACGCTGAAACCGGTGCGGCCGAGCCGCGCTTCCAGCTCATCGAGCGTCCGCGTTTGCGCCGGGGTCAGCTCGACCGGCGGTTGCGAGGATTCGCCTTCTCCGGGCGGCGAGGCCGCGGGCTCCGCCAATTCGATCCAGCCGCTCTCGCGCAACTTCTTCAAGCGGGCCAGAGATCCGCCCGCCGACTTGAGAAGGGCTCGATGATCTTCGACCGGCCCTTGCTTCTCGAGGTAATCCACAATTTTCCGTGCAACCGGCGAGAGTTTCGCGCCGCCCGCGCTTTGTTGAGCCACGCGGACGGCAAAAACCTCTCTGCGGCCCGTGGCTCGCCGGCTTTCTTCTATTGCGATGAATCCTGCGCGAAGTGCTGCTTCGAGAATCTCCGCCGGGGCGCCGCCGAATTTTTCCCGAAGTGTTTCGAGGCTTACGCGCTTGCGGTCCACGACGTAGCGCAGCAATTTCGCCTCCACGCTTTCGCGAGCTTCTTCGAGCAGACTTGACGAAAGCTCTTCGAGCCGGCGGCGGCCCGGCTCGCCGAGAGACGCCGTCCGTGCCCGTCGCGACTCCGATCGCAAAGGCAGCATGGCTCTCAAAGCTTCACCCGGCGGAGCAAGATAGTAATCGGCGATCCAAAGGCCCAGCGTCAGCAATTCAGGTGAAAGAGCAGGCTCGGAGTCAACGGCGCGAATCACGTCGCGCAGGGCGATGCCCGGCGCCACGCGCGTCACCGGTTCGAGGACGATGCCCGGTGCAGGACGCCGTCCGAGCGGGACCGTAACGCGCTGGCCTGTGCGAAGGTCGAGACCCGGAGGAACGCGGTAGGTGAGAGGCCGGCGAATCGCCGAGATCACCGCAACGTTGACAAGATTTTCGCTGCGCTTCGGGCTCATGCGGAATCACCCTCGGCTCGGGCTTCCGCGCGCCGCAAGGAGATTTGAATAAAGATGGCCCAATCGCTCGACCATGCGCACGGCGGAAGCGAAATTTCTTCGGTTGATGTGCTCGATATTGAGGCCCAGGGGCGGCGGATCGGGCGGGAGATTATCGAAGACGTCCATCAGAATGCGCTGCGCCAGATCAAGCGACCGCTCCGCCTTCGCGTCGTTATCCGCGCTCGTTCCTTCGGCATTCTGAATCAGAAACTCGTCCAGCTCGGCCGGAACATCGGCGCCGAGCCAGCGCAAAAACTGGACGTCGCGCGGATGGCTGACGGGGGCGAAGCTCAAAAACACGCGCGCCTCAAGACCGTTCAAGCGTTGAATCAGCCAGACGATATCGTTCGAATCAAAGAGAATCTGCGTGGTGAAGAAGCGCAGCCCAGCGGCCTGCTTGCGCCGCACTCGCTCCGCTTCCTGCGCCCGATTCGGCAGCGTGATGCCTCCGAGCGTCGCCGGCGTGCCGCTCGCGAGAATCTGCCGCGCGGCTTCCGCCACGTTCGGACCGGGATACCGAACCTCGCTCGATTCGCCGCCCACGAGAATCACGTTCGAAAGCGGCGCCATTTCCTGAGTCTCCCGCCACCACGCCAACTGATCCGGCTCGCAAACGACGCACCGATTGAGAACCACTTCCGCGCCAAGCCGCCGGTAAATTTCGCCGCCGAGCGTCCGCGGCTCGACGCGCGGCACAAATTTGTAAGTGCGATCCACCCCGCGCGATTCGTCGCGAATTTCAGGAAGATTAAAGGCGTCCACACGGCCGTGCACTCGCCGGGCGTCTTCGACCGCGGCCTCAAGCGCTCCGGCCTTATCGGCCACAGGCGGGACCATCTCAAAAAGGATGAGAGGTTGACGTGCGTCGAGCAGTTTATCGCGAAACTTCATGCGCCTCTTCCACTGCCGCGCCGGTCCAGGCACAAAAACGGCGGGGAGCTTCAGGATATGTTAGCACGCCGGTGAGCCGGCATTTCGATGGTGAAACGGGATTCAGCGCGCAGCGCGGAGAAATTCGCGGATCTTCTCGAAATCCTCCCGCAAAATTTTCTCTTCGCGCGGATTGCGCAGGATGTAAGCGGGATGCACGGTGGCGAGAGCCTTTACGCCGGCGTATTCGTAAAAGCGCCCGCGAATTTTGGTGATGCCTTCCTTGACGCCGAGCACGGTCCGCACCGCAGGCGCGCCGAGGCAGCAGATGAGCTTCGGGCGGATCGCTTCGATCTGGCGGTAAAGAAAAGGCGAGCACGTTTCGATCTCATCCGGCGCGGGCGTGCGATTGCCCGGAGGCCGGCATTTGACCACGTTGCAGATGTAAACCTCTTCGCGGCGCAATCCAATCGCCTGAATCATCCGGTTCAGCAATTGTCCCGCGCGGCCGACGAACGGAAGGCCTTGCTCATCTTCATCGGCGCCGGGACCTTCGCCGACGAAAACGAGTTCCGCGCGAGGATTTCCCTGGCCGAAGACGATGGTCTTCCGGCCTTGCGAAAGGCGGCAGCGGTGGCAATCGCCCAAATCGAAGCGAATTTCATCGAGCGTTTCTTTCAATTTGGGCGGAGGGGGTGCAGGCTCGAAAAGTGAGAAGTTCCGCGAAGAAGCGGGAAGAAGCGGCGCCGCATTCGCTTTTTGCGCGCTCTGGGGCGGCAACATGCCGAGCGCCGGGGCGGCGCCAGACGGTTCATTTGAATCCGTTGCGTCGGAGGCAGCGGAGGGACCGGGCGCGGAACCTCCGGCGGAATTCGTGGCGGGTGAGCTTCGGGTCCGCTCGGAAACGGGAGGCAGGTAAAGACCTTCAAATCCCATGTCGCGGTAGAAGTCGAGCCACGCGCTCAATTCCTGAAGGAGACGGTCGTCCATTGGATTTGCTTTCATCGGCGCCCGCAGCGGGCAAAATCCAGGCGAACTCGGGCCATTACGGAATCACTCAGCGCTTGCGCGACCGCGAAGCCGGCGCACCTTTTGCTTTGTTTGCGGCACGCAGGCGGACGACTTCATCGAGAACGCGGCCGGCGACTTCGCGCTTCGGCATTTTCTCAAGCGTTTCCGCGCGGCCGTCCGGAAAAACCAACGTGACGATGTTGGTGTCGGCGTCGAAGCCGGCGCCTGGTTGTGTCACGTCATTGGCCACGATCATGTCGAGACGCTTTGAGCGGATTTTGGCGGCGGCATTTTCGAGCACGCGATCCGTTTCCGCGGCGAAGCCGACGACGATCCGGCCTGCGCGGCGGCGCGAGGCGACTTCCTTGAGAATATCGCGCGTGGAAATCCATTCGATCGAAGGCGCGCCGTTCTCTTTCTTTAATTTTTGCGCGCTCGGGCGAAGAGGACGAAAGTCCACGACAGCGGCGGCCATCAAAACGACGGTCGCCTCACCGAGAAAGCGCAGGACGGCTTCCGCCATTTCTTCCGCCGAACGAACGCGCGCGAGACGGACGCCCTCGGGAGGGTCGAGACGAACCGGACCGCTGACGAGAACGACGTTTGCGCCGCGCCGGCGGGCGGCTTCGGCCAGCGCGTAACCCATCTTGCCCGAGGAGCGATTGCTGATGTAGCGGACGGGATCGAGCGCTTCCTCGGTGGGACCGGCGGTGACGAGGACGGTCTCATTCTTCAAGTCTTCCGAGAGGCCGAGCGCGCTCAGGAGGGCCGCGACAATGGATTCGAGTGAGGCAAGGCGGCCCGCGCCCGTCATGCCGCAAGCAAGATAACCTTCCTCCGGCTCGACCACTTTGATTCCGCGCTCGCGCAAAACCTGAATATTCGCCCGGGTCGAGGCGCTTTCCCACATCACGACGTTCATGGCCGGGGCGACGACGATGGGCGCGCGCGTGGCGAGCGCGAGCGTCGAGAGGAAATCGTCCGCCATGCCGTGGGCGAGCTTGGCGATGACGTCAGCGGTCGCAGGCGCGATGACGAGCGCTTCGATCCGCTGGGCGACGGCGATGTGTTCGATGGCGCTTTCGACGTTCGGCTCAGCCGCTTCCCCGCTGAACATTTCCGTGATGACTTTGCTGCCGGTCAGCGCGGCGAAGGTCAGCGGGCGGACGAATTCGCACGCGGCGCGCGTCATCACGACTTGCACTTCGATTCCGCGGTCCTGAAGCGCGCGCACCAGTTCCGCGGCTTTATAAGCCGCGATGCCGCCGGAAACGCCCACGGCGATTCGCGCGGGTTTGGCTGATTCAGTCATCGCACTCGAGGCCCATGCACCGCTCCTGCGGCAAAGAGCAAGACCAGATTCTTCGCTTCGCCAGGAAGGCCGGCCTTCTGGACGAGCGCAAAGAATTCGTCGGGACGCCCGTTAGGATTTCGATTTCCGGTCCCTCGTGCGGTGATCGTTTGCAGACTCGAGAATTTCGAAAGGGATGAGCCCGCCCCCGACCTCCGCCAGCGCGATTTTCGTGACCTTCTTCTGAGCCGACTGCACGAGCGGCTTGGCGCCGGATTGCAATTGCCGCGCCCGCTTGGCCGCGATAAGAATAAGGCGAAATTTACTGTCCATTCCTTGTGGGAGATTCATCTATCCTCCAAATGTTTTGAGAACTTTCCTTGCCTGTTCCTTGCGCGCGGCGCGGCGGAAGCGCGCGGCGAGAACCACCGAGCGCAAAGCGGTCGCTGCGCGATTTTCATCGTCGTTGACAATCAAATAATCGTATTCGCGCCAATGCCGCACCTCGCGCCGTGACGTTTCCAGGCGGCGGGCGATTTCCCACGGCGGGTCCTTGCGGCGGCGGCGGAGCCGGTCCTCCAGCACGGAAAAAGAGGGCGGCAATATGAAGACGCTGACCGTCTCGCTAAGTTTCGGCTTCAGTTTCTGCCAGCCCTGAACGTCAATATCGAGGAGCACATCCACGCCCGCCGATTGCCTGGCGCGAAGCTGCCGCCAGCTTGTGCCATAAAAATGTCCGAAGACCTGCGCCCACTCGGCGAACTCGCCCCGGGCGATCATGCGCTTGAAGCGAGCCTCAGCGACGAAAAAGTAGTCGTGCCCTTCGCGCTCACCCGGCCGCGGCGGGCGCGTGGTGTGCGAAATGGAGAAGCGAATGCCGCGGACCGAAGCGAGCAAACGGCGGACCAGCGTGGTCTTGCCCGCACCGGAGGGAGCGGAAATGACGATCAGGTTTCCCCGGCGCGCCACCGGCTTCTGACGGCCCGTTCGATTCATTCGACGTTTTGCGCCTGCTCGCGCAGTCTTTCGATCTCCACTTTCATTTCGATGGCGCGCTCGCCGAGCGCCATGCCAACTTCAGGGACGTCCGAAGTCTTCGAAAGAATCGTATTCGCTTCGCGGTTCATTTCTTGAAGCAGAAAATCGAGCTTTTTGCCAATCTCCGTCCCTTCATCGAGCAGCTTCGCCGCCTGCTCGAGATGGCTTCTGAAGCGCGTCAGCTCCTCGGCAATGTCCGAGCGCGAGGCGAGATAAGCGACTTCCTGAGCCAGACGGCTGCGGTCGAGTTCCACGAGGCCGAGAACTTCGCGGACACGCTCTTCAAGACGACGGCGAACCACCTCCGTGACGCGGCCCGCGAGCCGGCCGATTTCGGCTTCGATTTCTCCGAGCCGGGCCAGCCGAGCTCGTAAATCGCGTTCGAGCGCTTCGCCCTCGCGGGCGCGCATGGCGTTCAGCGCGGCGAGCGAATCTTCAAGCGCCGCGGCAAGGAGCCCGCGGACCCGATCGAAATCTTCCGGCGGTAGATGGCCGTTCGGCGCGGCGATGACGCCGGGAAGGCGAAGAAGCGAAGCGAGGTCCGTTTCCGCGCCCGCAAGGCCGCCTTCGCGAAGGCGCACGCAGGCCGCGGCGTAAGCTTCAAGCAGGCGGTAATTAATAGGCGCTCCGACGGCGCCGGAGCACCCGATGCTGACCACCACTTCGACGCGGCCGCGAGCGACGCGCTCCTTGACCGCCTGCCGGATCAGCGGCTCGAGCGGCTCCGCGCCCGCAGGCGAGCGGAGCAGGATGTCGAGGTAACGGTGATTCAACGATTTGACGTTCACGCCGACGGAAAAGCCGTCGTCCTCGCGCTGAGCGCTGCTGTAACCCGTCATGCTGCGAATCATGGAAACCTTCTGCTTTCAACTTTCAGGACGAGCCGCAGAGTCTGAAATCCGCAATCTCTGAGCGGCCCGCATCCCGGCCCGAAGAAATGCCGCCGACACCGCGGCGCTACGGTTCCGCGTCCACGAACTGAAGATCGTGAAGCCGCTGGTAAATGCCACCCTGACTGACCAAATCCGCGTGCGTCCCAACTTCCGAAATCGTGCCTCGATCGAGAACGATGATGCGGTCGGCGCGGCGGACAGTGGAAAGGCGGTGCGCGATGACGAGGACGGTGCGGCCGACCATCAAATTGTTGAGCGCCTTCTGGACGAGCATCTCCGATTCCGAGTCGAGCTCGGAAGTCGCCTCATCGAGAATCAGCAAAGGAGGGTTCTTCAGAAGCGCGCGGGCGATGGCTATCCGCTGGCGTTGGCCGCCGGAGAGCCTCTGGCCGCGCTCGCCGATGGCGGCCTGATATCCGCCGGGCATCTGCTCGATAAAATCGTGGGCGAGGGCCGCGTGCGCCGCCGCCACCACTTCGCTTCTGTGTCGCGAGCCGCTGCCGTAACAAATGTTGTTGTAAACGGTATCGTTGAAGAGGACTGTTTCCTGCGTGACCATGCCGATCTGGGAGCGCAGGGAGCTGAGCGTGATATCCCGGAGGTCGCGACCGTCCATGAGGATGCGCCCGTGGGTCACGTCAAAAAAGCGTGGAATGAGGCTGGCCAGCGTCGTCTTGCCCGCGCCGCTCGAACCTACAATCGCCACGATCTCGCCCTTGCGGATTTGGAGATTCACATTGCGCAAGAGCGGTACCCCGCGCTCATATTCGAAGTCCACCCCGTCAAAAACGATGTCGCGGCTGAAGGTCGGCGCCGGCGTGGCGCCCGTGCGGTCCGTGAGCTCAGGCGTGACGTTCAAAAATCGGAAGACCTGGTCGGAAGCGCCGATGGCAAGTTGAAGCGAGTTGTTGACGCCGGTGAGGCGCTTGACGGCTTCGGAAGCTTTGAAGAGCGCGTAGATGAAAGCGACGAACATGCCGATCGTTTGGGTGTCGTGGGCGATCTTATTCCGTTCGTAAAGCAGAAGGCCGGCGATGGTCACCGCGGCGAGAATCTCCATCAAGGGAGCCGTCGCCGCCTGGGCGCGGACCCAGCGCATATTGCTCTTGAGCAGCCGCTCGGTAGCGGCCTTGAAGCGGGCGATTTCAAGATGCTCCATCACGAAGGCTTTGACGATGCGAATGCCGGCGAAGGTCTCATGCGCGAGGCGGTTGATTTCCGCCATCTTATCCTGGCTCGAAGCGCTCGAAGCGCGGATCGCGCGGCCGATATTCGCCGAAGGATAGACAACGAGCGGGATGAGCAGCATCGAGAAGAGCGACAGGCGCCAGTCCACATAAAACATCACGGCCAGCATTGAGACGAGCGTGAAGGTTTGCTTCAGGAGATTCGACAAGACGTTCGAAGCAGCGTCCTGGATCTTGTCCGTGTCGTTACTGACGGCCGACATCAGGCGGCCGGTCGGGTTCTCGGTGAAGAAATTGAGCGATTGCTGGACCATCCGCGTGTAAAGCTGATTGCGGAGGTCGCGCACGGCCGATTGCCCGACCAAGTTGATCAGATAGGTGGCGAGGAATTCCGAAAGGCCGCGAACGATGGTGACGATGATGAAGGCCAGAGCGACGATGGTCCAGACGTTGTGGATGCGCTCCGGGAAAAATTCCTGAAGATACACCGGACGATGGCTGATGGGCAAATCGAACAGAAGCGTGCGCCCCGCATCATTCGCCGGGCGAAGCACCTGGTTAAAAATCGGGCCCATGAGGAACGCGCGCAGGGCTTCGCACGCTCCAACCACCGCCATCAGAATCAGCGATGCAATGAAGGGTAACGAGTAAGGACGGACAAATCGCAGCAGGCGTTTGACTTTGGCCATGCGGAAAACTCGCCTGGGGCACAAACGACCCGGGGCGCGCTTACGATATTAGTTCTTCGCGATTTGCGGCGTCAAGCAAGGAAATCAGAATTCGGCGAAAGGCGTGCTCGGGCAACGTATAAGTCTAGTAAAATCAGATGATTGCGTCACTTCCCTGCGGAGTGAAATCTATTAACTAATCGGGTACTGGGCAGCGCGAGTGAGGTCCCAGGCAATTGCCGCCGCTCCCAAGAGCGGAGAGTAATTCCCCAAAGGTGTGAGGACGATTTCGGTCGAGTAAGGGAGGCTGGGAGCAGCCAGATCGTCAAGTGCTTTCGAAAGCGGTTGCATAAGCCCCTCGCCCGCCTGCGAGACGCCGCCTCCGAGAACAATGACATCGGGATTGAAGAGACGGATCGCAGCCATCAGGCCGCGAGCGAGCCAGCGGGTCGCCTCGCGGGCGATGAACAGTGCGCCTTCTTCCTTCTGCATGGCGGCTTCGAAGACGGCTTTCGCGGTGATTCGGGAAACGTCGCCTCCGCTCAACTGAATGACGCGCGCCAGGGTTTCCGGCTGGCGGCAGGCAAGGGCTTGGGCGCGCAGCTCGATGGCGCGGCCGGAACTGAGGGTTTCAAGACAGCCGCGGCCCCCGCAATCGCATTTGGGTCCGCCATCGAGCAAGGGAAGATGGCCGATTTCACCGGCGAGGCCGTCCTTCCCGAAAACCAATTCTCCGTTCAAAACCAATCCGGCGCCAATGCCGGTGCTCAAGGTGATGTAAACGAGGGAATTCTTGCCACGGCCCGCGCCATAGCGAAATTCACCCCAGGCGCCGGCTTTCGCGTCATTCAGAACGCGTGCGGGAATGCCGAAATTCTCTTGAGCCCACCGGGCCAGCTCGAAATCCTTCCAGCCGGGCGTGCGAAGAGATGTGACGCTCTGCCGCTCAAAATCGACGGGCCCGCCAAAACTGATGCCGCAGGCCTCGACGGCGGCCGGAGCTTCCGCCAAAAGAGCGCGGCCGCGCTCAAGGAGCTGGGCGAGCATCCAATCGCGGCCACCCGATCGGAGCGTTTCAGCCTCAAAAAGAGAACGGCGGGCGCCATCTTCAGCGAAAAGGCCGAGGCGAAATCTGCTTCCGCCGATGTCCATCGCAAGCGTGAGCGGCAGAAACGAATCTCCTCTCGATCAAGCGCCCGCGCGGCCGAGGTCGCGGTGCGAACTCTTCACCTTGTAACCCTCGGCCGCAAGCTGGGCGGCAACTTGCTCGGCGATGGCAACGGAGCGATGCCGCCCGCCCGTGCAGCCGATGGCGACGGTTAGATAGCTCTTGCCTTCGCGAATGAAACCCGGCATGAGATAAAGCAGCCATTCCATCAGACGGCGAACGAACTCGCGCGTTTCGGGATAAGAATCCATGAACTTGCGCACCGCGGGGCTGCGGCCGGTTTTGTTCTTCAGGCCGGCCACGAAATTGGGATTGGGCAGGAAGCGCACATCAAAAACCATGTCCGCATCAGCAGGGACGCCGTAACGAAATCCGAAAGACAACACGGAAATGAGCATCGCCATGCGGTTTCGCCGCGCGCCAAAACGCGCCTCGATCGAGTCACGCAGCTCGTGGACGTTCATGCGGGTTGTGTCAATGACGACAGTGGCGAGACGCCGCATGGGCTTCAAAAGCATGCGCTCCAGGCGAATCTCCTGGCGAACCGGCAAATCGCGGCCCAAAGGATGCGGGCGGCGAGTCTCCTCAAAGCGGCGAAGGAGCGCGGCGTCTGAGGCTTCAAGGAAAACGAGCGAAGAATGCAGGCCGTTGCGGTGCAGGCTGTGATAGATGTCCGGAAGGCGGCTGAGCGCTTCCCCCTCGCGAATGTCCACGACGACGGCGGCGCGGTCGATGTCGCTGCCCGGCGCAGCGCAAAAATCGGCGAAGTTCGGGACGAGATTTACCGGCAGATGGTCTACGCAATAATAGCCGAGGTCCTCGAAGTTCCTGAGGACGGAGCCCTTGCCCGAGCCGCTCATGCCAGTAATCACGACAAACTGGCGAGCAGACTTTTTTCTGAGCAGCTTTTTCATGGACTTCGAAACCAGTGCCACGGAGCGAAGGCGACCCGGCCGATTTGCGTCTGCGCGAGAGAAAAATCTCCGGAGGCGCCCAGCTCACGAACGACGGGAAGTCTGCACCGTCTCCGCGAGCCAGCACAGTCGCTGCAAAGCGACGCCTCTATGAGACCGGCTCGATCAGTGTCAGCCGGCCGTCCGGCGCGCGAAAGACGACGTTGACACGCTCCGTTTCCGCGTTGCGAAAAACCACCACGCCGCGAGAAGCCTCATCGAGGCATTCGATCGCTTCGCCAACGCTTAGAGGTTTGAGCGGAACACGCTCCACTTCAAGCGGCTGACGATCCTCGTGATCGTGGCTGGCCGGAGAAAGCACGTTGAACAAGACGGCGGTCGAAGGCCTGGGTCGGCGCTTGCGGGAGCGGCGGCGTTCGAAAAGGCGAACGGCCTGGCGCTCGATTTTTTCAATCGCGCCTTTGATGGAAGCGCGGGCGTCGTGCGTTTCCTCGATACCGATAAGCGTATGGTCGCGGAACTTCAGCGTGAATTCGGCTTTGCGCCGGTGCTTTTCCGCGGTGAGGATGGCGTGGACTTCCGGCGCACTCCGAAGGATGCGGCGCAATTTTTTCATGTGCTCTTCGGCGAACGCCTGCAGATCAGGCGTCACATTCATTTGACGTCCTGTGAATTCGATCTTCATGGAAATCCTCCGGGAGCCGGAAGCGGATGTTCTGCGGGCGCTCAAGGTCTGACCCGTCGGTGGTGGGTGCTCGGAATTCGCATGTCCTCGCGATATTTGGCGACCGTGCGCCGTGTGACGCTGAATCCCTGCTGGTGCAGGAGGGCGGTGATTTGCTCGTCGGTCAGCGGATGGACGCTGTCCTCGCGTTCGATGATTTCTTTCACCAGCCGTTTCAAGTTGATCAGAGATGTTGCGCCGCCCGCCGGGCCTTGCACGGATTCCGAAAAGAAGTAGCGTAATTCGAAAACGCCCTGCGGCGTGTGCGCATACTTGCTGGCCACAGCACGGCTGACCGTCGAAGGATGCACACCGAGCTCCTCGGCGATTTCCTTGATCATCATGGGGCGAAGATAAGCGATGCCTTTATCCAGAAATTCGCGCTGCCGCCGGATGATCAGCTCGCACACGCGCACGATGGTATGCTTCCGCTGCTCGATATTCTTCATCAACTGCAAGGCGGAGTTGCACCGCTCCTTGATGTAATTGCGCAGCTCGCGGTCGCCGGCGTTTTCCCGCAGCATGCGCCGGTAACGGGGGCTGATGCGCAAATGCGGCGACCCCTGCTGGTCGAAGCGCACCAGATATTCGTCGCCTTGCTTCAAGATGTAAACATCGGGGCGGACGGTCTTCGGATCGGCCTTGTTGTAACGGAGGCCGGGGCGGGGATCGAGATTGCGAATCAGCTCGACCGCGCGCTCGATGAGATGAGGCGGCCGGTCGAGCGCCCGCGCGATCTCGCGGTACTGCCGGTTTTCGAGCTGCTTCATATGGTCCTGGACGATCTGCTGCGCCAGCTTGCTTTCGGCCGGATAGGAGCGGAGCTGAATGAGCAGGCACTCCTGCAAATCGCGGGCTGCGACGCCCGGCGGATCGAATGTCTGCACGAGAACGAGCGCCTTTTCCACGTCTTCCGTCAGGTGGCCGCCGCTTCGCACGACTTCTTCAAGCGTCGCGGCGAGGTATCCGTCCTCGTTGAGATTGCCGATGACCGAATAAGCCGCCCGGCGCACGGCCTCCGTGCAATCGCTCAGGCTCAATTGCCACTCGAGATGGTCGTGCAGGGACGCGGGTTGGGAAAGGAAATTTTCGTACGTAACCGGCTCGGCAACTTCCGCCTCGAGAAAGTCGCTGCCACCTTCGGTGTGAAACCCTCCGCCTTCCAGAAGCCCATCCGGAATTTCTGCGGTCGGCGACTTGTGACCGGGATCCAGGTATTCGGAAAAGAAATTTCCGAAATCGGTCTCCTCAAACGAGTCGCGCTTCTCATCGCCATCCGCTTGGGCGTTTCCGTTCCCTGAAGGCAGAACCTCAAGCGGGTCCTTTTGCGTTTCGTCAGCGGAGGGCGCCGCGTCGGAAACCACCTCGAGGACGGGATTCGCCATCAATTCTTCGTTGATCGCTTCCGTCAGCTCAAGATTGTTGAGCTGCAGGAGGCGAACCATTTGCACCAAGCCCGGCGTCAGAATCTGTTTCTGCGCGACTTTGAGGCTCAGTCCGATTCTCGGCTCATAGTTGCCCATCAGATTGCCAACCGAAACTTCTCGCCGAGGTAAAACCGTTTGACTTCCGAGTCGTTGCCCAGTTCCTCCGGCGTTCCAGAGCGGAATATCCTGCCCCCCATAATTATATATGCGCGGTCGGTAACTTGCAGCGTCTCCGGCACGTTATGATCCGTCACCAGAACTCCGATACCGGAGCCTTTCAGGCGCACGACGATGTCCTGAATATCGAGTACCGCAAGCGGATCGATGCCGGAAAACGGCTCATCGAGGAGCATGAAGGAGGGAGAAATCACGAGCGAGCGCGCAATCTCAACGCGGCGGCGCTCTCCGCCCGACAATTGATAGCCATAATTTCTCCGGACCTTTTCGAGGCCAAGGAGGGCGATCAGTTCCTCCATCCGTTCGCGGCGCTGACGGTCATGGAGCGGCAAAGTCTCAAGCACGGCGAGGAGATTTTCCTCGACCGTGAGCTTGCGGAAGATCGAAGGCTCCTGGGGGAGATAGCTGATCCCGTTGCGCGCGCGCAAATACATGGGAAGATGCGTGACGTCGGCGCGGTTGAGAAGCACCCGGCCGGAATCGGGAGAAGCCAGCCCAACGATCAACTGAAAAGTCGTCGTCTTCCCCGCGCCATTCGGGCCGAGCAGCCCGACCACCTCACCCTGGCTGATTTCGATGCTGATGTTGTCAACAACCTTGCGGCCCTTATAGGACTTCGTAAGCTCGAATGTGGCGAGCGTCTGCATGGGGGCTCATTGGGCGACGCGGTGAGTGGTGACGGCGGGTGATCCGTTCCCCCCATCCACGAGCAACCTATCACCGCGGATAAAGAATGTCAAACGCCGGCCGGTCACAAGGCCTTTCGATGCGTCCGTGAGGCGCGGCGGACCGCCCGTCAGCACGATCTTGCCGTCCTGCGCCGTGTAAACGGCGCGATCGCCTGTCGCGCGGCGCCCGGGTTCCGTCACCCGGACGTGGCCTGTGGCGACTGCCCTCTCGAGCGCCACGCCATTCCCGCCCTGGCCGCGCGCCACGTGAACCTCCATTCGATCCGAGCGAAGGGTGGCGCCTTCGGTCGCGAGCCGCACATCCCCCTGATAAACGGCTGTGCCGGTTCGGTCGCTGTAAGTGAGATGGCGCGCCCGTACGGTGACGGGCAGGCGGGAATCGCGGCCAGTGGGCGCCGGCCGGCCGGCCATTGAGGCCGCGGGCTCGAGAAATGAAGAAACTACGCCCGAGCCAGCGATAAGCTGACGGTTCAAGCGGTCGACTTCGAGCGAAGGCGCTTCCAGCACGTCGTCATCCCGCCAGGCGCGCACATGGCCCTCGTAATCAGCGACGTTATCCTTCCAATTGAAGACCGCGCGGTCGGCAAGGACGCTCGCCGGCAGTGTGGAAGCCTGCTCATCCGCCGCGCTCCCGCCCGTCTGGGATTCGCTCACCTGGACGCGGCCCCAGGCGACGGCTCGATCCTGCTGCAAATCCATTCGAACGTGGCGCGCCTGAGCCCAGGTGCCGGCGTTTTTAATCCGCGGCTCTCCCGTCAACGTGACGCTCTGTCCCGAGGAGGAATAAGTTGCGGACGACGCGAAGCCACGCCATTCGCTCTGTTGAAATCGAAAATTGCCTTGCTGAGTCATGCTCGTCAGGACCTGCGTTTGCGGATTGAATTCAGCCGTCAAATCCTGCGCAGTCGTAATCACCGGCGAGCTTTTCGCCCCGCGTGCTGGGGTGGGCAACAATGTCACTTTCGTGCCCTCACTTCCGATGAGCGTACGAATTCGACTTTGATGGTCGAAATCCATTGCGAAACGGCCGGCGTCAATCACGCGGCCGCCCGTCTCCGCGCCTCTCGGATAAATCGTTACGGTTCCAGGCCCGCTCGTCGCTGCGCGCCTAAGACTTCGGCCGCCGGAGCGAAAAAGGAGAGTTAGATTCTGGCAAACAAGCTTCTCCTGACCCGCCGCATCGGCCGAAAATTGATTCGGGACAGCCGCCGAGGCGTTGCGCGAAGAAGCGGGCAGGAAGGTCAATACCACGTTCCCTTGAAGGTTTGCTGCGGCGGGTTTCGCTTGCGGTCCGGAGAATTCAATTTCGACCCGGTCCGCTTGAAGGAAACTGAGATTCCCCTCTTGCTGGTTTCTGCCGCTGACCTTACCCTCAGCCAGAAGGCTTCGAAGTCCGCCGCCCGGCAGAAAATGGAGGTTCGCTCCCCGAGCATTGAAGCTCGCCACGCCCGATGGGCCATGCTCGTTACCCGTAATGCCCTCTGAAAGCGAAACCGCAGTCACCTGGTTTTGAGCGTTGAGGCCAATCACCGCATCGCCGGCGGTAACCTTCCAAGATCCTTCGGTTATTGTGACCGGTCCGGTGAGGAGCGCAGTCCGCTCCTCTTTCGAATAATGCAGATGAGCCGCCGTCAGGTGCACGGGAAACGCCGAAAGCTTGCCCGTAGGGGAAGCGAACTTGGCAGCGATGTCTTTCATCAGGTCGAGCTCGCCGTTCCTCGTATCAAAAGTGAGGCCCTGCGCCGTGCCGATGATGGCGCCCACCTGAAACTTGACGGGCGCGTCCGTCCTGATGAGGGAATCCTGCCGGCGATAGGAGACGCGGGATGTCTTGACGAGCAAAGGCGTGCTGGAGGAGGCGCGAGTAGTTTTGGCTGGCTTCGCGGCCGGCGCGAAGGAAGCAGAAGGGGGAACGTTCAGCTCGAGTTCCACATTTCGTGAAGTGAAGAGATCGCCGGAAAGCGCGTTGTATTCGGCTTGCTCAGTGCGAAGAAGGTCGGATTGGCCTCCGGGCTCGCCGTAGAATTTGACGAGAACGTCCTGAAGTATCACCGTCCCGCCCTGCTTCAAATCGAGCGTGCGCGCGGCTTGAATGCGGAAAATCTGGCGGTTACGTTCGGAGCGGGTCATCGTGAAGCCTGTGAGCTGCTGGCGAACGCCGCGGGGAACCGGGTGCGGCGGCGGGGCGGCTGGCGGGGCGGCGTGCTTGCGGCCGAGCCAATAGAACGCGAAGACGGTTGCCGCGGAAACTGCGAGCGCCGCGGCAACACCCCGCCTTGCCCACTTTTGCCGCCGTTTCTGCCGCGCCGCCAGTTTCGCGGTGTCTGGGAGCTTCGAATCCATCGTCGCGTTTTCCCGCTGCGCTCGAGCGGCTCAGGCCGCAGCCGCCGGGCGCACATCTTTCAGTATGAGCTGAAGCGAGCGAAAGCCCTGGTAATGATTTTCCTCAAGGGTGAAAGCCGCATCCAGCCACTGGCCCGCCGAAAGCGAATTCATCCACGCCCGCTTGTTCCACGCGAGGGCGTCATAAATCCTGCCGCCGCCTCTCACCTTCAATTTTAGATGCTTTTCGTGAAGCACGAGCGGTGGCGCGGCGATCGTGAAGCCTCGCGCCAGAAGCACCGGCGTCGGATTGCCCGGGCCGCAAGGCTCGAGCCGGTCGAGCGCATTCAGGAGGGGCCAATCCACATCATGCGGAGCGACCTCGGCATCAATCCTCAGTCTGGGTTCGAGGTCTTCCGGGCGAAGCACACGCTGCGCATAGGCTTCAAAACGCCGCCGCAATTCCGGGACGTGCTCGGAGCGAAGGGTGAAGCCGCCGGCCTGCGCATGGCCGCCGAACCGCTCGAAGAGATTGCTCGAATCCGCAAGCGCCTGATCCAGATTGAAACCCGGAATAGACCGTCCCGAGCCGCGGCCCGTTCCGTCGGCCATTCCGACGACAAGCGTCGGCCGGTAGAAGCGCTCAGCGAGGCGCTGCGCGACAATGCCGATGACTCCGGGGTGCCAACCCTCGCCGGCAAAGACCAGCGAGCGGCGTCGCGGAATTTCAGAATCCTCAGCCGCCTGATCGAGAGCCGCGGCCAGGATATGGTCTTCGATGCGCTGCCGCTCGCGATTGAGAGCGTCGAGCCGCAAGGCAATGGATTCCGCATGCTTTGCATCGGTAGCGCTGAAGAGCTCGATGACGGAGCGCGCGTCTTCCATGCGACCCGCGGCATTCAAACGCGGCGCAATGCGAAAGCCCACGTCGCCGGCGGTGATGGGTGAACCCTCAAGCCCCGCAACCTTGATCAGCGCCTCGAGGCCCGGCTGGCGCGGCCGTCCGAGCCCCTCAAGGCCGAATCGCGCGAAAATCCGGTTCTCGCCAATCAGGGGAACGACATCGGCGATGGTGCCGATGGAAATGATCTTCAGATAGGACTTCAGAAGCGGCTCGGACATCTCAGGCCCCATCATCGCCTGAACCAGCTTGAACGCGACGCCGACGCCCGATAGATTCTTATCGGGATAACGGCAATCGCTTCGGTGAGGATTCAAAATGGCACAGGCGGCCGGAAGAGTTTCCTTCGGCAGATGGTGATCCGTAACGATGCAATCGAGTCCGAGTTCGCGGGCGCGGACGAGAGCCGGGTGCTCGCGGATGCCTGTATCCACGCTGACGATGACTCGGAAACCCTGCGCCGCCGCGCGCTCGATCGCGGGAATTTGCATTCCGTAGCCGTCTTCCGTGCGATGTGGAATGAAGGTCTCGACTACCGCGCCGAGGCTCGTGAGAGCCGTCAGGAGCGCGACCGCCGCCATGGTGCCATCCACGTCGTAGTCGCCGTAAATCAGGATTTTTTCCCGCCCATGAATCGCGCGGCGAAGGCGCTCGACCGCTTCCGGCATGCCGGCCATGCGGAAAGGATCGTGCAACTGGTCGAGGCTGGGATGGAGAAACTGATAGGCGCGCTCAGGCTCGGCGAAGCCGCGGCCGGCCATTACACGGGCGAGCGTGGCGGGAATCTCAAGCTCCTGCCGAAGCGTTTCGGCCGCCGCAGGATCCGTCGGAGTCAGCTCCCAGCGCATGGTTCGTTAGGGCCATCCTGACACAGGCTCCGCGCGGCTGCAAGGCACACCGAGAAACGAGTGAGAGGGTTGTGAGCCTGCGGGGCAAGGTGTTACGATGCGTGTGCGATGCCGGGAAAACACCCAGCAAAATCATCTGCGCAGAGAACGGCGTCCGGGCGCGTGAGGTCGCGCGGCCTGCTGATTTCGCTTGAAGGCGCGGACGGCGCAGGCAAAAGCACTCAGCATCGCCTGCTGGTCCGCTATTTGCGCGGGCGCGGCCGGCCGGTTGTGGCAACGCGAGAACCGGGAGGAACGCCGCTCGGCGAGCGAGTGCGCCGCATACTGCTCGCGACGCGCTCGAAAGGCATTGCGCCGCTCGCCGAACTCGCGCTCATGTACGCGGCGCGCGCCCAGCATTTGGAGCAAGTGATCCGGCCGGCGCTCGCGCGAGGCGCTCTGGTCGTGACCGACCGGTTCAACGACTCCTCGTTCGCCTATCAGGGCTGTGGGCGCGAGCTCGGATTCGGGACAGTCCGAGCGTTCGACAATGCGATCTGCGGCGACACGCAACCGGACCTCACCCTTCTGCTCGACCAGCCGCCGAACCAATCCCTCGGCCGCGCCAAGGGGCGCGAGCGGGCCGGTTCATCGGTCCAGGCGCGCTTCGAGCGCCAGGGCATTGCATTTCACGAGCGCGTGCGCGCCGGATATCTGAAGCTCGCGCGCGCAAATCCCGGCCGCATCAAAATCGTCAATGCGAACCGGCCGGTGCGGGAAATCCAGCAGGAAATCCGCGCGGTCGTGGATGGTTTTCTTGGAGCGAGAAGCGAAGGCCGGGCGAGCGGGCGCTGAGAAGCGAGAATCACGATGGGGTTCAGCGATTTTCTTTCGAATACCGAGGCGGTCGAGCAAATCCGGAGGATGCTGGACGCAGGACGCGTTCCCGGCGCTCTGCTCTTTGCCGGCCCTGAGGGCGTCGGCAAAAAAACGCTCGCTCTTATGCTCGCGAAGGCGCTCAATTGCGAGCGGCTGAAGGACGATTTCTGCGGAGAGTGCGCGCGCTGCCGAAAAGCCGCGCAGATGATCCAGGCCGCGGAAGAAGATCTCGCAAGGCGGCGCGAAATCAAGGACTCCCGCGCACGCGTTGAAGGGCTGGTCTATTTCGATGTGCAGTTCATCGCGCCCATAACGGGCTACATTCTGATCGAGCAAATCCGGGAGCTTCGCGCCACGGCCTTGACCATGCCTTTCGAGCTTCCGCAGCGCGTCTTTATTATTGACGAAGCGGAGAGCGTCCACTGGCAAGCGGCCGATCTGCTTCTCAAAATGCTCGAAGAGCCTCCGGCGACGACGCGAATCATTCTGATCTGCCGCAACCCGTTCGAGCTGCGGACAACGATCCGCTCGAGATGCCGACAAATTGTTTTCCATCCGGCGGACGATTCGGTGATCGAGAAGAATCTCCCCCAAGCGAACGGTCTAACGCCGCCGCAACGCAGGCTGGCGGTCCGCGTCGCGGGAGGCAGCATCGCCGCCGCGAAAAATCTCGACCTCTCCCTTTATGAACAAAGGCGCCGCCCCTGGCTCGACTATGTGCAAGCGCTTGCCGGCGCTTCCCCCGAACTCGCCGACTGGCGTGCCGTCTTTTCCTCAAGCAAAACGCTTGCGGAGAACCGTGCGGAATGGAACGAGACGCTCTCGACCGGCGCGATCCTCGCGGCCGACCTCCTCCGCGCGCTCGCGGACGATTCCGGAAAGACTCTCGTCAATCTGGATATCGCGCCTCGGATCCGCTCCTACGCGGTGAAACTCGGCTTCCGAGGAATCACGATGCTCCATGCCGGGCTTCAGCAAGCCTACCGGCAGCGAATCCGCAATATCAATCCCGAACTCAGCCTCGAGGCCTTGGCCCTGGACATCGCGTCAACTCTTCCTGGCAAGTAAAGAAACGCGCGAGTCACGGGCTGCTTTACTCCGCAACATGCGTCGGATTGCACATCCGTTTGAGGATTGAATCGGCGCGTAAACTATTGCATCTCGGCGAACGGGGAGAGACCGAGTTTGAATTGCAAAGCCGCAATCGCCGTGTTAGACTCCTTCCTATCGAAGAGTGCTGTTTCCTTCTTCGGCGTTTGCGGAGGCCCGGAAGTAACCAAGCTGTCAGGATTCGCATCGAATTGAATGCCGTAATCCTCTAGGGCATGAAGGTGCGGTCTTCGGGCCGAGGCTCCGGAGTCCCGGGGCGAAAGGGGTGTCCCGCAGTGAATCGAAAATTGATCAGACCGTCACTTTCAGAAGTGCAGGAGCACATGGGGTCGCGCCTGCAGCGTAAGAAACCTGTTCCGCCTGAGCAGACGAACGCCGAGAATTTCTATTACATCAAGCAAATGCAGGCACGCACTCCGATGGTCATTGTGCTTCACACCGGCGAAATCCTCCAAGGCGTGATCGAGTGGTACGACAAGAATTGCATCAAGGTCAACCGCAATCACGAGCCAAACCTCTTGGTGATGAAAGCCTCGATTCGCTATATGTACAAGCAAGGCGAAAACGGCGAGCGGGAAGAGAGCCGGCCGCCGAAAGAAGAGTGGAACGGAAACGATGCTGGAAACAGCGGCGATGATGCGAATTGAATCTCCGGGCCCGTAAGGGTGGCAGTTCACCGGCACCCATTTCGCAGGCGCGCGAGGGTGTTCGAGGTTATCGAAAAAGCCGACTGAGTGGCGATGGCAGGAACTGGAAAATCGGTGCGGACTTTGGGAGGACGGGTGGAGCGCCATCACGAACGCTGGAGCGCTCGAATCGCGGCGATCGCTTTCGCAGCCTCTGTATTCTGTTCAATCCCTGCCCTTGCCCAGCACCCCTTCAAAAGAGCGCCCAAAGGAATCAACAAGAACACCACGCCGGTCATTCGTCAGAACTTCACCGGGGTTGTGCAATCGCTTGATAAGAAGCGCAAAATCCTCACGGTGGAATCCTCGATGAACAACGATACGGAATACTTTCCCGTGAACCGGCACGTTCGCGTCATCACCGCCAACGGAAGGAAGGTCCGCTGGGCAGCTCTCGCTACGGGCCTCAGCGTGATGGTCAACTTCCGGGAGCAGAACGGGCGGCGCGCCGTCCAGCGCATCACGATCCTCAAAAACGAAGCGGCCAAAACGAGGCGCAAAGGTCATCACCCCTTCTAACGGGGCGTGCCTCGCCGCTCCAATGATTACGTGCTGATTGCGGTTTGCGCGACGGGCGGCGGGCAATGTGCCGGAGTGAAGGTCCAATGCGCCGCCCGGCGAATCACTTATGAAAATCGGCATCACTTGTTACCCCACTTACGGCGGCAGCGGGGTGGTGGCAACGGAGCTCGGGCTTGAACTTGCCGCCCGCGGCCACGACATTCACTTCATCAGTTATGCGCTCCCCGTGCGCATTGGGGAGCCCTCGGATCGAATTCATTTCCACGAAGTCGAAGTGATGAATTACCCGCTCTTCGACCATCCGCCCTATACGCTGGCCCTGGCGAGCCAAATGTATAACGTCGCAGTCAACGAATCGCTCGACCTGCTGCACGTTCACTACGCGATTCCGCATTCGGTGAGCGCGCATCTGGCGAGGACAATGCTCAAGAGCCGCCGCCTGCCCTTCGTCACCACACTGCACGGAACCGACATTACGCTGGTCGGCGTGGACCGCTCGTACCTGCCAATCACCCGCTTCTCGATTGAGGAAAGCGATGCGGTCACGGCCATTTCACAGTATCTCCATGGCGTCACGCTCCGCGAGATTGGGGTCAAACGGGAAATCGAGGTCATTCCCAACTTCGTCAACTGCGATGTCTTCACGCCCGCCGACCACGCCACGCGCCGGCGGGAATTCGCGCCGGACGGGGAGAAGGTTCTGGTCCATCTTTCGAACTTCCGCCCCGTCAAGCGCGTCCCCGACGTCGTCGAAATCTTCTCCCGCGTCCGCAAGGAAATTCCCGCGAAGCTGGTGATGATCGGCGACGGCCCCGACCGCGTCGTGGCGGAATGGATGGCGCGGGAGAAAGGCTTGACGAAGGACGTCCATTTCCTTGGGAAGCAGAATCAGGTGCAGAATTTACTCTGTTGCGGCGACGTCATGCTGCTGCCGAGCCAGCTCGAATCCTTCGGGCTCGCCGCTCTTGAAGCGATGGCGTGCGGCGTTCCGCCCGTCGCATCGCGCGTCGGCGGCCTTCCGGAGGTGGTTGAGGACGGCGTGGAAGGGTTTCTCGTTCCGCCCGGCGACCTCGATACCATGGCGAAGCGCACCCTCCTCATCCTGACCGATGCCGACCTCCAGCGACGCATGGGCCAGGCGGCCCGCGCCCGCGCCGACCATCAGTTCTGCGCGTCGAAAATCATTCCGCTATATGAAAAACTCTACGAACGCGTCCTCGGGAATTCGTGACGATGCGGCGGAGGGCGCCGGAAGCTCGCGGGCGCCAGCGTGGAACGAGTCGCGCTTCCTCAAGGCTTGCCGGCTCGAGCGCGTGGATGTGACACCCGTCTGGCTGATGCGGCAGGCCGGACGCTATATGCCGGAATATCGCCGGCTGCGGGCGCGCACGCCTTTCCTCAAGCTCTGCAAGACTCCGGACCTGGTCGCGGAAGTGACTGTGAGCGCGGCGGAAAAAATCGGCGCTGATGCCGCCATCATTTTTGCCGACCTGCTGCTCCTTGCGGAGCCTTTGGGATTTAGGATCGAATATGAAAAGGGCGAAGGCCCGCTTGTCCATCCGGCGCTGCGCTCCCGCCGCGACGTTGAGCGGATGCCGAAGGCCGATCCTCGCGGCGCGCTTGAATATTTCTATGAAGGCATTCGGCGCACGCGGGCTCAACTCGATCCACACACGCCCCTCATCGGTTTTGCCGGCGCGCCTTTTACGCTCGCTTCCTATCTCATCGAAGGCGGCTCATCGCGCACCTTCGAGCGCACGAAGCGAATGATGTACACCGAGCCGGCCGCCTGGCGCGCGCTGATGAAGCGGCTCGTCCGTGCGCTCGCGCTTTACGTCAAGGGCCAGATTACCGCCGGGGTTCAGGCCGTGCAGATTTTTGATACGTGGGCCGGCTGCCTCGCGCCCGCGGACTATCGCGCTTTCGTCCAGCCGTTTTCACGAGCGCTGATCCGGAGCATCGAAGCGCCCGTGATTCATTTTTCGACCGGCAGTCCCGCGCTGACCGAGGCGCTGGCCGAGGCCGGCGGCGCGGTGATCGGCCTTGACCATCGAGAGGATCTCGATGCGGCGTGGGCGAGGCTTGGCCCGGGCATCGGCGTGCAGGGCAATCTCGATCCGGCCGTGCTGCTCGGGGGACGCCGCGTGATTCGCTCGAATGTGGAGCGGATACTTCGCCAGGCCGCCCGGCGTCCCGGCCACATTTTCAATCTCGGCCACGGCGTTCTCCCTGAAACGCCTTTTGAAAACGTCGTCGCGTTGATTGAAATGGTGCACGAAATGAGCGCCCGGCAGCGCGCCACTTGAGAATTCTTAACGAATCGGGCGGCTTCGCCGCATAATCCAGCTTCTGCTCATGTCCGCGATAAAAGCGTCATCGCAAGCGCCGGCTTCGCCTCGCCGAGTCATCATTATCGGTGGCGGGATTTCCGGCCTCGCGGCGACTCACGCGCTCGAGCGCGCGCGGCAATCGGGAGCGCGCATCGAATTCCAATTGATTGAAGCCGGCGCGCGCCTCGGCGGCGTTATCCGCACGGAACCAGCCGACGGTTTCATTCTTGAAGCCGGACCCGACAGCTTCCTCACTGCGAAGCCCGAATCGGCCGAGCTTGCGCGCGAGCTGGGCCTCGGAGATGCGCTCCTCGGCTCGAACGACCGCGATCGCCGCACTTACGTTCTCCATCGCGGCCGCCTGGCAGCCCTGCCGGAAGGCATGATGATGCTGGTTCCGATGCGCTTCGCTCCGATGCTTCGAACGCCGCTTCTTCCCTGGAGTTCGAGGATCAAAGCAGCCGCGGAATTATTCATGGCGCCGCCGGACCGCAGCCGTGAAAAGTTTCCCGATGAATCCGTCGAAAGTTTCGTCACGCGCCACTTCGGCCGCGCCCTGCTGGAGAATATCGCCGAGCCGCTACTCGCCGGCGTTTACGGCGGAGATTCAAGAGCGCTCAGCGCGCGATCCGTGCTGACGCGCTTTTGGGAAATGGAAAGCCGCCACGGCAGCCTGATTCGAGCCGTCGCGTCAAGCCGGAGGAAGCGCGCGCGCACGGCGCCTGCCACCGGCGCGCCGCCATCGCTCTTCTCCACTTTCGGCGGCGGGATGGAACAATTGATCCAGGCCATTGAGAAAACGCTCTCGCCAGCGTCCGTCCGTCTCGGCGAGCGAGTGAACGGACTTGCGCCCGCGCCAACGGATGGAGCTCCTGAATGGCGCGTCGAATCGGATCGCGCAGCCGGTGAGAAGGCGGACGCGGTGATCCTCGCTTTGCCCGCGCACGAATCGGCGCGCCTGCTGAAGACGCTCGATCCCGAGCTCGCCGAATCTTTGGGCGCGATCCCTTACAGCTCGGCGCTCATCGTCTCGCTGGCTTTTGATGATGACGTCCGCCGCTCGCTTCCGCCGGGTTTCGGATTTCTCGTGCCGCAGAAGGAAAACCGCAAGCTGCTCGCCTGCACATTCGTCCATCGCAAGTTTTCGGGCCGCGCACCCGAAGGGAAAGCGCTGTTGCGCTGCTTCCTCGGCGGTTCGCGCCATCCGGAGCTGCTCCAGACGAGCGACGCTGAAATCGTCTCGCTCGTTCGCGGCGAGCTTCGCGCGATTTTGGGAATTTCCGCCGAGCCGCTCTTGACGCGCGTCTCTCGCTGGCCTTCCGCGATGGCGCAGTACACGGTCGGCCATCAGGCTCGCGTTGGGGCGATTGAAGCGGCGCTCGAACGCCATCCCGGGTTGTTTCTCGCCGGCAATGCATTCAGCGGCATCGGAATCTCCGACTGCATTCGCGCCGGCCGCCTCGCCGCCTCGCGCGCGCTTGCGATGTTTTCCTAGAGCCGCGCATTGCGCGTTGTGCCAGCCGGTGTCGCGTTACCGAAATAAATTGCACATCCGATAACCCGCCATTCTGAGCGCCGCGAAGAATCCGCTTTTGCCTATTCCTCTAGAGGAACAGCCGATGCTTCGATTCGCTCACCATGACAGCACGACGATGGCATATATCACTTTCTTCAGTGACACGGCGCGAGTGCCAGCCTCATGATGCGCGAAGACGGTCAATGTGGCGAAGGCTGGGGAATCGCTTCACCATCCTTACGCGGATCGGAACCGCCGTAGTTCACGCCCGTCGCGGAATCATGGAGCACGGCCTGGCCGCCTCCGACGAATTCCGCATAAGGCCCCACGACTCGCAGATTATATCCAAGGACCGAAAGGCCTACTAAGGTGGATTTCGGCACACGGCTCTCAATCAGGTAGCCGCAGTCGCGGCCGAAGTGATTGAAGCGCGGCGCTTCAAGAGCTTGCTGAATGTTCATTTTGTAATCGGCGATGTCGGAGACAAACTGCGCATGGGCGAGCGGCTGATTCCCGCCGCGCATAACGCCGAATCCGATATGAAGGTCACCTTTCTCCATGAAGGCCGGCATGATGGTATGAAAGGGGCGCTTGTGAGGAGCCAGAACGTCCGGGCTGCCGGGCCGGAGCGTGAATCCGGTCGCGCGGTTCTGCAGAATGATGCCGTATCCGCGCACGACCACTCCCGAGCCGAACGCCCCCGCGAGACTTTGAATGAAAGAAACAATGTTGCCGTCGCGGTCTACGGCGGTGAGGTAGCTGGTATCGGTGCCGGGATGAGGCATTGCCGCGATCACCTTCCCGGCGCCCGGCGGAATCCCGGGTTGAAAGCTGCATTTCGCCTGGTCCATATTGATCAGCTTCGCGCGCTCCCGGGCATAGCTCATGGAAATCATTCCAGCAACCGGCACCTTGACAAAGCGCGGGTCACCGAGGTAGCGGTAAAGGTCCGCATAAGCCAATTTCTGCGCCTGCATTTCCACGTGATATCGCCGAGTGCTCACCGGTCCGTAGGTCGAAAGCGGGAATTGGGCCATGATGTTCAGCATCTCTAGTGCGGCGATGCCCTGCGAATTCGGCGGAATTTCGAAGACCTTCCAGCCACGGTAGTCCGTTTCAATCGGGTCAACCCACTCGGCCTTGTAGTCGCTCAGATCTTCGGGCTCGATCACGCCACCCAGCTCGCGCGAAGTCTTCACAATAGCTTGCGCAATACTCCCTTCATAGAAGGCGCGCTCACCCTGGCTGGCAACCAGCTCGAGCGCGCGAGCGTACTCGGGATTCCGAAATACCTGGCCGAGCTTGGGCGCATGGCCTCCCGGCAGATAAATGCTCGCCGCAACGGCATCAGCGCGAAACACCCCCGCATAGGCCGGCCAATACATACTGTCCCACTGCGGAATAGGAAACCCGTGTGAGGCGTAATAGATGGCGGGCTGGAAAAGGTCCTTCCACGGAAGCTTGCCGAAGCGCTGATGCAGTTCCCACCAGCCCATCACAGCACCCGGAACGGTGACGGATAGAATTCCGGTATCAGGAATGTGCTGCAGCCCCTTCGAGTGAAGATAGGAAGGAGTCAGCCGCTCCGGGGCCCAGCCGCTGGCGTTCAGCCCAGTCACCTTCCCCGTCCTGGCGTTGTACACGATCGCAAAATCGTCGCCGCCCATTCCATTCATCATCGGCTGCATCACACCCATGACGGCGCTCGCAGCGATGGCTGCATCGGCCGCCGAACCGCCCTCCGCGAGGATTGAAGCGCCGGCCTGCGAAGCGAGCGGCTGCTCCGCAGCCACAATCCCGAGCCGCGAAACGACCATGGAGCGGCCTTGCGACCAGGTCATCAGCCTTGCCGGCCGCAAGCTTGGAACAGCAGCGCAAAGTAACCCCGCCAATGTGAATAAAGGCAGAAAATATCTCTTCATGGATCTCCCTTCGTGTTCGGATGTCGCCGCAGCGATTTCGAAATGAACGGTTCATCTTAGCGCATGAGGTTTCGAGTTGCCATCGCCGAATGCCGGTGGGCGCCCTCAAAGCGCACGTCGAAGGAATCGGTCGTGGAGTTTGGGGAGCGCGAACTTCGCGCTGCCCGGGTGCGGTATAATGGCCGAGAGGTGACGGGAAAATGGAAAAAGCAACATTTGCGGCGGGATGTTTTTGGGGTGTGGAAGCGGAATTCCGCAAGCTGCCGGGCGTGGCGGACACGCAGGCTGGATACACCGGAGGAACGCTTGCGAACCCGACATATCGCGACGTCTGCACGGATCGCACGGGGCACGCCGAAGCCGTGGAGGTCGCTTTCGATCCCGCTCGGATCACTTATGATCAGCTTCTCGACGCTTTCTGGGAGCTGCACGATCCCGCGCAACTCAACCGGCAGGGGCCGGACGTGGGCACGCAATACCGCTCCGCAATTTTCTTTCACTCGCCCGCTCAGCAAGCCGCTGCAGAAGCGTCCAAGCGGAAACAGCAAGCGAAGCATCCCCGCTCCATCGTGACGGAGATCATCCCCGCCGGCGTCTTCTACCGCGCCGAAGAGTACCACCAAAGATATTCCGAAAAACACGGAATGCTCGCCTGCGGGCACTGAGCGGCTCGGGGGCCTAGAGATTCGGCGCGGGCTGACGAGGAAGGGAGCTTTTCATGGTTCGATTCCTAGCAGGATCAGTGGAACGGCCGGTACGCCTCTTCCTTGCCGCGCCAAGTCGTATAGCGCGCCTTCGTAGTAACCCGGGCCGGAGGACATATGGCCTTGCATGGCCTTCATGGGTAGGATCTCAATTCCCAGGTCAATCGCGTCGCCAACGTAAAACGCCAAGTGCTTAACGAATAGGTCGTAAGCAACAAAGCTGTATTTGCCGAACTATACTTCAACGGCCGCCCTTTTCTTGACAAAGTCGGTTTGGTTATACGAAAAAATCGCGCTCCGGCCAGTTGCTTCAATCTCATCCTTCTGTCGCCCTGGCTCCATAAGCAGGGTCTTCCGGATAAGGTTGTAATCGTCGGTCACCCAATAGCTTGTGCGGGTCTCGTGCCAGCCTGCCTTTCTGAACTGTGCGGAAAACTCCCGGTTAAGCTCGATCGGCGAGTAGAGAATTCGCCCCTTCATCGTCTTTTCCTTGCTGACCTTGGTCCTGCACTTTTCAGCGTCAATGCTGCTTACGATTTTCTCGATTTCTTTCCAGACCTCGGGGTGGTGAACGAGCAACCACTCGTGGCCGTTGAGATGCGAGTGCGTCTTCGCAATTTTCATTATCGTCTTTTCGTCAGGCTATGGCGCCAGAAGGGATCGTCTCGCCTCTCGCAATTCCAGCGGCATTTGAGCAATGCGGTCCCTAGGGCCGGGGACGTAGACGGGTCGGTCTATCGGACGGCGCGAGAGCTTTCCCTCCCACGACAACCTGACTCGGTTTCGCGCGAGCCTCAGGTAGTCCGCCACGATCTCCGCTCCCGCCGCTCTCCGCCGGTGAATAACTGCGGCACAGGCGGTGCTTCCGGCGCCGACATAGGGATCCACCACAAGGTCCCCCTCGTTCGTCAGAGACAGGATTAGTCGCTCCACCAACTCTATTGGGAACTGGCAAGGGTGCGATGTCTTCTCGATGTGATTATGCTTCACATTTGGAATCACCCACAAATCGCCCGGATTCTTGCCGAGCGGGTTGCATGAGTACTGGCCAGCCCTCGGCCCTTTGAAGTATTTCTTGCCCGGGTATTTTTGGGGGACCCGAACGGGGTCAAGGTTAAAGGTGTAGCGATCTGTTTTTGTGAACCAGAGAATTGTCTCATATCGGCCCGAGAAGCGCCGACGGCAGTGCAAGCCATGCTCGAAGGACCACACAATCCGGTTTCGGAGTTTCAAGCCGAGTTCTTTACAAACCCTATAGATATAAATGTCCAGCGGAAAAATTTCACCGCTTTCTGCTATATGATTCCCCACCTGCCAGCACAGGCTTCCGCCCTCCCCGAGCGTACGAACGCATTCCCGCAGGGTGTCTGCCTGCTGGCTCAAGTACTCCTCGAAGCCGACGCGCCTCTCGTACTCCTTGCCGATGTTGTAAGGCGGCGAGGTGACGATGAGCGGGCTTTGGCCGTCCGGTATTTGGCGCAAAAGGCCAAGCCGGTCGCCATGAAAAAGAGTGACCGCGGCGCTATCGTCGTAATGTGAAGCGATCCGTAGGTCTCCCCAAAGCACTTGGCCGGTCTCCTGTGAAAAACTAAGCTGGCTAGCGAAAGATGATACGCGACATCTGTTCGATTTTCCATAGACGAATTGGCCCGAACGCGGGCAACAGAGCAGGGTCGAAGCCGGGTAGCGAGCTGTTTCGGACAGCCCCAAGCCGCATGCAAACACTCCGCGAACCTGCTAGAATAACTGCCTTGCGATTCGGGCGAGTCCGATGAATTACGATCAACTGGCCAGTTTTCTCGAAGTGGCGAAGCTCGAAAGTTTCTCGCGCGCGGCGGAGAAGGTATTTCGCACGCAGCCGGCGATCAGCGCGCAGGTGCGGCTGCTCGAGCAGGAGTGCGGCGAGAAGCTGTTTGACCGCAGCGGAAAGAAAGTCCAGCTCACGCCGGCGGGCGAATTGCTCCGCCAATACGCTGAAAAAATTCTTGTGCTCCACAAGGAAGCGCTCCAAGCCATCGCCGAGCTGAACGAGACGCCGCGCGGGAAGCTTTTTATCGGCGCGAACGAAGCAACCTGCCTCTACGTGCTGCCGAAAACGTTCGCGCGCTTCCTGCAGCTTTATCCTCTGGTTCAAATCAGCATTTATCGCAACTTCAGCCATAAGATTCTGCAGAAGGTCCAAGAAGGCGCGATCGAGTTGGGGGTGGTCACGCTGCCGCTGAGCGCCAACAATATGGAGATCGTTCCGCTGTTCAAAGACGAGGTTCAAGTGGTGGCATCGCGCAAGCACCCGCTCGCGAAGAAGCGCAGCGTGAGCGCCGAAGAGCTTGCGCAATATCCGCTTATCCTGCCCAAGACGGGCCACACCCGCGTGGTGATTGACCGGCTGCTGCGCGACCATCACGACCACATTCAGGTCTCAATGGAGCTCGCGAGCGTCGAGACCATCAAGAAATTCGTCGGCGCAGGACTGGGTGTCTCCGTCATCAGCCGGTCCTACGCGCAGCAGGAAGTTACGGCGGGCGAGCTGAAGCTCGTTCCGCTTGACGGCCAGAAGATTTACCGCGAGCTGGGGCTGGTTTACCGCCCTGACCGCTATCTTTCACTGCCCGCCAAAGCATTCATCCAAGTGGCGCGGGAGTTCGCTCCGTCCACGAATCACGCCGCACCCGCCGCGACCATTACGAAGACGCGCTGAGCGCTGGGGCGTGCCTTTTCGCTCCGGCGCGCGATGAACGGGAGGAGTCTGTACTTTTAGCGATATGACCAAGGAAAACCCCGCGCCGGGCCGCGCAAAGAAGCCGTTGCTGGTGATGAAGTTCGGCGGAACGTCCGTCGCAAACGCCGAGCGGATGAAGGCGGTGGCGGAGATTGTCGCGGAGCACCTCGGGCGCTCTGAAGTGATTGCGGTGGTTTCTGCGCTCGGCGGCGTGACGGACATGCTGATCCGCGCGGCGAACGAAGCAAGCGAGGGCGAGCAAGGGCACTGGAACAGCGTGCGCCGCGAATTGGCCCAGCGACACCGCGAGGTGGCCGACCAAATGCTCACCGCGGCGGAGCAGGCGCGGGTCCTGCCGCGCCTTGCCGAGCAGTTGCGCCGCTTCGAAAGCCTCTGCTCCGGCTTCGCTCTGGTCCGCGAGGTGACGCCGCGAGCGATGGACGCGCTTTCGAGCCTGGGTGAATTGATGTCCGCGACACTCCTCGCTGCGGTGCTCCGCTCGAGAGGTGTTGCCTCGGAAGCCGTGGATGCCGCCGAACTGATTGTGACTGATGAGAACTTCGGCAACGCCTCTCCTCTTGAAGCGGAGACGGCCGCAAAGACCCGCGAGCGCCTGGCGCCTTTGCGGCGGCGCGGCATCGTCCCGGTCGTCACGGGTTTTCGCGGCGCCACGCGCGACGGCCTCGCCACCACGCTCGGCCGCGGCGGTTCGGATTACAGTGGAACGATTCTTGGAGCGGCGCTCGACGCGAGTGAAGTCTGGATTTGGACGGATGTGGACGGCGTGATGACCGCCGACCCGCGCTTCGTTCCTTCCGCCCGGATTTTACCGGAAGTGTCTTACCGGGAAGCGATCGAACTCTCGTTCTTTGGCGCGAAAGTGCTCCATCCGAAAACTATTCAGCCCGTTATGAAGAAGCGGATTCCGGTGCGTATCAAGAACTCCTTCAACCCTTCGGCGAAAGGCACCCGGATCGCTCCCTCGGCTTCGAGCGGACAGCCGGGAATGAAGGCCGTGACCTGCGTGACCGACGCCGTTCTGGTCACGATGAGCGGCAAGGATACGATGAGTTTTCCGCGCCTCGCGACGCGCGTCTTCAACGGATTGCACCTCGAGTCCGTCACCGCGCTCATGGCCACGCAATCCTCCGCGGATAACGTACTATGCTTCGCCATTCACGCCATAGACTGGCCGCGCTTGAAGACGCGGCTCGAAAAGATGTTCGAGCTTGAATTGCTCCACGAATACGTTGGCCCGCTCGAATTCCGGAGCAAAATTGCGATCGTCGTCGCCGTTGGCGAGAATATGAAGGGCACGCCGGGACTTGCAGGCCGCGCCTTCAGTGCACTCGGGCGCCGCGGCATCAACATCATTGCCATCGCGCAGGGATCTTCCGAGCTCAGCATTTCTTTCGCCGTCAAGGCGTCGGAAGTGAAGGAAGCCGTCAGCGCCGTGCATGAGGAGTTCGGGCTGTAAGCCCTCGATTTTCAGGGAAGCCCGGGAACTGAAAACTGATAGCGCCAGGTTCAGAAAATGTCATCGGCCTACTTGCAATGCATTGAAGAAGCCTGCGGACACCGGCAGGAAAAGGATGCTGTCGCCTGCGCAGACTGCGGCGGGCTGCTCGAGTTGGTGTGCGAATTCGACCCGTTCGATCCGGACGGGATGCGGCGCATCTGGCATCAACGGCGGCTTTCGGGCGAACCGATTGACCGCAGCGGCGTCTGGCGGTTTCGCGAGCTGCTGCCTTTTGTCCGGCCGGGCGAGCGGATTGTCTCGCTTTCGGAGGGTTCGACGCCACTCGTCGGAACGCGCCGCGCCGGATGGTGGGCCGGCCCGGTCCATTTGACCATCAAGCATCAGGGCAACAACCCGACGGGCTCGTTCAAGGATCTCGGAATGACGGCCTGCATCACGCGCGCCGCCTCGAAAGGCGTGCGCATCGTCGCTTGCGCCTCCACGGGCAACACCTCCTCCTCCATGGCCGCCTACGCCGGACGCGCGGGCCTGCGAGCCGTTCTCTTCGTTCCCTACAAACAGATTTCCTCCGCCAAGCTCGCCCAGGCGCTCGATTTCGGCGCGCTCGTGCTTGAAGTCGGCGATACCTTCGACCAGGCGTTCTGTCTTCTGCGTGAAGTGGCGCCTTCGCTCGGCATGTATCTTGTGAATTCCGTCAATCCCTTCCGCATCGAAGGGCAAAAGACCATCGTCGCTGAATTGATGGAGCAGCGCGCCTGGCGCCCGCCGGATTTCATCGTGGTTCCGGGCGGAAATCTCGGCAACGCCTCGGCGATCGGCAAGGGTCTCCGCGAGCTGAAGGAATTCGGCTTCATTGAAAAAGTGCCGCGGGTCGTAGTCGTGCAGGCCGCCGGCGCGAATCCTTTCTATCGAACCCTGACGGCGCAGTCTCCCGATCTGATCCCCGTCGAGAATCCTTCAACGGAAGCGACCGCCATTCGGATCGGCAGACCTGCCAACTGGAAAAAGGCGCGCCGCGTGCTCGAATGGACGAATGGCATGTGCGAATCCGTGACCGATGAGGAAATTTTCGAGGCGAAAAGGGTGCTCGCCGAGGATGGCGTCGGCTGCGAGCCCGCTTCCGCCGCCACCGTCGCCGGCGTCCGGAAGCTCGTGCGCTCCGGGAAAATCGAGCGGCACGCCGACGTCGTTGCGATTCTGACCGGCCATCAGCTGAAGGATACTGAATACGTCATGCGGCATCGCCCGCCCTCAGAGGAAGATCGCCAGCGGCTGCGCGTTGAACCCACGCTTGGAGCCGTCCGCGAAGCCCTCACCCGCCATTTGTAACGCCCGGGCGCCCGCAGGGCGATCGTTTGCGCCACGCTCTGAGGTTGCGGAACGCGGATGAGCGGCGCTGCAAGAGGGAAGACGTTCGATGGACGAGACTCTTCGCAAAGAAGTTCGCTTATTGACCACCCGTCTTGGTGCGATTGCGCGCGAGCAGGGCGGTGAAGCGCTCTTTCGCTCGATCGAACAGCTTCGCCGGCTCTCGAAGAGTGTTCGGCAGAACCAGGATCCCGCTCTCATGGAGCAGGCGCGCCGCGCTGCGGCGCGGCTCGGCCCTCGGCGCGCGGCGGAAGTGGCGCACGCCTTTAGCCTGTTCTTCCACCTGGTGAATCTCTCGGAAGAGCGCCAGCGCGTTCGCCGGCTTCGCCAATACGCCCGCACCGCATCGGGCGCGCCGATGTCGCTGCGGCACACTTTCAGCGACCTGGCCCGCGCCGGCGTGCGCGAGCGCTCGATTGCGAAACTTCTCCGCTCGATGCGCATTGAGCCCGTGCTCACCGCGCATCCCACGGAAGCCAAGCGCCGGAGCATATTCAACCACATCCTTCGCCTCGGCCGCGCGCTTGACACGCTCGACTCGCTCGGAGCCGCTTCTCCCGAATTCTTTCGCGATTCGATCGATCCCTGGATCGAAGCCCTTTGGCTCACCGACGAAGTCCGCGACCGGCCCGTGACGCCGCAGCTTGAAATTGAAAGCGCTCTGGTCTTTCTCGAGCGCACCATTTACGATCTGGGCGGAAATTTCTGGGATCAATTCCGGCTGGAGGCGGCGCGCGCTTTTCCCCGCTTGCGCCCGGCAAAACCGTTCCTCGCTTTCGGCTCCTGGGTGGGCGCGGATCGGGACGGGAATCCGCACGTCACGCCGCGCGTGAGCCTGGAAGCGGCGGCGCGCCTCCGCAGGAGCATCCTTGATTATTACGAACGCTACCTGACGCGGCTGCTGAGCGTGGTGTCATTTCCATGCTCCCGGCCCTCGATCGTGCGCGTCCTCGCGCGAGACCTTGCCGAAGCGCAGCGCCGCTGGCCTTCTACTCGCGCCTTCGAGAGGCTCGATCAGCCGAATGAATACTATCGCCGGAAAATCCGCGTCATGCTATGGCGCCTGCGCCTCGCGCGGAGCCTGGCCGAAGAGGGTTATGAAACTCCCGCGCAATTCCTGTCCGACTTGCGGTTGCTCGAGCGCCTGCTCACCGCGCATCCGAGCCCGCGCGTGGCGCGCCTCGGGCCGGGCCGTCTCGCCGCCGTCGTCGAGATTTTCGGCTTTCACGCGGCAAGCCTCGATTTCCGCCAGCATTGCTCGCTCGTTCGCGCTGCGGCGGGGGCGCTGATCGAAGCTTACGGCCTTCCCGCCGCTGATGAAGCCTCGCGCATCGCTTCCATTCGCTCGCTTCTCCGGCGCCGGCCGCGCCCTGGGCGCTGGCCTGCCGCCGCGCGTCCGGTTCTCGAAGAATTCAAAACCCTCGCGGAAATTCAGAAGCGGTACGGCGAACCTGCGGCGCATCGCTACGTCCTGAGCATGACCGAGCGCGCATCGGACGTGTGGAACGCACTACTCCTCGGCTGGCAGGCGGGTCTTCTCAAACCAGGGCGCGCCGGCCGCTTTGAATGCTCTTTCGATGTGGTTCCGCTCTTTGAAACCCTCGCCGATCTCGCCGCCGGCCCTGCGATCCTCGATGGTTTGCTGGCCGACGTCACTTATCGGGCCGTGCTCGATGCGCGCGGCAATTTCGAGGAAGTCATGCTCGGCTATTCGGATTCCGTAAAGGACGGCGGCTATCTCGCAGCAAATTGGGCGCTCGCTCGCGCACAGAAGCAGCTCGCCCGGGTCGCCGAGCACCGTGGCGTCGAACTCGGCTTGTTTCACGGCAAAGGCGGCGCCATTGACCGCGGAGGCGGACAGTCGCATCGCAGTGTCCAGTCGCAGCCCGATGCCGCACCGGGCGGGCGCATCCGGATCACCGAGCAAGGCGAAGTCGTTTCGCTCAAATACGCAAACTTCGATATCGCCGAGCGCAATCTCGAGCAGCTTGCCACGTCCGTGCTTGACGGCCGCCTGCGCCGCCGGGACGCTGCGAACGGCCGCGACCTTGCCCGCTGGGAAACGTGGGCGGAGGAAATGGCCGCGCGAAGCCGAGATTTCTACCGCAACCTGGTTTATGAGACGCCCGGCTTCCTTGAGTTCTTCCGCCAGGCCACGCCGATTGATTTAATCGGCCAGTTGCGTCTCGGCTCGCGGCCCGCGCGTCGCTCGCCCGCGGGCGCTCTCGGGGCCTTGCGCGCAATCCCCTGGGTTTTCGCCTGGACGCAGTCGCGCCACCTGCTTCCTGCATGGTACGGCCTGGGCTACGCGCTTGAAGAATTTTCCGCCGCGCACTCGCCCGATGGCCTGGCGCACTTGCGCCAAATGTACCGCCATTGGCCGTTCTTTCAGTTGCTCGTGGATAACGCCGCGACTTCGCTCGCCAAAACCGATCTTTATATCGCGCGCCAGTACGAACGCCTGGTCGAGCCCGCGTCGCTTCGCCGCGCAATCGCCGCGCGCATTGAAGAGGAATATCACCGCAGCGTTCGGATGACGCTTGCCGTCACCGGGTCTTCGCGCCTGCTCGAGCACCATCCCGTGCTCGATGAGTCTATTCGCCTGCGCAACCCTTACGTTGACCCGCTGAACCTGCTGCAAATTCGTTTTCTCGCCGCATGGCGCCGCTCGCTCCGCTCCCGTCCCGACCTTCTTCGCGTGCTGCAAATCACCATCGGCGGAGTCGCCTTCGGCATGAAGAGCACGGGCTGACGAACCGAGAGAGAGGAAGTTTTATCGGTTGACAAAGCGCCGCTTTCGTTTAAAATGTCAACCCTCAGCAGACGACCATGGGAACGATGCGAGCCGCGGTGCTCCTTCAAACGAACTTGCCCGGCCTGACGCTCCTTTCTCGGGGCAAGGTTCGGGATATCTATCAGGTGGACGATGGGCGGCTGCTGATTGTCGCCACGGACCGGCTCTCGGCCTTCGACGTGGTCATGAGCCAGGGCATACCTGATAAAGGGCGCGTGCTGACTCAGCTTTCACGTTTCTGGTTTGAGCGGTATCGCAAGGAGTTTCGCAATCATTTCTTGAGCGTGCGCCTGGAGGATTTCCCCGCGGCGCTGCGCGGCCACGCCGATCAGCTCGATGGCCGCGCGATGCTCGTCGAAAAGACGCATCCCTTGCCGATCGAGTGCGTGGTCCGCGGCTATCTTGCGGGGTCCGGCTGGAAAGATTATCGCGCCACAGGAAAAGTCTGCGGAATTCCCTTGCCCGCCGGGCTCAGCGAATCGGCGAGGCTCGATGAGCCGATTTTTACTCCCGCGACCAAGAGTCACTCGGGACACGACGAAAACATTTCCTTCAGCGAGGCTGCGGCGAGAATTGGGAATGCCGCCGCCGAGCGCGTGCGCGAGCGGAGCATCGAGCTTTACACGCGCGCCCGCGAGTACGCCGAAAGCCGCGGGATCATCATTGCCGACACGAAATTCGAATGGGGAATGCTCGGCGATGAAATTATTCTGATTGATGAAGCGCTGACGCCGGATTCTTCGCGGTTTTGGCCGAAAGAAGGCTATGCGCCGGGCAAGTCACAGCCTTCGTTCGACAAGCAATCCGTTCGTGATTACCTGGAATCGCTCGATTGGAGCAAAGAGCCTCCTCCTCCCCCGTTACCGCCGGAAGTCGTCGAACGCACAAGCCGGAAGTACCGCGACGCATACCGGCTATTGACGGGACAGGAGCTGGCCTGAGTTCGATCCGTTCGACCGACGCTACCGAAGGAAACGATGGGAACGTGGAACGGGCTTGACTGGATCCTGGCCGCCATTGTCTTGCTTTCCGCGCTCTCCGCGGCGTTCGAAGGCTTCGTCCGTGAGATGATCGCGCTCGGAAGCCTGGTCGCGGCGATCGGCGTCGCTGCGCTCGGCTATGGCCGGCTGGCGCCCTGGTTCGAAGACCTGACCCGGTCCGATGCCATCGCAAAAGGGTTTGCTTTCCTGGCGTTGTTTCTTGCGACGCTCGCGGTGGGCGCGATTGCCTCCGCGATTGCGCGGCGCCTGGTGAAGGAAGCGAACCTGACCGGCGCGGACCGCTTTTTGGGCGGGCTGTTCGGGCTGGTGCGCGGAGTGGTGATTGGCTCGATACTCCTGATGGTGCTGGTCGCCTTTTCGATCAAACCCGCGGAAGTCGAGCAATCGGAGCTTGCGCCTTATGTGCTGACGGGAGCGCGAGTGATGGTGCTCGCCATGCCCGCCGATTTGAAGGCGCGGTTCCATACCGGCTTCGAGAGCTTCCAATCCGCGCTCATCGAGAGCGCCAAAAAGGCCCAAGAGAAAAAGCGCCCTGCGCGATAAGAGCTTCGACACGAGGACTGTGATGAGAGACCAGCTTGAATCCCTGATTGGGCAGATGATAGACCGCGGGATCCGATTTGAAGAAGCGACGCGCGAATTCGAGAAACGTTTCATTCGCCGTGTCCTCGAAGCTCATAAAGGCAATCAATCGAAATCCGCCAAAATCCTCGGCATCCATCGCAACACGCTCAGCCGCAAGATGATCGAGCTCGACCTCAATCACCGGCCCAAGCGCCGCCGCAGCGCCGGCCGCTGACACCTCCGCACGGTGCGCCGCATAATCGCCTCAAGAAAGACCGGTGCAATTCCCTGGCAAGAAGGCCCATGTCCCGCGCCGTGCTTGAATTTTCAGCCGTAGTTTCAGCCGTAGTTTGACACCCTTCGGGGCGCTTGTTAAACTAGCGGTTGTGCAGGCTGGATAAGGATTTCATTTTCCTCCTTCGCGTATCAAAGACCGGATTCCTGGCGATGGTTGCAGCCGCTCTGCTTGCCGGTTGTGCGGCGCGCAGGCGCGTCTATCCTCCCGTGCCCGCTGCGCCAGTTGCAGAACGAGTCGTTCCGGCTTCGGACTTGATCAAGGCGGTTAATGCCTGGGGCAAGCAGATCGAAACACTGACGGCGACCGTGCGTTTGACGGCGAGCGGCGGTTCGGGGGCTTCACGCGCGCTCAAGCGACGCCACGCCATTCGCGGATACATCCTTTTCAAAAAGCCCGCGTGGATTCGGATGATTGGCCAGGCGCCTGTGGTGGGAACGGATATCTTCGATATGGCTTCGAATGGAGAGCATTTCACGCTGCTGTTGCCGACGAAGCACGAAGTGTTCGAAGGCGCCAACCATTATCGCGGCTCCGCCAAAAACTCGCTTGAAAACATCCGCCCGCAACACATCATCGAAGCTCTCGTCGTCCCTCCGATGGCTGCCTCGGGCGACCGCTATTTCATCGAGCAGGCGGAACGCGACGGACAAAGCTACGAAGTGCTCGGAGTCCTCCGCGGCTCCGGCAGCGGCTCCTTGTTGCTATTGCGCAAGATCTGGTTCGACGTTGCGACGCTCCAAATCCGCCGCGTCGAGATTTTTAAGTCCGGCGGCCGCCTCCTCGAAGATGTTGCGTACGACAGGTATCAGACGTTTCAAGGCGCCCATTACCCAAGCCGCATCACGATCTTGAGGCCGCAGGAAGATTATTCCCTGGAAATCCGCTTTGAAAGGGTTACCTTCAATACGCCAATTACGTCAGATAAATTTGTGGTCAAAAAGCCCGAGGGTTACAAGGTGATCGAGCTCGGGCAGAAAGAAACCGCGGGTTAAGACTTTGGTTCACAGAATGATCCTTCAGAACATCTGGCATCGGCCCATCCGGACCGTCGTGTGCGTTCTTGCCGTCGGGATCGAAGTCGGCATGGTCATGCTGGTCGTTGGCCTGACCCACGGCATGCTTCATGACTCGGCGACGCGCGTTGAGGGGGTGGGCGCCGATATCATGGTCCAGCCGCCGAATTCCTCCTATTTCCTCGGCCTGACCAGCGCGCCGATGCCCGTTGCGATTGCGAACAGGCTTCAGCAATTGCCCCATGTGCGCGCCGTGACTCCGGTCCTTTTCCAATTCGAGTCCGCGCACGGGCTCAGCCTGATCTGGGGCATTGATATGAAGACCTGGAACCAGGTCACTGGAGGGTTCGTCTATCGCGAAGGAGGGCCGTTTCAAGGTCCGTACGACGTTCTGGTGGACGATTGGTATGCGCGGGCGGAGAAAATCAAGGTGGGCGACCCGGTCAATCTGCTGAACCACGTTTTCAAGGTCTCAGGAATCGTTATGCACGGCAAAGGAGGCCGCCTCTTTATTCCCCTGACGACGGCGGATAACCTGGCCGAGCAGGAGGACCGCGCATCGGCGTTTTTCATCAAATGCACGGATCCAGGCTACACGCAGGCGGTCATCCAATCGGCGGAGACGCTGCTCCCCAAGTATACGGTTCGGTCCGTGCAGGAATATATGTCCATGATGACTTCGAATGACATTCCGGCCATGACCGACTTTAACGCAGTCCTGATTGCCGTGGCGGTCATCATCGGCTTTCTGATCATTTTCCTTTCCATGTACACCACCGTCACCGAGCGCACGCGCGAAGTCGGCATCTTGAAGTCGCTCGGAGCGTCAAAAGGGTATATCATGGAGGTTGTTTTGAAGGAAGCGTGGTTGCTGAGCGCTTTGGGTGTGGTCACGGGGTACCTCATTGCGTGGCTGGGACGAAAAGTGATGGTGACGGTGTTTCCGACGCTGACGGTCGAGCTGACCGTGCAGTGGGCGCTGATCGCTGGTGTTCTCGCCCTTGCGGGCGCGCTGCTGGGAGCGCTTTATCCCGCCTTGCGCGCCGCGCGACTCGATCCGATCGAGGCGCTCGCCTACGAATGAGGAGGAAGCCGGCTTTCGACCCGGCCCAATATGCGAATTACCGCCTTGCAAATTGCGCCGACTGAAGCTGCCTCCGAGTTGGCCATGGAACCCATCATCCTCACCGATAGCCTCGAAAAAGTCTACCGCGTCGGGAAGGTCAAGGTCCCGGCCCTGCGCGGCGTGACGCTGACGATTGACCAAGGCGAGTTTGTGGCCGTTGTCGGACCCTCCGGCTGCGGCAAATCCACTTTGCTGCACATCCTCGGAGGCCTGACCCGTCCCACGGCCGGGCGTGTCCTGGTGGATGGCAACGACTTCTGCTGCATGAAAGATGCGGAAATGACTCGCTTCCGCCGGGATAAGATCGGGTTCGTCTTCCAGAGGTACAATTTGCTGCCCACGCTCTCGGCCCGGCAGAACATTGCCCTCGCACAGGAAATTGCCGGCAATGGCTTCAACCCGCACCGTTTCGAGCGCGTCACAAAGTTGCTCGGGATCGAAGGGAAACTCAATTCGAGACCCTTTGCGCTGTCGGGCGGCGAACAGCAACGCGTCGCCATCGCGCGCGCCGTCATTTGTGAGCCGAAGCTCCTGCTCGCGGATGAACCGACGGGGAACCTGGATTCGGAAAATTCCCAGGTTGTTCTTTCCATGCTGCGGCAGCTCAATGAGGAATTGCGCCAGTCGGTCGTGATGATCACCCACAATCCCGAGGCCGCGGCGTTTGCCGACCGAATCGTGCGAATGAGGGACGGCAGAATCGTTTCGAATTGATTCCCGGCTTCACGCGGCTTTGGCCGCCGTTCGGCCACCTTCATGAACGGGACGATGGAATCCAAGCAGCCGGATCTCATGGGGGAAGAGCGTGATCGGTCGCATGGTCTCGGCCGGAAAATCAAGCGCGCGCTCGAACGGGCCGTTCTTTGGTCTTACGAGCGGGGAAGCTGGCAGTACGATATCATGGTGTTGGTCATTCTGGCCTACATCTTCCTGACGCCCCGCCTATGGTTCCACGACGGCCCCCGGCTCGAGCTGAGCGACGTGCGGCACGTTCCGGGCATCGTTCAGGTCAGCCACCGCCAGGCGGACTGGGTTTATCTTGTGGACGCTCGTCTGGTGAAACCCTCGGGCGCGGTACCGATGGACCAGTTGATGCGCCAAATTCTCGCACGCCGTGTGCCAGGGCAGTTCACCCTCCGATCCGTCGCTCCGCTTCGCGATAAGAGCGGCGTGGTGCTGGGCTATACCGTGATCGTTTCGCGGCCCTGAGGCAGCAGAACACGCCCCGCGTGAGTCTAACTGGAAGGAACTATGACGCATCGAAGGATAGAGGCTTTGGCGGGATGGGCGCTGGCCGCGTGGCTTTCAGCCGCGGTCGCCGCGAGCGCCGCCTACTTCCTTCCCCACCATCAGAAGCCGGAATTGGCGGAGATCCTGTCCCGCATGAACGCGAGCGCCAGGCGCCTGAAGACGGTTTCAGCGAGCATTGAGTACACCAACGTAACCGTCATCGTGAACGACAGCGAAACGAAGTCAGGGAATTTTTATCTGCACAAGGGCCGGCACGCGAAGATCCTCATCCATTTTCTCAAGCCTGCCCCCGAACAGATTCTCGTCACCAGCAAGAAAGCGGAGATTTATAATCCCCGAATTGATCAGGTTCAGCAGTATGATCTCAGCCGGCACGCGGACTTGCTTCAGCAGTTCCTGCTGCTCGGATTTGGGACCGATGAGATCGAGATCAAGAGCAATTATTCAGTGCGCCTCACCGGCGAAGAGGAAATCGGCGGTGGCTCTACTGCGGTGCTGGAGTTGAAACCGTTGCGGCCGGATGTCGCCTCCCAACTTTCCAAGATCGAACTGTGGGTCAATGAGGAATCCTGGCTTCCGGTGCAGCAGAAATTTTATGAGGCTTCGGGCAATTACCTGGTCGTCCGATATTCCGACGTGCAGGTCAACCGCTGGCTTTCGCCCAGCATCTTCCACCTGACGAAAAGCGCCAAGCGCGTAAAGATGAAGTAGCTTTTTGGAACCCTGGGCGCTGGGTCCGTTCCGCTCGATCGGGAAAGCCGCACTCGCTCCGGAAATTTCGACGGCGGAGCGCTAGGGCGCCAGGGCCGCTTCGCAGGAAAAAACTGGACTCCCGGCCGGCCGTTTCAGCCGTCGAAAATCACCGCTGGACGCCCTTTTTTAGCTTTTCAATCGTGTGGTTTTGCCATGGCGGCGGACTTCGATTAGTCTGGAAGCTTGAAAGAGGTGCCCGGCCGGGCGCAAGTGAAGGTAGCGGGAACAGCGTCCCCCGGAGACCAGGAGCAGCACACGGGGCGATTGCCGCCGGGATTTCGACTTATGGATTTGATTCCATTTCGGCGCAAATTGCGATTTGCGCGGACGCGAGTGCGCGAACTGAAAATGATCGGTCGCGGCCTTGCCTCCACCGGGCATCCCATCCTGGCCCATATCATTCCGATTCGCCGCTGCAATCTTTCCTGCGGATATTGCAACGAATACGACAACTTCTCGAATCCCATCGAGCTCGGCGTTATGTTTCGCCGCATTGACCGCCTGGCGGAGCTCGGAACCAGCATCATCACGATCAGCGGCGGCGAGCCTTTGCTCCATCCCGAGCTTGACGAAATCATCCGCCACATCCGCCTTCGCGGCATGATCGCCGGCATGATCACGAACGGCTATTTGCTGACCGCGGCACGGATCCAATCGCTTAACCGCGCCGGCCTCGAACATCTCCAGATCAGCATTGACAACGTCAAACCCGATGACGTCTCGGTGAAGAGCCTGAAGGTGCTCGATCAAAAGCTCGAGTTGCTTGCCCGCCATGCGATTTTCCAGGTGAATATTAATTCCGTTCTGGGCAGCCCGGTGCACAATCCCGAGGACGCGCTCGCCGTGGCGCGGCGGGCGATCGGGCTTGGATTCACTTCCACGGTCGGCATTCTGCACGATCACAACGGCCAGCTCCGCCCGCTCAACGACCGGCAACAGGCGATTTTCGAAGAAATTATGAGCTGGGGCAAACGCTCTTACTCGCGCTTCAATTGGTTCGAGAAAGACGTCGCCCGGGGATTGCCTCATGAATGGCGTTGCCGCGCCGGAAGCCGGTATCTCTACATCTGCGAGAACGGCCTGGTGCATTATTGCTCGCAGCAGCGCGGCTACCCGGCCATTCCGCTCGAGCAATATACGCGCGAGCACCTGCGGCACGAATACTCCACCAAGAAGCCCTGTGCGCCTCTTTGCACACTTCAATGCGTTCAGCAAATCGGCCTCTTTGATAATTGGCGCGATCCCCAAACCCTCCCCGCCTTCAAACCCCGCCCCGCCGACCTCGCCGAGCTTGAAACCGAATGCGCGAGCGGCAAGCAGTAAGCAGCCGCCAACCGGAAACCATCATTCGCCGGCGCCGCTCGAGGGAGCCGGTTGTTCCCAATCGGTTTGAGAGCGTTGATTTTGCGCCCTCACCGTTCGCTGCCCTGCTCGATTTTCCACGCCAGTTGCGCGAGCACTCCGCCGAGAACCCTGGCATCGTAATTTGTCAGCCGTAGATCGAAAAGGAATCGCCGAAGTTTGCGTACTTGTGCGTTGCGGGCTTTGGGTTTGAAGTAGCCCGACTCATCGAGAAGCCGGATGGCCCGTGCAAGCAGATGTTCGAGCGAAACCGCCGGCGCCGGGCTCGAAGCGTGGGCGGCGAACGCGGGCCCCCGGTTGCGGATCAGTCCCGAACGAGCCAGTTCGTAGCAGCACACGGCAACGGCCTGGCCGAGGTTCATCGAAGGTTGCACGGCGAGCGTCGGAATGCGGATGAGCGCATGGCAAAAACTGAGGTGCTCGTTCGAGAGGCCCGTCTTTTCCGAGCCAAAGAGCAGCGCCGCACGGCGATGGCCCTTCTGCCTCTTGACCCAGTCCGCAAGTTCGGCCACTGAAATCAGGCTGCGGTCGAGCGTGCGTCGCCTGCCCGTCGTGGTTCCGAGCACCAGCGTCGCTTCGCCGAGCCCCTGCGCCAGGTCTTCAGTCGCAAGCGCCGAATGCAACAGCGGCTCCGCTCCCACCGCGGATTGCGCTTCGCGCCATCCCGCCTCATAAGGCGAAACGACCGCCAGGTCCTTCATCCCGAAGTTCGCCATCGCCCGCGCGGCTGCGCCGATGTTCAGCGGATTTCTTGGCCGCACAAGCACGACCCGCCACGCCAATTCCGTGCCTCGCATGGTTTGTCATTGTAGCCCATCGGAATGACCGTCGCCTGCACGGTGGCTGAAAATCATCATTGCCTGGCCGAAGTTGAGCGGCCAAAGCGCAGATTGGCCGGCTTTGCCACCAATGGAGGCGCCGCTAAACCTTGTCCTTTCGGAAGATATCTGCGCGCGGCCGAACGGCATTCCGCGTGCAAACAACAAGTGGGGGCTCGACTTTGATCGGTTGCGAGTCCGCGCGGAGGGGAAGATTTTGGAGGAACCGGATTTCAATGGAAAATGCAAAATCTCCGTTTCAGCGGTTTCATTCTGCTTCTGCGCCGGTCGCTGCGGCGCTTGCGCTCGCGCTTGGACTGACTGCGTTGCCGCTGCGAGCCGGCCAAAATCCTGAGAACACCACATCTCCAGCGACGGCCACGGAGGCGCCGCCCGTTCAAGGGCCCTCCGACGCGCAAGTGCCAGCCAAATTGACGCTTCCAGCTGGAACTTACATTCTCATGCGAACGTCGGATTATCTTTCGAGCAACCGCGATAAAGCGGGCGAGCTTTTTCACGGCGAACTTGCCGAGCCGCTCGTCGTGAACGGGTGGGTGGTTGCCCGCCGCGGCCAGACCGTCATCGGCCGCGTTGACGCGGCAAAAAAGGCGGGACGTATCCGGGGAGTTTCGCAGCTTGGCGTCAGCTTGACGCAACTGATTCTCGTGGATGGCCAACAAATCAGTGTCCAAACACAGTTGAGGCGCACTTCGGGCGGGACTTCTCATGGAGCGGATGCCGAAGCCGTGGGAACAACGACGGGATTGGGCGCAATCATCGGCGCCGCAGCGAATGGCGGCGAGGGTGCAGGCGTTGGTGCGCTGATTGGCGCGGGCGCGGGCCTTGCGGGAGTGCTGCTCACGCGGGGCCGTCCGGCGATCATTCCGCCGGAGAGCGAACTCACCTTCGAATTGCAGTCGCCCGTCACATTCTCAACCGCGGCGAGCGGGGTCGCATTCCGTCCGGTGAGGCAATCGGACTATAGCTCCCGCGACACCGCGCCTGCGCTTCATCACCGCCCGCGATTCGTGCCGCCCGGACCGTATTGCCCGGCTTGCGGCTATCCGCCTTACTACGGTCCGTGGGGCTGGCTTGGTTGGGGCGGACCCTATGCCGGTCCGTATTTCATCGGCTTTGATTTTGGAAGATACGGCTTCGGCCGCGGCTTTCGCTGTTAACCCGCCTGACAGTTCCATTGATGCCCTCGCGCAAATTTCTGCGCCGTGGGCATCTGCTTGGTCAAAGGGATGTGCGCCGGCGGCGATGGCAGCAGAGGCGCAAGCAAAACTTTCCGCCAAAATTTTCCGGTTGACGTGCCTTCCACCTGCCGATAGATTACCTTCTATTTCCGATTGCGGCATTAAGGCCGGCAATCTTCGCCGAAGGGCGAATCTCGGCGCGCGGCTTTGCCGCGATGAAGAAGGAGGAATGCCCATGAAGGTCGGTTTGTTTACCGCGCTGCTCGCGAAGATGAGCCTCGAAGATGTACTGAAGAAGATCAAGCCGCTCGGCATCCAAACCGTGGAGCTTGGCACGGGCAATTACCCTGGCGACCCGCATCTTCGCCTCGACTGGTTGAATGCGCCGGCCAGGCTTAAGGAATTCAAGCAGCGTCTCGAGGGCGAGGGTTTTTCAATCAGCGCTCTGAGCTGCCATGGCAATCCCCTCCACCCCAATAAAAAATTCGCCGCGGAGAACGCGGAAGTCACCCGGAAGACCATTCTGCTGGCCGAAAAACTCGGCGTGCGCACAGTGGTTGATTTTTCAGGTTGCCCCGGAGATTCGGACAATGCGAAGTATCCCAATTGGTCGCCCACGCCCTGGCCGCCCGATTTCCAGGATATTCTGAAGTGGCAGTGGGAAAAGAAGGTCATTCCCTATTGGAAGCAGCGAGCCAAATTCGCCGAAGATCACGGCGTGCGGATCGCGATCGAGATGCACCCAGGCTTTGTGGTTTACAATCCCGAAACCATGCTTCGCTTGCGGGAAGCCGCGGGGCCGGCGATCGGCTGCAACTTCGATCCGAGCCATATGTTCTGGCAGGGCATTGATCCCTGCGCGGCAATTCGCCAGCTCAATAAAGCGATCTTCCACTGTCACGCCAAAGACACCAAACTCTACGAAGCAAATTACAAGATCAACGGCGTGCTCGATGCGAAGCCTTATAGCGACGAGATCCATCGCGCGTTTCTCTTCCGCACGGTCGGTTACGGACACGGGCGCGAGTTCTGGACGGATATGATTTCCACACTTCAAATGGTCGGATATGACGATGTGCTTTCTATTGAGCACGAGGACAGCCTGATGTCCGTCGAAGAGGGATTGGCGAAAGCCGCCGGTTTCCTCAATGAGATTGTCATTAAAGAGAAGCTGAAAGGAATGTGGTGGGCGTGAAATGCCGTTGAATGGTGATAGTGAGAGAGTACGGCGGATCGGTGTAAACTTCCTTCCTGGAGCAGCGAGATGACCCAAGCGAATATCGCATTGATTGGCTACAAATTCATGGGGAAGGCGCATTCGAACGCGTACCGGCAAGTGCGCCGGTTCTTCCCCGGGAAGATCGAGCCGGTGATGAAGGTGATTTGCGGGCGCGACCGCGCCGGCGTGGAAGCAGCCGCGAGGCTCTATGGGTGGGAAGAAGCCGAGACGGATTGGCGAAAGGTGGTTGAGCGCAGCGACATTGACGTGGTGGACGTCTCGACGCCGGGAAATCTCCATCATCCGATGGCGATGGCGGCCGCGGCGGCAGGCAAGCATGTCATCTGCGAAAAGCCGCTCGCCAATTCCCTTGCCGATGCAAAGGAAATGCTCAAGGCGGTCGAAAAAGCGGGCGTCAAGCACATGCTGATGCACAATTACCGCAAAATTCCCGCCGTGGGCTTTGCGCGCCAGTTGATTGAGGAAGGCCGCGTCGGGCGCGTTTATCATTATCACGGCGCCTATCTGCAGGATTGGATTATGGACCCCAATTTCCCCCTCGTCTGGCGGCTTCACAAGAATCTTGCGGGCTCCGGCACGCTCGGCGATATCGGCTCGCATATCATTGACCTCGCGCGCTACCTGAACGGCGAATTCACCGCCGTCACCGGCCAGTTGACGACGTTCATCAAAGAACGGCCGATTCCCGGCTCGGGCGAAGGCGCGTGGGGAGCGAAGGGCGCGAAAGCCCGGCGAGGCAAAGTCACCGTGGACGACGAAGCGAATTTTCTCGCGCGCTTCAAGAACAGCTCGAACGGCGTCTTTGAAGCTTCGCGCTTCTGCGGCGGCCGGCGAAATTTTAATGTCTTTGAGATTTACGGCGACAAAGGCGCCATCGCTTTCAATCTCGAACACATGAATTGGTTGGAATTTTACGATTGCACCGACCGGCCGGGCCGGCAGGGCTTCAAGAAAATCAACGTCACGGAAGCCGTCCATCCTTATGGCGGCGCGTGGTGGCCGCCGGGACACATCATCGGCTACGAGCACACGTTCATCCACGCGATCCACGATTTTCTCGTCGCACTTGAAAAGGATGTGATGCCCTCGCCTAACTTCAGAGACGGCGTCGCGAATCAGGCCGTGCTCGATGCCGTCGAGCGCTCCGCGAGGTCGGGGAGTTGGGAAAAGATGAAGTGATATCCGGCGCTTGACGGGAAGCGCGCGGCCAGCGGTCCATAGGAGGATCCCGTTGTGCCGACCACCCGCCGCGAGGGTGCAACATGACGGAACGCGAAGGGACAAGTCTTTATATCGGCTCCCGGGTGGCGCAATTCCGTGCTGCAGCGGCTTGCCTGAGCCTCGGCCCCAAGCTCCGCGAGGCAGGAATATACTGCATGTGGCTGGGGGGATTTGCGGTGCTTTATCTGATCGGGCATTCCGGCATGTATTCGCTAACCGGCCTCGAATTTCTCGCGTTGTTCGCTTTTGGCGGGTACCTTTTCAGTCCTGCTCCCGAACCGGCGGCGCTCCCGATAGCCGGGGCGGTGATCCTTGTCATGTTGGCTAACGAGCTTCACCACGAATACCTCGCATGGCGCCCCTCACATGCTGTGATCCCCTTCAACCCGGTCTTCGTCCTTGTTGAAGTAGGTCTTGCGGTTAGTCTCTTCGCCAGTTATTACACTTACAGGAAAAAGCTTGCCGAGACGGATGAGGGAACGCTCAACGAACTGCGGGCCTTGGCAACCGGCGTGAACAAGGCCGACCTCGCTGAAGATGCAAACATTGCCGAGCTGAGTTCGCAGAAGCGCCGCCTGCGGCTCTGTGGCCGCGACAATCTCATCATCCTGGTTGGGCGCCATTACATCGGCTTCCATTGGTATTCTAAACTCGACAGCGTAGCTCTGGTCGAGCCGCAGAGCCTGTCTATATAGGTGGTTGGAGGCACAAAGCCGGGCCGCCCGCTGAAGCTGCGACTGACACTGCCGGGGAATAAGAAAGGAAGAGTCTTTCAGGTCCAGCCGCAGTATGTTTCGCGCCTCAGCGCGTTGGGAATTTCGGTTCAAGGGCTGACGGCTGACCACTGACGACAGACGAAAAAATGGCTTATTTCATGGGCATTGACGTTGGCACGACGGGGACTCGGGCGGTAATCGTGCGGCCGGACGGCCATTTGATCGGCGCGGCGACGGGCGAGCATCAACCGATGCGCATGGAGCATCCGGGCTGGGCCGAGCAGGACCCCGAAGACTGGTGGCAAGCGACGACGACGGCGGTTTGCGGCGCCCTGAACGCAGCGCAACTCAAAGGCTCAGACATTGCCGCGGTGGGCTTATCGGGGCAGATGCACGGCGTCGCGCTGCTCGATAGCGCGCGCGCGGTTCTGCGGCCGGCGCTCATCTGGTGCGATCAGCGGAGCCAGGTTCAGTGCGACAGGATCACGCAAAAGGTCGGCGCGGAGCGCTTGATTCAACTCGTCCTGAACCCGGCGCTCACCGGCTTCAGCGCGCCGAAGCTGCTTTGGGTGCGCGAGCACGAGCCGCAGCTTTTCGGCCGCGTCGCCCATTTCCTTTTGCCGAAGGATTTTGTGCGATTCCGGCTCACGGGCGAATTCGCAACCGATGTTTCGGATGCTTCGGGAACGCTGCTCTTCGACGTGGCGCACCGGCGATGGTCGGGCGAAATGCTCTCCGCGCTTGAGCTGGATGCGCACATTTTGCCGCGCGCTTTCGAGTCGCCGGCAGTGACGGGCCAGATCACGCGCGAGACGGCGCTGCTCACGGGTTTAAGCGCCGGAACGCCGGTCGTCGCGGGCGCGGGCGACCAGGCCGCGAGCGCCGTGGGCAATGGCATCATCAAGCCGGGAATCAGCTCCGCCACCATTGGAACTTCCGGCGTGATTTTCGCCTATACCGATTCGCCGAAGCTCGATCCGCAAGGCCGCATTCACACTTTTTGCCACGCGGTACCCGGCAAGTGGCACGTCATGGGAGTGACGCAGGGCGCGGGGCTCTCACTGCGCTGGTTCCGCGATCAATTCGGCTCGGGCGAATCCTGGTACGCCGAGCGTATTGGCTCGGACCCTTACGAGCTGATTATCCGAGAAGCCGAACGAGTTCCGCCCGGCTCGGAAGGCCTTCTGTTCCTGCCCTATCTGATGGGCGAGCGCACGCCGCACCTGGACGCCCGGGCGCGCGGCGTCTGGTTCGGATTGACGGCCGCGCACACGCGAGCGCATCTCGTCCGCTCGATCCTCGAGGGCGTCGCGTTCAGTCTGCGTGACTCACTCGAAATTTTTAAGGAGCTCGGAATTCCCGTCGAGCACGTCCGCGCGTCGGGCGGAGGCTCGCGCAGCTTTCTCTGGCGCGCGATCCAGGCCGATATCTACGGCAAAGAGGTGGTAACGCTTGAAACCTCGGAAGGCTCGGCCTTCGGCGCCGCGCTGCTCGCGGGCGTGGGCGCGGGCGAGTATTCTTCCGTCGAGGAATCGGCCCGGGCCGCCATTCAAATCGGCGAGCGCCTGTCTCCGCGCAAAGAAAATTCCGAGGCTTACAGCCGCCTCTACGCGATTTACCGCTCCCTCTATCCCGCCGTGAAAGAATTTGCTCACCAGCTCGCCGATTGGAATGAAAAGGCGTCAACGGCCTGAGGAGGTCCGAATCGCCGTAGTGAAAGGAAGGTGAACGCAGCAATGGCCAAAGTCAAACAAATGACCGTGTGGGTTCAAAGCACGCCGGGGCAGCTCGCGCGCGTCTCACGCGCGCTCGCACGGGCCGGCGTCAATATCACCGCTTTTTCCGCAAGCTCGACTTCCGGCGAAAGCCCGCTGCGGCTTCAAGTGAGCAGTCCCGCAAAAGCGCGCAAAGCGCTTGAAGCCCTGAACGTGCGCATTTCAGAAGAAGAAGTTTTGCGCGTCACGCTGCCCGACAAGCGCGGCAAACTCGCGGAAGTGAGCGAGCGGCTGGGCAAGGCGGGGATCAACGTTCAGTACGCTTACGGGACCGTCGCCAAGGGGACAAAGAAAGCGGAAGTCGTGCTCGCCGTCGCGGACCTCGCAGGCGCCGTAAAGGCGCTGCGCGGATTGTGAGCGCCCTCAGGCGAATGGATAGCGGTTCAAGTCAAGCGCGCGATCTGCCAGGCGCCGCTTGAGCGCAACGAGGTCGGGCGTCGTGCGCCGCAGAAAACGACGCAGAACTGCAAGCTGAGCGCGAAGCGCGTCACCTTCGGCGATGTGCGCGAGGGCTGTGCGCGCGCTCGATTCGAGGCGCTCCGCAGCCTCATGGATAAAAATTTGCGCAACATCCGCCTCCGCTTGCGCCTGTTCGCCGGAGCCCCCGTGTTTCCTCACGCGGAGCACCGCGCTTTCCATGGCATAAGTTTCCATCACCATGCTGCTGATGGCGGCAACCACCTCCTGCTCATCGGCGAGCGCCTGAAGATATTTTTGGACCGCCGCGCCCGCCACGAGCAACACAGCCTTCTTCGCGCCCGCCGCAAGCGCGGCTTCCTCAGCGAGCGGCGCTTCATCGCCGTCTGCGCTTTCCGCGGCAGGGGTCAGAATCTCATCCAATAATTTCTGCGCCGCCGGAATCAGCGCGAGCTCGCCCTTCATCGAGCGCTTGAGCAGCATATCGGTGATGAGCAGCCGGTTGATTTCGTTGGTGCCCTCGAAGATGCGGTTGACGCGCTGGTCGCGGTAAGCGCGCTCGACTTCGTATTCGCTCGAAAAGCCGTAGCCGCCGTAAATCTGCACGCCCTCGTCGGCGACGAAGTCGAGCGTCTCCGTGCCCATCACCTTCAGAATGGAGCATTCGACGGCGTACTCCTGAAGCGCCGCGAGGGTCTCTTCGGCGGCTTGGGGCGAGCCTTGATGAACGCCTTCCAGGAGCTGCTCGATCATTCCCGCGGTTCGGTAGGAGATGCTCTCCGCGGCGAATGTGCGCGCAATCATCTCGCCGAGTTTCTCTTTGATCAATCCGAAGTCGGCGATGGGATGGCCGAACGCCACGCGCTCTTTCGCCCAGCGGAGCGCGTCCGCAATCAGATATTTCGACCCGCCCACGCAGCCCGCGCCGAGCTTGAGCCGACCCATGTTGAGGATGTTGAACGCAATCAGATGGCCCTTGCCGATTTCTCCCAAAACGTTTTCAACCGGCACGGGCGTGTTCTCAAAATTCACCGGCGTCGTCGAAGATCCGCGAATGCCCATCTTGTGTTCTTCGGCGCCAGGCGAAACCCCCGGGAATTTCCGCTCGACGATGAAGGCGGTGAACTTTTCCCCGTCCACTTTGGCGAAGACCACGTAGAGATCGGCGATGCCGCCATTGGTGATCCACATCTTCGAGCCGTTCAAAAGGTAATGCTTGCCCTCCGGGCTGAGCGTGGCGCGCGTCTTGCAGTGGAGCGCGTCCGAGGCGGAGGTTGACTCGCTGAGCGCGTACGCGCCCACCCACTCCGCCGAGGCGAGCTTCGGGACGTACTTCGTTTTCTGCGCGTCCGTGCCGAAAAAGGCGATCGGCAGCACGCCGATGCCCGCCTGCGCGCCGATCGTCGCCGCCCACGAGCCATTCCGCGCCATTTTTTCCGCCACCACGATGCTCGAGATCTTGTCGAGCCCGAGCCCGCTGTACTTTTGCGGCACGTCCGTGGCGCACAATCCTATCTCCGCAGCCTTCTTCAGCAATTCATGCAGCAGCCCCGGCTTTTTCTCCTCGATCTCCTTCACGCGCGGAACGATTTCCTGCGCGATGAACTCGTCTGCGGTTTGCGCGATGAGCTTGTGCTGGTCGGTCAGGTCCTCCGGCGTGAAAATATCTTCGGGCGCTCGCGCCTCGATCAAGAAGCTGCCGCCTCGGATCCGGAGATTGTTCGCAACGGTCGTCATAGCTGCCTTTCCTGTGTCCGTGACCGCCATGGAGCGGGCCACGTCCGCTTTCACTATATCAATATTTCTCGGGAGAAACAGATGAGAAGAGAGAATACCCATTAGCCGTGGGCAGTGCGCCAGCGGCGCTCGCGGAGCCGCGAACTCCCGCTGCGCGAGGCTGTGGCGCTAAAGCCCCAGAAGGTAATCCGGCCCAAAGAGGCTTCCCGCGCCCGCATCGCTCACTCGCTTGCCGAGCACGTTCGCGAAATATTGGAGGATGCGCGTCAACTGAATCATCGCCGGTTTTTCCTCGCGGCCCAAAGCGCGCCGCACGGACATCAGAAACGAGATCAGCTTGTAGTTCCAAATCAGGACACGATCCTCGAGGCTGTACCGATGGCGGCGGTTGGCGGTGTGCTTGAGCAAATAGGTTAAAGCAAGGAAATCGCACCTTAGCATCATGCGGAACCGAGTGTAATCACCGGGCACGTCAAATTGCTCGACCGCTTCCTTCACGAAAGGAAATTCCAGCCGGTTCGCAGCCACAATCGAGCGGAAATATTCGCGGTCGAATTCCCGGCCAAGAATCCGCTCGCCCACCGACTGCATGTAGAAAATCAACAGGGCCGACGAAAAAACCAAAATCAAGGTGGAGATAATCATCGTCATCCTTCCCCTCTGAAGGAATCCGCACGGACATGGCCCTCGAGAGCGCCAGCCGGCTGTCGCACTCTACGCCCTCGAAACCTCCAATACCACTTTTCCGTCGTTGCTACCGCGCGCAAGCGGGATTCCGCTCGCTACAGTCCTCGGCGCACGCCCGACGGCATAGAACCAAATCCCCAGCATGATCACGTTGCACATCGGAATGGTCAAGCCCACCAGCGCGCGTGCAAAACCATCGCCGGAAGTTAGGTGAAAAAGCGCCAACGACGCCGCTGGACCCGCTAAAGATATTCCGAGGCCGGATACGAAAAGCACCAATTGCTCATCTTCGCTTTTGATCTGCACGAGCATGAGATAGAGGAGGGTTGTGAGAACGAGGCAGGTGAAATAGAGGTTCTGGTTGAATTCGATGATGAAGCGGGTGAAGAGGCGGTCGTAGTTTTGGAACAGGACGAACGATGAAATGCCGATGACGAGTACGAACACCGTTCCCAGCAGGAACCGCAGTTGTTTCAAAAGTTCGGGCCGGCCGCTTGCAGCGCGACGGAAGAATGCGGAGACCACCAGGAAAACCGCGATCTCGATCCCGAAATCTGGAAGCCAGTACGCGTAAGCGTACTGAGGCGAGGAAAAGCCGAAAGCGTGGACCACACCCGCCCTCAGGCCGTCAGCGATCGCGAGAACGAGCAGATACGCTGCGACCCCCTCCAGTCCTTTAAGCAGCCGCTTCCACACGATGTAAACCGGAAGGATAGCTTCCAACAGGAGGCCGATGTAGCCGATGGGATAGCCGAGGAGTTGATGAAGCATGAGCGGTCCTTCGCAGGGTTCATTCGCCGCTCCCCCGCTGAACGCCCAAGCGACTCAACTCACCTATCGAGTCGGCGGTAGCGGCGGGGGAAAGCTGCCTAGATTTACGGCAGGCGGTAACGGTGGCGGGAAACTTCCCAGTGCCATCACCTGCGTATTGCCTTGCGCTGGCGTGGCCGAAGTCAGCTTCTGTTTCAGTGAAAATGCAACCAAGACCACGAACACTGCCAACACAAACGTCAAGATATAATTTTTCACGGAACTCTCCTTCGATATCTTCGGGATGGCGGGCGCCAACCTGCCGCCCGCTCGAAGGAGAGCCTAGCTGCTTATGCCTCCTGAGTCAAGAGTTTTTTCTACACCATTGCCCACGGTCCCCATTCTCCCAGAATTTCCCCTGCTGTCAAGCGAAATAGCAGGCGAAAAACAGGTATGGGGCGTCGCCAACGGAAATGAGTTTACGGCTTGGTTTCGAGCGGGTCAATAGTACTTTGGTACGGCCGCGAGGCTCGCCAATAGCGCGGGCGGAGGGCGCGCGCGGCGGACGGCGTAATCTGTTATACTTAAAACGGCAGGGAGTGGCAAGCCACGAGGCCTGGCGTTGAGTCTCCCGCAGAAGTAACCGCCCGGAAGCGCCGAGGATTGATCGGCTTTCGAGGGGGGCGAAATTCGCTCTTGCCGTTGCCTGATCCACGATCGCGGAAAAGGCGCGCGCGGAGGAAAGAGATTCTGCAGTAGGAAAGAGGGGGCTATGGGAACTACGGAGGTTATCCCGCAGGAGGCGGAGGCCGCGCCGCAAACTCAGAGAGTCACCAACGATCTGACCATTCAAGTTGCCACCGTCAACGGCTCCGGCAGCCAGACGGCCAACGCCGTCCTGCTGCGGGCCATCTTCCAGATGGGCATTCCCGTCTCCGGCAAGAACATGTTTCCCTCGAACATCGAGGGTCTACCCACCTGGTTCACCATTCGCGCTTCAAAGCACGGATACGTGGCGCGCCGCCGCGAAGTGGAGTTGCTGGTGGCGATGAATCCGGAAACGGCCGATGAGGACGCGCGCGCGGCGCCGCCCGGGGCCCTCATCGTTTACGACGAGAAGCTGAAGCTCGACCGGCTGCGCAACGACTGCTCGTTCTATCCCGTGCCTTTCGACGCATTGGTTGCGCCCGTTTGCCCGAACGCCAAATTGCGCAAGCGCGTCCGCAATATGATTTATGACGGCGCGGTCGCGGAGCTGCTCGGGATCGAAATGGAGGAAATCCACGCGGCGCTCGAAAAACAGTTTCGCAAGAAGGCGAGCGCGGCGGAGATGAACTTCAACGCGGCGCGCGCGGGCTTCGACTACGCGCAAAAACACTTTGGAAAAAGCGACCGCCTTCGCCTCGAGCGCATGAATGCAACGCGCGGCAAAATCATTATTGACGGAAACTCGGCTGCGGCGCTGGGCGCGGTATTTGCAGGGTGCACGGCGCTCACCTGGTACCCGATCACGCCGTCGTCTTCGCTCGCCGAATCCGTGATCGAATATATGAGGCGCTTCCGCATTGATCCGGAGACCGGAAAGGCGACCTTTGCGATCGTCCAGGCGGAAGACGAGCTTGCCTCCATCGGAATGGCGCTCGGCGCCGGCTGGGCCGGAGCGCGCTCGATGACCGCCACTTCGGGGCCCGGTATTTCGCTGATGGCGGAGTTTGTGGGCCTCGGCTACTACGCGGAGATTCCCGCTGTCATCTTCGACGTGCAGCGCGTCGGCCCCTCCACCGGGTTGCCCACGCGCACGGCGCAAGGCGATATCCTCAAGAACGCTTTGCTTTCTCACGGCGATACTCGCAACATCATGCTCATGCCCTCATCGCCCGAAGAATGTTTCTCGCTGGCGATTGAGGCCTTCGATCTCGCGGAAGAATTCCAGACGCCTGTTTTCGTCATGATGGATCTGGATCTCGGAATGAACAACTGGATGGCGGATCCCTTCGCCTATCCCGAAAAGCCCATCGCCCGCGGCAAGGTGCTGACCGTGGAAGACCTGAAGCGCCTCGGGAGCTTCGAGCGGTACAAGGACGTGGACGGCGACGGCATCGGCTACCGCACGCTGCCCGGAACGAACCATCCCGCGGCCGCTTACTTCACGCGCGGCAGCGGGCACGATGAGAAAGCTCAGTACAGCGAGCGCTCGGAAGACTACGTCCGCAACATGGATCGCCTGGCGCGCAAATTCGAAACGGCGCGGCGGCGCGTGCCGAAGCCGGAAATTCGAGACGGCCGGAGCGCGGCCCTGGGTATCATTGCCTACGGGTCGAGCCATTGGGCGGTCGCCGAAGCGCTCGACCAGCTCCGGCAGGAGCACGGCATCGAGGCCGCCTACTGCCGCGTTCGCTCCTATCCCTTCAGCGAGGAAGTTTCGGACTTTATCCGCCGCATGCCACGGGTTTACGTCGTCGAGCAGAATCGCGATGCGCAGCTTCTCAGCCTGCTCCGCATGGAACTCGACGGCGCGAGCATCAATCGGCTGCACAGCGTGCTCCATTACGGCGGTTTGCCGATGGACGCGCGCAGCATCACCGACTCCATCATTCAGCAGGAAACGGAGAATTGATATGGGCGCCACCACGGCCGTTCCTCCGGCCCCCGCGAAAAAGGTCAACCGCATTGGACTCGAGCCCGCCGATTACAAAGGCCGGCGGACCACGCTGTGCGCCGGTTGCGGGCACAATGCCATCTCGGAGCGCATCATTGAAGCGTGCTACGAGCTCGGCATCGAGCCGCACCGCATCATCAAGCCTTCGGGAATCGGCTGCTCCTCGAAGAGCCCCGCCTACTTCCTCGGCCGTTCCCATGCCTTCAATGCCGTGCACGGGCGGATGCCCTCGGTCGCGACCGGCGCGATGCTCGCGAACCGCCATCTCATCGCCCTCGGCGTTTCGGGCGACGGCGACACCGCATCCATCGGCATTGGCCAGTTCGTCCACTTGATGCGGCGCAATCTGCCGATCGTCTACATCATCGAGGACAACGGCGTGTACGGCCTCACCAAAGGCCAGTTCTCCGCTACGGCCGACCGCGGCGCGAAACTCAAGACCGGAGTCATCAACGATCTCCCTCCCGTGGACACTTGCGCGCTCGCCATCGAGCTGGGAGCAAGCTACGTGGCTCGGTCGTTCTCGGGCGACAAGCCGCAAGTCATGGCTCTGATCAAGGGCGCGCTCAGCCACCACGGAACGGCCATGCTCGACATCATTTCGCCTTGCGTCACCTTCAACGATCACGAAGGCTCGACCAAGAGCTATAGCTTCGTCCGCGATCACGATGAGCCGCTCGAAGACTTGAGCTATATTCCCTTCTTCGACGAAATCAATGTCGAATACGATCCTGGAACCACCACCCAAGTCCGCCTGCATGACGGCTCGCACCTGCTCCTGAAGAAACTCGACAAAGATTACGATCCGACCGACAAAGTCGCAGCCCTCAGCCTGCTCGCCGAGGCCCACGATCAGGGCGCCATTCTGACCGGCCTGTTGTACGTGAACACTTCGGCGCCGACCTTTATAGACATGCTTAACCTCGTGGATGAGCCGCTCGCAACGCTGCCCCAGTCGCGCGTCCGTCCGCCCAAAGCGGCGCTCGACGAGGTCATGGAATCTCTCAAGTAGGTTCGCGGCGCGCCTGCCGCTCCCGGAGTTGCATCAAGCGAAAAACGGTGGTAGAGTTTTGTCATGAGGCGATTGATCGCCATCCCGGCGGTCATATCCGGCTTCGTGCTGGCCGGATCTCTCATCACTTCTCAACCTGCGTTTGCGCAATTTCAACCGATGCCCGCGCCCGCCCCCTTCGGCCACGCCTCTCCGGTGCAAACTTGGTTTCCGAGGCGCGGTCCCGTTGGCGGATTCGGCGGCTTCTATTGCCCTTTCTGCTTCACTCCGGCCTACGTGCAGGTGGGCTGGTTCGATACGGCGGGCGGCCAAGTTTATAATTACGGCAACGGCTATGACCGGCCTGTCGAATACTCGCCCCCGCAGCAATCGAATGAACTTGTAAATATTCAACTCGCAACGGCCGTGCAGCACTTGTCGGATGAAGTGGATTACCTTCGGCAACAGCGTTCAGAAGCCGATAATTTTCAGACCCAGGCGCCCGCTCCGCCGCCTGCGCCGCCCCAAAAACTTCTCCCCACCACTTTGGTCTTCCGCAATGGCCATCGAGCCACCATCCAGAATTACGCCGTCCTCGGCGGAACGCTCTGGGTGTTTCAAGGCGAGGTGACACGGAAGATTCCGCTCAGCGCGCTCGATCTGGCCGCCACGCGCCGCGCCAACGCCGCGCGCGGTGTGACCTTCGTTGCGCCCGGTCTCGATTGAGCCGGTTTGCTCCCTCGGAAAGAAACTCGAATCGAAAAGGAGCGCGTCGTGATTTATTTTGGCTGGACGAGTCCGCGCTTGACGGCGTAAAGGACGAGCTCGGCGGTGCGGTGGATGCCGAGCGTTTCCATCAAATGAGCGCGGTGGACGGCGACGGTGTTGACGCTGATGTCGAGCAGCACTGCAATTTCCTTATTCGACTTGCCCTCGGCGATCAACTGCAGGACTTCTTTTTCGCGCAAGGTGAGGCGCTCGTAGGGATCATCGAGCGGCTTTTCAAATCCGCCCGCCTTCACGCCTTCGAGTAGCAGGTTTGAGACCGAAGCGCTCAGGTACGCGGTCCCTTCCGCAACGGCGACGATGGCGCGCGTCAAGTCCACGTCCATCGCGTCTTTCAGGATATATCCCTTCGCGCCCGCTTCGATGGCCTTGCGGACGTAAGCGGCGTTCGAATACATGCTCAAAATGATGACGCGCGTTGCGGGCTGGCTCTTCAGAATTTCCGCCGTCGCTTCAAGCCCGCCGATTTCCGGCATGGAAATGTCCATGACGATGACGTCCGGTTTGAGCTTTGCGCACTCGCGAATCGCTGCCGAGCCGGTGCTCGCTTCGCCCACCACCTGGATGCGCGGGTCGTCCTCGAGCATTCTGCGGAAGCCTTGCCGCACCAGTGAGTGATCGTCGGCGAGCACAACACGGATTTTCTTCGGCGATGAGGTTTCGGACATGTTTCAGACGCCTTTCTTAGCCTCGGAGGGCTTCAAGGGAACGCGCGCGGTCACCGCAGTTCCCTTCTGAGGTGAAGATTGAACCGAGAGCGTGCCATTCAAATGTTCCGCGCGCTCGCGCATGCTCAATAAACCCAAACCGAGCCGGGGCGAGCGGGCATTCGCGCGTTGCATATCGAACCCGGAGCCGTTGTCGCGCACCTGGATCTCGAGCTCGTCGCCTTGTGCTTCAAGCGTGACCCATGCCTCGGAAGCGTGCGAATGCCGCGCCACGTTGTTCAGCGCCTCCTGGACGATCCGGTAGAGGTGAATCGCCTCCGAAGGCGCGAATTCTCCGTTCACGCCTCGCGCATCGAAGTGGACGGAGATGTTCGCCTGCTCGCTGAATTGCCGCGCCAGCCCGTCGAGCGCCTGCGTGAGCCCGAAATCATCGAGAATCGCTGGCCGGAAAATCTGCGAACGCCCCCGCACGTTCTCGAGCGTCTCTTGAACGATCCCGCGCGCATTTTCAAGTTCCTGCTGCATTTCACTTCCTGCGCCATGCCGCTCCGCGCGCTTGAGCGCGAGCCCGACCGCCGTCAGGATTTGTCCGAATTCGTCGTGCAGGTCCCGCGCCACCTGCCGCAGCGTTTGCTCCTGCAAATCAATCAGCCGCCATGAAAGCTCCCGGAGCTGGTGCGATTGGTCGTTGAGCTGCTCGGCCAGATGGTGCAGCTTGGCAAACGTCCGCCGGTTCGCTTGCAGCACGTAGAAGCCGGTGGCGAGCGCCAGCAGCGAAAGCAGCCCCGTCACGAGGAGCACGTCCCTTTTTACCGAGCTGTAGACAGCTGAAATTTTCCTTCCTGCCACGACCTGCGCATGGAAGTTCATGCGCAGCAGCCGCACGACGATGGCGGTCAAGTCCGCCCGCTGCTGTTCAAGCTCGCTCCCGACCATCGCACGAGCCTGCGCGCCGTGCCCGTGCGCATCGAGCGTGAAGACAGCACCCGAGCTTTGGCCGAGTCCCGCAAGGTCCGCGCGCAACCGATCGCGCAGCGCGTTCCCGGGCGCCGAGGCGACGGCGAATTGCGCTTCGAGCCGCGCCGCGTCTTCCATGTCTTCAAGCAAGCGATTCAAGGAGGGCTTCCAATCCGTCAAGGACTGGCCCGCGCGGTTGACTTCCATATCCCGGATCAGGAGCGCCAGCAGGTAGCTGTCATTCTGCATCCGGAGAAGCTGCAGGGAAGACTTCCGGTTGCGCTGCACAACGTTCAATTGGTAGCGCTCGAGCCGGTTGATTTTTCCCGCCGTGTAATAGGCGAAAAAGCCGAAGGTCGCGAGAATAAAAAACAGCCCCAGCCACAAGCGGTATGTGGGCGAGGGAATTTCGCCGATCGCGTCACGCTGGGTTGATGCCGAGCTCATCCGCTCCGGAATGCTCCCAGCCATAGTGTGCGACGGCGGGCGGCCATTATTCAACTGAAATGCTTCGCTCCGCCCCACTTGAAATCATCGGGGAGGATTAAAACCTGAAACATCCGCGAAGAGAGCGGCGAGTTCGTGCCGGCGTCTGGCCATCAGCGGCGGGCAGCATCCTGTAACTGGCCCCTGCGCGTGCGAACACGCCGGAAGCGGACGTTCCGAGAGGCAACGATCAGCTCACCGGCCGGTTTGCGTTTCACTTTGCGAACGTTTACCACTCGAGGTAGACAAGGCCCTGAATACCGTCAATGGTTACAGTTTCGCTTGGAGTGCCATTGTTGAAGCCGCGCCCGCCGAAGTCTGAGTCGGTCGTGAAAAACCAGAGATGGTAACCGCAACGCGTCGAATTCCCGCCGCACGCGCTGCCGTCGGATCCAGCGTTAAGGATCGACCCGGCGGGACCTGTGCCCGCCGCCCCTGCGCTGCCAACCGTAGCACCGCAACCCCCGCAGGTCCCGCCGCCGCCGCCGTTCGCCGAAATCAAAACGGTGGATGACGGGTCTACTATCTCCGTCGTACCCCCATTCCCGCCCGAATTCGTCGTGTTATAGCCTCCCCCCGACCCGCCCAGGCCGATTTGAATCGTCAGGTTTTCTCCGGGTGTCACACTCAAGACCCCTTCGCTGAACCCTCCGGAACCGCCGTTGCCGCCAATGCACCCGCTCGAGTTCAGACAAGTCGTGCCGTTGTCAGCTTCCGACGCGCCCGCGCCTCCGCCTGCCCCATAGAGGTATGCACGAATCCGGGTGACGCCCGCCGGAACTGTGAAAGTACAACCTGATATTCCCGGTGGCGCGCACAGCTCCGCCTGTCCATTGGGCCCGGTGAGAGCCCAGCTCGCCCCACCGGAACCGTTGGCCGTTAATGCCTCGCCGGTCGCTGCGCTACCTGAGGAAACGTTGGTATCCCCAATTGCGGTCAGGCCTGCGCCCGAGCCGGTGAACGACGCGGCCGTCGCGCTGCCGCTGACCGTCAGGGTGCCGGACACGCCCGCGTTGCCCTCGGAATACACGCCATAGCCGCCCGCGACATTGTACCCATAAACACCGTAGCCCGTTGGGTTGTTGGAGTATCCGTACACCCCGTAGCCTAGTCCCGAAGTCGCGTCGGACTCGCCGTAAACGCCCAAGGACTCGACAGTCGCTGAACTCGCCGCCGCGACGCCCTCCACGCCTATAGCGTCGGTGGAGGTGTCCGACTCGCCGTAAACCCCTTCCGTCAAATTCGTCGAGCTTGTGGCCGTCGCATACCCAGCGATAACCCGGAGGTGCGCCGACGCGACGGTTCCGTTGTTGTCCACTTCGAGCGGAGAGCCTGGCGTGGTCGTGCCGATGCCGACTAGGCCCGTCCCCTGCTTGACGATCATGGCCACCACGCCGCTCGTCGGGCTGGTGCGAAAGTTAATGTCCGCCCCCGCCTTCGAACCCGCGTCAAAATACATCCCCTGGAACGCCGAGCCCGTTTGCCACAACTGGAACGACGGCCCGTTCGCGTAGTTCCCCCCCGACGTCAACCTCAACCCTCGGTTCGCTCCCGACGTGATGTCCGCGTAGCCGAAGCCGCCCGTCCCGCCCCCGCTCAGCGTCAGCGCCACCCCTGCAGTCGCCATCGAAATCTCGAGCGGCGATGCCGGCGTCGTCGTCCCCAGGCCGATGTTGCCGCTCGATTGGAATAGCGCCGACTTCGTGATGTCGCTCGCCGAGTCCCACAGCGGTAGATAGCCCACCGTTCCGCCCGCCGTCGTCACCGTCGTGCCC
>JAKASG010000072.1 GCA_021828285.1 Acidobacteriota bacterium | reverse complement strand
GCTTGAACTCCTTCGTGAACTGCCGTCGAGACAAACCCATGACTCATCTCCCTTCGATGGCATTTTCATACCATTCGCTGAATTTTGAGTCTTAACCGTTTGTCTCAAATTTGGGGACAAGTCCAGACTGTCGTGGGCTGTCCGGTCACTTACAGTTTCCCACTGCGGAGGGAAACCACAAGCGCATTTGCTTTCAACGGGTTATCTGAAAAGCGTCGAGCGTCCAAAGATCCACATGCTCGTTATGACGAAGAATGTAGAGATGGCCGTCATTCGCGCGCACTTTGAAATACCGGTCCTCCGGCCCATACCACTGGTCGAGCAACTCGTGCACTTCGAGCGTTTCGGCGCCTTTCGTTTTGAACCGGAAACGCTGCGGGCGTTCGCCGGCCTTATATCCGGCGTAACATTCGACTTCAATTGCCAAATGCCTTGATTCTGTCTTTGCTGTCACTCGCGCAGTTCGAGGGCCGCATTTCTTCACTGTCGGAAAAGCAAATGCGCCGGCATTACGCTTTTTCATCCGGATCATCGGGCAGCCCGAGCTTTGCCAGGCGATAGCGGAAAGCGTTTCGCGAGAGTCCGAGCAGCCGCGCGGCCTGCGATTTATTTCCCTGCGCGCGCCGAAGCGCTTCCCTGATGATTTCATCTTCAAATTGTTCAAGCGTGACGCCCGCCGACGGAAAAGCAGCGCCGCCGGCGGCTTTTGGAGAAGCCTCGTCGAGGTGAATGTCTCCTGCGCCGAGCACGGCCTCCTGCGAAAGCGCCACCGCCCGTTCGATAATGTTTTCGAGCTCGCGAACGTTCCCCGGCCAATAAAAGTCCTTGAGCATTTTCATCGCTTCCGGCGCAATGCCGGTGATTGCTTTTCCGGACTCGCGTGCGAAGCGGGCGATGAAGAAATCCGCCAGGTACGGAATATCTTCCTTATGCTCGCGAAGCGGCGGAATCGAGATGGGCACGACGTTCAGCCGGTAAAAGAGGTCTTCGCGGAACGTCCCCTGTTCGAGCGCGTCGCGCAGATCGCGATTCGTCGCGGCGATAACGCGAACATCCACTTTGAGCGTCTTCGTCCCTCCCAGCCGCTCGAACTCGCGATCCTGCAGGACGCGCAAGAGCTTTACCTGGACCGACCCCGGGATGTCGCCGATCTCGTCGAGGAAGATTGAGCCCTGATCGGCCAGCTCAAACTTGCCCGGTTTCGAAGCAATCGCGCCCGTAAACGCCCCCTTTTCGTAGCCGAAGAGCTCGCTCTCGAGCAGATTTTCCGGAATCGCCGTGCAATTGATTTTGATGAACGGCCCTGCCGCTCGCCGCGAGTGCTCGTGGATGGCTCGCGCGATCAAATCTTTGCCCACGCCGCTTTCCCCGCCGAGGAGCACGGTCGAATGGGTCGGCGCAACGCGCTCGACGGTTGAAAGCACTTCCTGCATCTTCACGCTGCGGCCGATGATGTTCTTGAACTCGTATCTCTGTCCGAGCGCTTCGCGCAGCGATCGGTTTTCTTCCTTCAGCCGCCCGATGTCCAGTTCTTTGCGCAGGATCAACTTGATTTCTTCCATCGAAAACGGCTTGAGGACGTAATCGCTGGCGCCCGCCTTCATCGCTTCGACCGCCGTTTCAACGGTTCCAAACGCCGTCATGACGACGACCGGCAGATGCGCGTTCGAGCGCTTCGCGGCTTGGAGAAATTCGAGCCCGTTCATTCCCGGCAACTTCAAATCCGTCACCACCAGGTCCGTTTTCTCCTGGCGGAGCATCTTGAGCGCGGATTCAGCGTCGGCGGCGGAAAGCGTCGTGTAGCCTTCCTCTTTGAAGTTCAGTTCCAGCAGCCGCCGCATCTTTGGCTCATCTTCAACGATCAGAATGTTTGGCATAGTGTTCCGGCCTGTCTCGATCTCTCTCCGTGGGCGCCGACTCCGGGCCCTCGCCATTCAATTTACCATGCCGGAGGCCGGGCTTCCTCTGCTGTTGGCCGCCGGATGGCCGGGCCTGAGCGGACGAATCCAGGTTCACTCTTGCCTTTCCCATGATATCGCAGCGCAGCCTCGGATAGAGGCTTCGGAGGTGGTCCCATGAAAATCTTGCGAGGGCTGGCAGCGTTTTCTGCCGCTATGATTCTCGCTGTTCTGAGCTTCGGAACATCGCCCGCGCGCATCGCGGCGGACGCCGCTGTCGCTCAAAACATGGCAGGAATGAAATTCATCAATTTCTCCGCCCTCCCGACTTGCGCGAAGGGAGCCGTGCTCAATGGTGATCCCATGCACGGTCCATCGCTCATGGTGGTCAAGTTCGCCGCCGGATGCTCGGTGCCGTGGCATTGGCACACGGCGAACGAGCGGGTCATGATGGCGAGCGGCGTCGGCGTCGTCCAAATGAATGGAGGAAAGCCGGTCGCTTTGCGGCCGGGCGGCTACGCCTTCGCGCCCGCCCAACACGTTCATCGGTTCCGCTGTTCCGGTCCGTGCACGATTTTTATTCTTTCGGACGGCGCCTTTGACATTCACTACGTTGGCTCGCATGGGCAGGAAATTTCTCCCGAAGCGGCGTTGAAAGCCGTGCGAGAGCGCCCGGCGCCGGGCATGTAGCGCGGCGCTTTGGCCCCACTCCTCGCGCACCGCGCCCGGCGTGCCTCCCGGCGATTCTCACTCGGCCGGGAAGAAAAGCCGGAAGCGCGTTCCGGCGTTCGCGGGGCTCTCCAGGGTAATTCTTCCGCCGTGCTCATCCATGATTTTTGAGACGATGGCGAGCCCCAGGCCCACGCCGCTTTCCTTGGTCGTGAAAAAAGGATTGAAGATCGCTTCGCGGTTTTCCGCCGGAACGCCCGGGCCGCTGTCTTCGATATCCACGGCTACGCCGCGCCGTCCGTTTTGATTTACGGCGGACACGGTCACTCGTAATGTTCCGCCGCCGGGCATTGCTTCGTAGGCATTGAAGATGAGATTGATAAAGACCCGTTCGGCAAGGTCGGCATCGAGAGGAACGGCTGTCGTGCGCGAAGGAAAATGTGTTTCCACCTGGACGTTCACCGCCGGCCAGCGCTCGCGGGCCGCCTTGAGCGCCCGCTCGATCACCGCAACGACGTCGCTCGGCCGAAGCTCGAGCCGCGCCGGCCGTGCGAAATCGAGAAACCGGCTGACCAGCACGTTCAAGCGGTTCACTTCGGAAGAAATATATCCGGCGAGCTCCACCGAGATTGCGTCCGCGCCTGTCAGTTGCCGTTCCAATGTTTCCGCCGAACCTCGAATCACGGCGAGGGGATTGCGAATTTCGTGCGCGAGCCCGGCGGAAAGCTGCCCGAGCGCCGCCAGCCGCTCCGAGCGCCTTGCATCCGCCTGCGCGCGTTCAAGCTGCCGGTTCGTCTCCGCCAACTCCTCCGCCAAATGACGGTATCGCTCCGCTTGCTGCCGGTTCGCTTCCGCCAGGCGGTTCACCAGCACGGCAGCCAGAAAGAAAAAAATGTTGTTGATGGCGAGTTCCGTCGCTCCCGAAGCCGTCAGCCTGTATTGTCTGAGCGCCAGAATCAGAAACGAGCAATAGGCCCCGGAAGCAAGCAGCGTCCATCCGAGCGTTGCCCAAATACCAAAAGCCATCGCCGCTGTCACGACCGGAAGGTAATAAATCAGGTAGTAGCTTGATTCAATGTTCCCCGTGTGCGCCACGAGCAGCGTCGCCAGGCCGATCTTGATGATCACGCTGTAGGCCTGGCCGCGCGAGGGAACCAGATTGAGGAAGCGATGCTCCAGGATCTGAAACAGCCCGATCGCGAGCAGCACCAGTTGCTTGTGAATCTCGTGCTCGGGTTTAAGCGCCGCCAGGCAGCCCAAAAAAATCAACCACAGCACGTCCATCCAATTGAACCGATGGCGATTCTCTCCGCTCATCTCCGTTTTTCCCCTGTTCAATTTATCACGCCTCGGCGCTGCTTGCGCCGCGCGCCTCGTGCAGGCGCTACTTTCCGAAGAGCGCGTCAACTCGGGCAATCGCGCTTGCGTTGACTCCGTTTTCGGCGAACGGTAGAATAGGCTTTCCGTTGTTCTGGCGCGGGAGGGATCTGAGGAGGCAGGCCATGCCTGAGAACGAGACTTTTCTCGAAGCGTCCAGCGGGCCGGCGGAGTCGCCGGCGAATCTGGAGCCTGAGGCCGCGCAGGCTGCGGAATCCGCCGATGCCGGCGAGATGGCCGCGGCGCTGGAAGCTTCCTCCATTGTCGCGCACGGCTCGATTCTTCGCGGGCCCATCGTCAACATCACTCCCGACGTCGTCTTCGTGGATTTGGGCCTCAAGAGCGAAGCAGCGCTCTCGCGAGTGGAATTCACTTCGCCGGAAGGCCAGCTCACGGTCCAGCCCGGCGAAGAAATTGACGTTTGGGTCGAGAAGTACGACGAGCAAACCGGCTCCATCATCGTTTCCTACCGCAAAGCCCTCAACGAAAAAATATGGCGGGCGATTGAGGAGGCTTTTCAAAATCAAACGAACCTCCGGGGCCGCGTCGTCGAGCGAGTGAAAGGCGGGCTGGCGGTGAACGCGGGTGTGCCCGTTTTCCTGCCCGGCTCGCAAGCCGATGTTCGGCCGCATCCGAATCTCGATACGCTGATCGGGCAGGAAATCGAATTCAAAGTCATCAAGCTCAACCGCAAGCGCGCGAACGTCGTCATCAGCCGCAAGCTTGCGCTTGAAGAGGATTTGCAAAAGCGCCGCGCCGAACTCGCGGGGCAGTTGGTGGAGGGCGCGGAGCTGACCGGTCGCGTCAAGAACCTCACCGACTACGGAGTCTTTGTGGACCTGGGCGGTTCGGACGGCTTGATTCACATCACGGACCTCGCCTGGGGCCGCGTGGGCCATCCTTCGGAGGTGGTCCAGCCCGGCCAGGAAATTCGCGTCAAAATTCTGAAGTTCGATCCCGAAAAACAGCGCGTCTCGCTCGGAGTGAAGCAGCTTTCCCCCGACCCCTGGGATCACGTGCCGGAAACGTACCACAGCGGAGACAAGGTCAAGGGCCGCATCGTCAGCGTCACGGATTATGGCGCCTTCGCCGAACTCGAGCCGGGCGTCGAAGGGCTGATTCACATCTCGGAAATGAGCTGGAGCAAGAGCCTTCGCCACCCTTCGAAAATCGTGAAGCCGGGCGACTTCGCTGAACTTACGATTCTCGAAGTCAATATGGATCAGCGCCGCATTTCCTTGAGCTTGCGCCAGGCTCTTCCCGATCCCTGGTCGAGTCTCGCTGAGCGCTATCCCGTCGGCTCCGTCACGCAGGGGCGGGTGCGCCATCTGACCGATTTTGGCGCCTTCGTCGAACTCGAAGAAGGTATTGACGGCCTCGTCCACGTCTCGAACCTTTCCTGGGCGAAGAACGTCAAACACCCGTCGGAAGTTGTCCGCAAAGGCCAGAAGCTCGATGTGGTCATCCTCGGCGTGGACTCTGAAAAGCGCCGCCTGTCGCTCGGCCTCAAGCAATTGCAGCCCGATATTTGGGAGGATTTCTTCTCAAAAGTGACGGTCGGCGCCACGGTTCACGGCAAAGTCATTCGCCTGGCTTCCTTCGGCGCTTTTGTCGAGCTAGCCGAAGGGATTGAAGGCTTGTGCCACGTCTCCGAATACAGCGACGACGGCGCCAGCACTGCGGACCATGGTATTGCCGTCGGGAGTGAACTCGATTTTCGCGTTCTGCGGCTCACGCCCGACCAGAAAAAAATTGCCCTGACTCTGCGCAAGAGCGAGGCCCTGGCGCCGGCGCCGCCCGCGCCTGCCAAACTCCCGGAGCCCCCGGTCCTTTCGAGGATGGCTGAAGCATTCTCTTCAGCAGGTATTACGACGAGCGCCTCCGCTGCGGCGCAGCGACAGACTGAAAAATGACGCCAACGCCGCGGGGCGTGAGGAGTGAATTATGACCAAAGCCGAACTCATTGAAGCGGTGTCGAACGTCAGTGAGCTGAACCGCAAGGATGCCGAAACCGTTGTCGAAACGCTGTTCGAGAGTATCGTTCGCTCGCTACGCGCGGGCGACAAGATCGAAATTCGAGGCTTTGGCAGCTTCCGAATCCGGCAGCGTAATCCGCGGATCGGGCGAAACCCCAAGACCGGCGAGCGTGTTGAAGTCCCCGCCAAGAAAATCGCTTTTTTCAAGCCGAGCAAGGAGCTCAAGGATTTGGTCAACGCCGATCCTCACTCTGAGGCGGTCGCGTCGCCGGAAAGCGCGCCGCCTTCGCCCGCTTCGTCGGGCGCGCCTTCTGCAGCACTTTGAACCTTTCGGATTTTGTTCAGGGTTAGGCAACGAACCGATGGATTATTTATGGAGCCCCTGGAGGTACCGCTACGTCAGCCGGGAGCCTGGGAGCGACGACTGCATTTTCTGCGAGAAAGCGAAGGCTGAAGCGCGGGAGGACCGCAAAAATCTCATCCTCTTTCGCGGGCGCCTGAACTTCGTCTTGCTGAATCTTTACCCCTACACGGCCGGACATTCAATGATCGCTCCCTATCAGCACGGCGGTGAGCTTGAAGCGCTCAGTGGGGAGACGCTCGGCGAAATGATGGCGCTCGCGCAACGCCTTCAGGCAGCGCTCAAAGCCAGCTACCATCCGGAGGGCTACAACCTCGGCATGAACCTCGGCCGGTGCGCCGGCGCCGGCGTTTCCGGGCACGTTCACCTTCACGTGCTCCCTCGATGGACGGGCGACGCGAACTTCATGACGGTCGTCGGCGAAACACGCGTCGAGCCCGAAGGCCTCGAAACCACGTACGATAAATTGGCGCCTTTTTTCCGCCGGTGAAACCGCCGAAATATTCGGGAAAGGTCCGCTCACGAGCAGGCCGGCGTGAGTGTGAAAAGGGGCGGGGGTTTACTTCTTCCGGCTGGCAAAGGCGGCGACTTTGCCCACGGACTTTTCTTCCTGTGGGGAGCGTCTCGCGCTGATTCGCAAGGCACGGCTGGGATCGCCGGCGGCTTCGTTCGTAAACTCCCTGCGCAGAGGCATCGCCGTGAAATGCACCGCAACATCCCCCTGGTGCGTGATCTCATCCGGCAGGATCATCTCGACTTCCAAGGGGCCGTTTTCCGGCGCGTCCAGCGGAGCCGTGATTTGAATTCCGGAAGCGGAGATGTCTTTGCTCGTGCCCTCATACTGGAAGATGCCTCCATCGGGGCTTTTCCAGGCAAGCTTCACAGGCAGCTCCACATGGTAGCGCCGCTCGCCGCGGCGCTCCAATGAAGCGGGAGGCCGGTTCCGCGGATGCGCGCCCTCCGTGACTTCCATCTCCAGGCCTTCCGCAGCCCCAATGACGTTCGGGAAAGTCTGTTGCGCTCTTTGAACGAGCCCATCAACGAACGCATCCTCGCTGTTGGGGTCGTGGTGAAAAAGAATCAGTTGCTTGACCCCGCATTCGCTCGAGATGTTCACCCCTTCAAGCCACGAACTGTGTCCCCAACCTTTCTTTTCTCCCCGGAGCTGTTCCGGAGTGAACTGAGCATCGTAGACCATGACGTCGGCATCGCGGACGAAGCTCCGGAGCGCCTCGTCGTGCGGCTGCGAACCGGGCTCGGTGTCCGTCGCGAGGACAAAAGTTCCGCCGTCCGCCGACACACGATAAGCGACGCAACCCTGCGGATGATTCAGAGGAACCGAACTAATAATCGCGCCATTCACATTGATGGGAGCCTCGTCAAGATCGAAAAAGTGCCGTGTGGATGCCATCGCATCCATTCCGACCGGAAAATAAGGGCTCGCCATCTGGTCTTCGATGGCGGCTTGCAGATCGGCGCCTTTGCGCATCACGGAATGAAAGAGGAAAACGTTTCCGCTTTGATAAAAAGGCGCGAAGAAAGGAATGCCCTGGATGTGGTCCCAGTGGAAGTGGGTGAGGAAAAGGTACGCGTGGATGGGCTGCTGGCCCAACTCACGAAGCAGGCTGTTACCCAGAGCGCGCAGACCCGTTCCGCAGTCGAAAATGATCAAAGTCCCGTTCGCGAGGCGCACTTCCACACACGGCGTGTTGCCCCCGTACCGCGAATTCCGGCGCTCGGGGGTTGGAGTGGACCCTCGTACCCCCCAAAATTTAATTCTCATTCCACCACACCCTGTTCACCGGCAGTCGCGCGCCTTCCAAGAGATGCAGACGCGTTTTGCGGCTGACTCAACGGCCGAATCGGTCACTCGCCAGTGAACCCGACGTAAAATCCTGGCGAGAGCATAGCAGAAAACCGGCCTCCGCGCTATATGAAGATAAAATCTGGCCCTGATATTGTCGGAATGGTAAACCGCAGCGCACGGCTGAACTTCCGCCACGGCGGCGATGGGTTTTGCTGGAAGGGAAGCCGGAGCGTCTCCGGTCGAAACGCGGCGCAGCTTATTTGCAGGATGCAAATTCCCCGGCCGGTTTGACTGAGCTTGCCGCGGCCATTAGAATGGGAGTTACAAACAAGGCGGCTTCCCTATGAAGGGTTATCAAACCTTAGGTCTTTCCATCCCGCCGCGGCAGCCGCGAAAATCCATGCCGGTGCAGAGCCGGAAGTATTTCGGGAAGATCGTTTTCATGATTCTGCTGCTCCTTTCGGTGGGTGTGGGAGCGCTCGGGGGCCTGGTCTTTGTTGACTCGCTTCACCTGCCGCAAGTGCGCGAACTCGAGAATTACCGCCCCGACGTGATGACGGAGCTTTACGCTGACGATGGCTCGCTGATCGGGCACTTTGCCCTCGAGCGGCGGGTCATCGTCAATTACAACCAGATTCCCGCCATCCTGCGCAACGCCGTCATCTCCGTCGAAGACCGTAACTTCGAGAGCCATTGGGGCGTGGACATCCTGGCCATTGTCCGCGCCGGAACGATCGATTTGCTGCACTGGCGGAAAGTAGAGGGCGCGAGCACGCTCACGCAACAACTTGCGCGCCAGCTTTTCCTTACCACCGAAAAGAGCTGGCACCGGAAATTCAAGGAGATGCTGCTGGCCATCCAAATCGAGCGGCACTTCACCAAAGCGCAGATTTTCACGATGTATGCCAACCTGATCCCGCTCGGTTCAGGAAACTACGGCTTTGAAGCGGCTTCGGAGTTTTTTTTTGGCAAGCCTATCGGCCAGTTGACGCTTCCCGAAGCGGCATTGCTCGCAGGGCTGCCGCGGTCGCCGACTTATTACTCGCCCATCCTTTACCCGAAACATGCGCTCGTGCGGCGAAATATTGTGCTTAGGGCCATGCTCGAAAACCACAAGATTAGCGAAGCGCAATACCGCGAAGCCGTCGCGGCTCCCCTTGGGCTTCATGTTCATGCTGGGAAGGACAATCTCGCGCCGTACTTCGTCGAGCAAGTCCGCGAGTTTCTCGAAAAGAAATACGGCGCACGGGCCGTCGAGACGCAAGGGCTTCGGGTTTACACCACGCTCAATCCCCAGATGCAGGAGTGGGCGCGGCACGCCTTGCGCAAGGGCCTGCGCGAATATGACAAGCGCCACGGCTTTCGCGGCCCGGAAGAAAATATTCTGAAAGCTCCTGATTTGCTGCCGGACGGCCAATTCGCGACCCTCAAAACGTATACGAACCCGGATTGGACCAACTCTTTGAGCGTCGGGGAAATGGTCCATGGCCTGGCGGTGAAAGTCACGCCCTCTTATGCGACCGTGCGGTTCGGTGAGGATACGGCCCGCGTCACTCCGCCTGATTTTTCCTGGACCGGCCGGTCCGACCCCCGCCAAATTTTTTCGCCCGGCGATGTGGACCTTTTCCGGGTCCATGAAGTTCAGGGTAAGACGCTGAGCGTTACCCTCGATCAGAATCCCGCCGTGCAAGGCGCCATTGTCGTGCTCAACAACTCGACGGGGGCGGTCGAGGCGATGGTCGGGGGATATGATTTCTCAAAAAGCAAGTTCAACCGGGCGGTGCAGGCCGTGCGTCAGGTGGGATCGTCGTTCAAGGTCTATGTTTACGCCCAGGCTCTGCTCGACGGCATGACGCCATTCGACACGATTCAGGACGCCCCGGTCAGTTACCAGACGCCTTCCGGGATTTGGACGCCTCACGATTACGATTACAAGTTTGAGGGCGCCATCACGCTGCTTCGCGCCTTTGCCGAGTCGCGCAACATTCCCGCCGTGAAGCTCCTCGCGACGGTCGGCATCAGTAATGTGATTCAACTCTGCAGAAAGTTCGGCATCACCACGCCACTCGTGCCGGACCTCCCGCTGGCTCTTGGAGCCTCGGGCATGACGCTGCTCGAGCATGCCTCGGCGTTTTCGACATTTCCCAATGACGGCGTTCACATTGCTCCCGAGCTTGTCCGCCGCGTGACCGACTTCCACGGCATGGTGATTGATGATTTCACGCCACAGGTCACGGACGTGCTTCCGGCTGGCGTTGCGAGGCTTGAAGTCTCGATGCTCCGCCAGGTGATTATGTCGGGGACCGCCGTGCGAGCCCGATCTTTGGCCGCCAAGTATCCGATCGCTGGAAAGACCGGAACGACGAACAATTGGACGGACGCCTGGTTCATGGGCTTCTCGCCTTCGATCACCTGTGGGGTTTGGGTCGGGTTCGATGACGAACACTCGCTCGGGCGCGGCGAGGAGGGCTCCCACGTAGCTCTTCCGATCTGGATTGATTTCATGAGCCACGCGCTCGCTTCGACGCCGGTTCAACATTTTCCGGATTCACCGTTGTTGACGAATCCCTCGCAGGTCCAGGAGATTTTGGCAAGCGGCGGTCCGGAAAGCCTGCCGGGAAACCTGCCGGCGGGCCCTCCATCCTCTGCGGCAGCCGCGGTCATTACGGGCGCGCCTGCCGGTTCGAATGCCACGCTCGCGAGTCCGGCCAATCCACCGTTTGACGGCGTGACTCCGATATCAACTTCGCAGTCCCTTCCTGCTGCGAGTACACAGGTCCCGCAGAAATCGCGCCCCCCCGCGGCCACGCGGCATGCCCGGGCGGCCGCAAAGAGAGCTTCCAAACCTTCCACGCCGCACTAATGTCGCGTAACGGAAGAAAGTGATACACGGCGCTGCCGCACTTGTCAGGCTGAGCGAAGCAAAGCATCTGCTGTTCCGCCGGAAGAACAGGCAGAAGCGGATTCTTCGCTGCGCTCAGAATGAGGGCTTATCGGACGGGCAGCTTATTTCGGTAACACGACCCTGGGTTTAACGTGCCGTTCGAAAATGATCGAACCCTTTGGGGATCAATGGAAGTTCCTTGCCATCGGCGTTGATCAGCCGAAGGCTTCGCTTGGACCCTATTTCACCAATCCAGGACAGCGGGACGTTTTTGAAATGCCGAGGTATTTTATCCGCTTTGCCTGCGGGCACAGTGAACAGCAGCTCGTAATCCTCACCGCCGTTCAAGGCAAGATCAAGGCGATCCGTGATTTTGAATTTGCGAGCGCTGGGCGGCGCTGGAGCGGGGATTCGCTCGGCCAGAAGCGTCGCCCCCACGCCGCTCGAATGGCAGAGCCGGTGCAGGTCGCTCGAGAGGCCATCACTGAGATCGATTGCCGCGCTTGCCAAGCGTCTTTCGGCGAGAAACCTTCCGAGAGCGCATCGCGGCTCCGGATAGAGATGCGCGCGGAGAGCGCGACGAATGACACGCTCGCCGGGTTCGCCGCGGCCGCCCTCCCGCCCCGCGGCATGCTTCAGCGCCGCAAGCCCGGTTGCGGAGAGTCCCAGCTCGCCGCTGACAAAAATCTGATCGCCGGGCTTTGCCCCTGAGCGAAGCAGAACGTCGGGCGCTTTGACGGCACCCAGCCCGACGACGTCAACGGTCGTCGCGCCGGAAACAATCGCGGTGTCTCCGCCGATGAGCGACACCCCGAAACGGCGGGCCAGCGCCATGAAGCCGCGATAAAACCCCTTGACCCAGCTCCGCCCCTGATTGCGAGACAAAGCGAGAGAAACGAGAGCGAAACGCGGGGTTCCACCCATCGCGGCGATATCGCTCAAGGCCCTGGCAAGCGCGCGATATCCCACAGAATGCGGCGGGTGAAATTGCGCGGAGAAATGAACGCCTTCGATCGAGAGGTCCGTCGTCGCGAGCAAGCGGTGCGCCCCGCCCAATCGAAGTACGGCGGCGTCGTCGCCGATGCCTGCCGAAACGTCGCGCCCATGGAGGCGCGCCCGCTGCTTGAGCCAGGCTACCAATTCAGGTTCAGAGGCAAACGATTTGGATCCTTTGGGCATGATCCAGACTCACGACTAGGGCCCAATGAGCCGAAACTTGAAAAGTGCTCTCCCGGCGGCTCCGGCCCGCAACGTCCCCGCCGGAAGACCTCGTTATCTTACCCCAGACCTGCGGCGGTATCTTGACAATACTTATGCCGGTCAGCGGAGGCCTGTTCGAGCGGCATTCGGGAAAAAGCCGAGGTCAGGCGGTGAGCCGGAGAATAGAGTTTTCTCCTTCGCGAAGGTGGTCGCAATTCTGACGCAGGACGGCGAGATATCTGACAGGTTAATAGTCCAGCCAGACTCCTAATTCGTGGCTTGCCATGCAGGGAAAGCAAACACCGAAGGTTTATCTTGACAATGGTTGTTGGCATCGCGTATAAGGGTGAAGCGCCCGTTTGCCATGTGGCGCGATTTCCGGCTGTCCTCTTTTTTCGTGCGCTGCTGCGGTTGGTCGGTTCGGCAACATAAAAATTCGCCTGGTTGATTGAAAATGGATAAGAAAGCTTACACACTGCTTATCTTTTCGGGCGCGCGCGGGAAAGTACACAAAATACAAATTCCGGTATTCATGGTCCGTTTGGCGCTGATCGCGGGTGTCGTCGTCTTGCTTGCAGCCGGATTAATGGCCACGAGCTATGCGCGAATGCTGTGGAAAGTTGCGAACTATAATGACGTGCGGAATGAGCGGGAAGCGCTGAAGACTCAGTACAAAGCGCTGAAGAGCACGGTCAAGCAGACGGATGCGAAGCTCGCGTCGCTACAAACGCTTGCCAGCGAAGTTGCCATCGCCTACGGGTTCAGAAGGGCGAGGCAGCCGGGATATCCGGAAGTCCTGACGGATTTCGAAACACCGGCCAACTTGATTCCCGCGAGCGGATATCGCGCCTCGATGGATCTGCTTTACGCATTGGCGACCGGCGCCGCGAGCCGCAATTGGCGAGGACTCTCCCGAGGCCTGGCAAGCGGATACCTGCTAACCGGCGCCTCGATGCCCTCGATTTGGCCGGTCCGGGGCGAAGTGACTCGTGGATTTGGCGTGAACCAGGATCCCTTCAGCGGCCAGGAAGTCTTCCATCCGGGAGTGGATATCGCGGCGCCTTATGGAACGAGGGTGGAGGCTGCGGGAAATGGGATGGTGGTCGAAGCTGGATGGGATGCAGGCTACGGCAAATGCATTTTGATTGATCACGGGTCGGGCGTCGAGACGCGGTACGCGCATCTGAGCCGAATCTTTGTGATCGTTGGCGAGCAGGTGAGCAAGGGGCAGATCATCGGCGCGGTGGGTTCGACCGGCTACTCTACCGGGCCGCACCTTCACTACGAAGTGCTGATTCACAATACCCCGGTCAATCCTTTCAGGTTCCTTCACAAGCGAACGTTTTTGGCGTCGCGTGGACCGATAAAACAGGGGTCATAAAAAAAATTGTTGCGGGCTATTGCAATTTACCGGCCAGAGTATTAGACTGGTAAATTTGCGGCGGCTGGCGTAGCTCAGCTGGTAGAGCATCTGATTTGTAATCAGAGGGTCGGGGGTTCGAATCCCTTCGCCAGCTCCAAGTTGAGCGCCACCGCGAGATGGAGATTTCGCATCTAGAGAAATGGGGCGCCGCGTTTGCCGTCCAAGGTCGCGATGGGGTGTCGTCGTGCGGCGCGAATTCTGGACCGGCATGACGGGTTGCCGGTGAGAGACCGCGCGAACCTGACGGGCTCACTATTGCGACAGAGGATGGGGGATTGCAACGGCAGTGTTTCGGCGAGCCGGCGAAAGCGGACAGGTGGCTGAGCGGTCAAAAGCAGCAGACTGTAAATCTGCCGGCCCTTGCGGTCTACGGAGGTTCGAATCCTCCCCTGTCCACCAGAGAAACAGCGGTGAGTGGGGCCAGCCGTTAGTGGTGAGGGGAAAGCGAAGCCGGCGAACAGGTGGATTCGGCGATTTTTTGCCAGCCAATGCCAGACAGGGCGGGAGTAACTCAGTGGTAGAGTCACAGCCTTCCAAGCTGTTGGTCGCGGGTTCGATCCCCGTCTCCCGCTCCATCGAGCTCTCAGCGGTCAGCCCGTGGGCGGTTCCGCTGAATACTGAAGGCTGAGCGCTGATTGCTTGCGCGGGCCGATGTAGCTCAGTTGGTAGAGCGCGTCCTTGGTAAGGACGAGGTCAGCGGTTCAATCCCGCTCATCGGCTCCAGAGATTACCGTCGTAAATTCGGGCCGCTTGTTTCAGCAAGACCCCGCGGCTGCTGAGGGACGAGTACTGATGGCGACCAAAGTCAAGCCCATCCCCGACGGTTATCATTCGGCGACGCCTTACCTGTTCGTTCGAGGCGCTGCAAAGGCGATAGAATTTTACAAGCAGGCCTTGGGCGCCCGGGAACTCATGCGCATGGCGATGCCCGACGGCAGAGTGGGCCACGCGGAAATCAAGGTCGGCGATTCGGTGATCATGCTGGCGGACGAATTCCCGGAAATGAATGCGCTCAGCCCGCAAGCCCTCGGCGGATCGCCGGTGATGATGCACCTCTACGTTGAAGATGTGGACAAGGTCTTCGGCCAGGCCATTGAAGCCGGAGCGAAGGTCGAAAGGCCGCTGAAAGACGAGTTTTATGGTGATCGGAGCGGAGGCGTCGTGGATCCTTTCGGACATCGCTGGTACATTGCGACCCATATCGAGGACATAGAGCCGGAGGAATTGAAAAAGCGCATCGCCGCGGTGCAGGCGGCGAGCCAAGCGAAGAATAAATAGGAACCGGCAGCGAGCCGGGGAAATTCGGAAACGCTGAATTTACTCAACGGGAGCGACGATGGCGAAGGAAAAATTTGACCGATCGAAGCCGCACATGAACGTGGGGACGATCGGGCACATTGATCACGGGAAGACGACGCTGACGGCGGCGATCACGAAGGTGCTGTCGAAGGGGAACCCGAAGG
>JAKASG010000071.1 GCA_021828285.1 Acidobacteriota bacterium | reverse complement strand
GCTTTCAAACCTGCATCAAGTGCCATATTGAGGTGGCCGGACCTTTCGTCTATGAGCACGCAGCGGTAAAAATCGAGGGCTGCGTCGCCTGCCACAATCCGCACGGAAGCCCGAACCATTTCATGCTCGTCCGCAGGGAGACGAGATTTCTCTGCCTGCAATGCCACACGGGATTTCACAACCAGGCGGTCACGCCTCATGGGCCCTCCACGTCGTTTGAGAACTGGGGCGATTGCACGCGCTGCCATATTGCCATTCATGGTTCGGACTTCGATCCGGACTTCATACGGTGAGGGAGGTTGTGATGAGAAAGCACGCGTTCTTTTCAATTCTGATCCTTCTCGCGGCGAGTCTGGCGGCGCCGGTCTGGCTTGAGGCCCAGGGGCAGGATCCGCCACCGTCGGGAAGCGGCACGGCCTCTGAAACGCCTTCGCTCTGGCCGTTTCAAACCCAGGGATCGGTTTCATTTGGCTACCGATTTGCAGACGTGACGGGCTACGAGCCGATGTATCAGGAATTGCTGAATCTTCAGACGGGGCCGCGACTTACCGACTTCAATATCTTCAGCCAGGCCACAACGCCGAATCCGTATGTCGATAATTTTTCGCTGACCATGAGCGGCCTGGGCGGCGATCCCTATCCGGTGGCCCAACTGACGGTTTCAAAGAATAACCTCTACGAGCTTCACGCGAACTGGTCGCAGAGCTATTTCGATTACGCGCCCGATCAGAACGTGATTCTGCCGGGCGGCGTGCCCGGCCTGACCAGCGAGCACTCATGGTCCACGGTGCGCAAGTTCGGCTCATTCGATTTTCTGCTGCACGCATCGAAAAATCTCCGGTTCGTCTTTGATTACTACCACACCAGCAACAGCGGGGCGACGTTTACCCCGAGCGCTCCGGACTATCTGGGTGCGGCTTTCACGTCCTGGGGCTTTTACGCCGAGGGAAGCCCGTTTGTCCTGTACGCTCCTCTAAATGACGAAGCGAACCGGTTCACCGGAGGCCTTGATTACAATATCCATTCCTGGACGTTGCACTATCGCATCGGCTATCAAGCGCTGACCGACGATATGACGTTCAACAATCCCACTTCACCCCAATACAGCTTCGAAACCGGAAACGCATTCACGGTGAATACGCCCGTCTCGCTTTATTCGATGAGCCAGTACCGGCATCTGACGACGCCGATCAGCGAGTTTTCCTATACGGGAAAACTCACGTCAAAACTCGAGCTGCGCGGAAGCTACATTTTTTACGACTACAGCGGCCCGGCGAACATGGATGAGGTGATTGACGGCGTCCGGCCCACCAGCCGCGCTGCGACCATCTTCGTGCCGTATTCACTTGAGCAGCAGGTTCGCGCCAGCGTGAGCGAGCCCTACAATATTTTTGCCCAAGGACTCACATACAAGATTAACCCCTGGTGGGCTCTCAACGCCGATTACCGGTACTCGCGCTCGACGGAAGACAACATCGGCGTTTTCGCGGGCGTGCTCGATGGGAATCTGCTCGCCTCGAACGGAACCGTGCCGACGATGTGGCGAAATGGGCTGAGCGATCTTGACTTCAATATGACGTTTACGCCAGCACCGTCGCTGCTTTTCAGTCCCGGCATCACCTGGGATAATGCCAACGTCGAGTCGCTCGTGAGCGGGGCCGCCGTGCCGACGCAAACCCTCCGCTGGAACACGGTCGAGCCGTCCCTCAGCGCCTTTTGGCAGCCCATTTCCCGATTGAGCCTTCGCGGCGACATCCGGACGACGGACGTGGGAGCATCCTATACGGCCATCACGCCGCACACGGATACCACGGGGAACATCATGGTCCGTCTAAAGCTCGCGACGAATTTGAGCCTCGACGACACCGTCAATACAGTCAGCAGCAGGCTCAGGGCAAGCGGGTTTCAAGAGCGCGTCCGGTCGAACTCTACGCTGCTCAATTATGCTTACAAAGACCGCCTCACGTTCTTTGGCGGTCTCAGCTATGACAGTGTCATCGCGCTCGGCGATATCGCGTTCGCCCGAGGTCCGGCGGAGTCTCTCCGCGACCAGGAAATTGACCGCGTGTGGCAGGGAGGGTTCCAGGTGAACCCCGGCCATCACTTCGGCTTGCGCTTCACCGGCAACTTCGATCGCTCGACCGGCGTGGGCAGAATCAGCGGTAACCGGCCGCCTTCCTACGGGCCTGAGACTTTTCCCTACGCGACGGCAACCGGTTTTTACGACTTTCCAAAAGCGGGACGGCTCTCGGTTGATTTGCAGCGGTCGTACTTCATCGAGCAGATTGTGAAGGCCAACAATTTTGGCGCGAAGGTGTTGATGATCCGCTGGACGAAGAACTTCTGAACCGCGGGAAACAGGAGGCGGCGGGCGCAATGAACGCGCCGATGGAGAGATGGTATCGGGCGAAAGGAAATCAATTCTTAGGAGGACGGGAATGTTCCGAAAAATGAGAAAGACGTCGGGTTGGATGGCCGCGGCGGCGTTGGCGGGGTTTTTCTTTGTCCTCGCGCAATCCTCGGCGCTGAGGGCGCAAGGGCCGAGCACAGAGGAAATCTACAACCGCAAATGCGCCATGTGCCATGCCAAGGACGGGAGCGGCCACACGCCTAACGGAAAGAAATACGGCGTGAAGGACGTCCGCGAGACCGTCAAGAAATATTCAGAAGCGCAAATGATCAAAATCGTCCAGCAGGGCAAGGGCGCCAACATGGATGAATACAGCGACGAGCTGAGCCCTGCGCAGATCAAAGCTGCGGTGGAATACTATCGCAGTCTTGCGAAGAAACGTTAGCCGGGCTTTCGCCGCTGGTCGGCCGCGGGACGCCGCAGCGGACCGGGACGCGCGACCAGGGGGCGGCTGGCCGCGGACAAGAGATCACGGGCAAAAGCATTCAGGGTGCAAGAGAACGGCGTGAAGGGACATGGAAACAGCTTTCGGAGAGTGATCGTGCACGATGAGATTATTGCTCCGCATCGCAGTTCTGGTTGCTGCCTCGTTCGCGCTTTCGAGCAACGGGTTCGCGCAAGCCTCTGACCAGCTCTGCGCGTCCTGCCACACCGAGGAGGCACAGTCGCTCAAAGCGTCGGCGCACGCTTCTTTGAGCTGCACTACCTGCCACGCAGGGATTACTGGCTTTCCGCATCCAAAACACATTACTTTGCCTCGCTGCAGCCAGTGCCACGCTGAAGAAGCGAACGAATGGGCGCGGAGCGTCCATGGACAGGCCTTTGCGAGCGGCAACAAGGCCGCGCCCGCCTGCCAAACGTGCCACGGCAGCGCGCACTCGCTCCTCAGGCCCCACACCTGGGAATTCAAGAAATCCATTCCGGCTCTCTGCGGGCGTTGCCACGCCGCGGTGCTCACAAAGTATTTGGAAAGCATTCACGGCCAGGCGCTCGCCCGCGGCGTGGTGGCCGTCCCCGTTTGCTCCACGTGCCATCACGCACATTTAATTCTCGCTCCCGGCAATCCGGGGTCGAGTGTCTATCCGACGCACATTCCCGAGACTTGCGGGCAATGCCATGGCAACGTCCGCTTGTCGCGCGAGTATGGCCTTCCATCCAATCGGCTGCTGACATATGAGGCTTCCTTCCACGGACTGATGAACCGTGAAGGATCCACGGTTGCGGCCAATTGCGCGAGCTGCCACGGCATTCACCTCATCCTGCCTTCATCCGATCCACGCTCGTCCATCAATCCGAAGAATTTGCCCCGGACATGCGGCAAGTGCCATCCGGGCGCCGGAACCACTTTTGCCATCGGTCCCGTGCATCAAATGCCGGGACAAGGCGTCGGGTGGGCCGCGGTCGCAGGGAAATGGATCAGGATCTTCTACTTCATCGTGATTCCATTGACCATCGGGTTCATGCTGATCCACAACCTGGGCGACTGGCTGCGGAAGCTTGCTCGCGTTCGATTTGAAAAAAAGGCGCTGCAGGGCGAGGCGCGCGCTGCGAAGGACGGCGGCGAGATTCGGATGTTCGGCTTCGAGCGGCTCGAGCACATCCTGCTTCTCACTTCTTTTCTGGTACTGGTCTGGACCGGCTTCGCCCTCAAATATCCGAGTGGCTGGTGGGCGCAAATCTTTATGCACTGGGAAACACAGGGCACGCCGGTGCGGGGGATCATTCATCGCGTCGCCGCCGTCGTCTTCATCGGGGTTGCGGTCATGCACGTCATATCCCTCATCAGCAGCCGCCGATTGCGCCGGCACTGGAAAGAACTCTGGCCGGTGCGCGGCGACGTCAAGGAATTTCTGAGGCGATTCGCCTTCAACCTTGGATGGAGTAGCCGACATCCGGAGCTTTCACGGCATAGCTACGTTGAAAAGACGGAGTATTGGGCGATGGTCTGGGGCACGGTCATCATGACGATCACGGGCCTCATGCTCTGGGCTCATAACCTCGTGCTCACCTGGCTGCCGAAAGTGGCGCTCGATCTCGCCGGGCAGATTCACTTCTATGAAGCGATTCTCGCTGCGCTGGCCATAGTCGTCTGGCATTTCTATTCCGTCATCTTTGATCCCGATGTCTACCCGATGGATACGGCATGGCTAACCGGGAAGAGCCCTCGCGGGCATTTTGCCGGCCAGGATCCGGAAACCGGAGCGCTTGACCCGCCGGCGGGCGACTCGCAGAAGGCGGGCGTCGCCCCGGCTGTGCCGCCCGGGCAATCCGCAAACTCCGAGCCCGGCAAGCGGACCGGCGCCACGAAAGGGACAGAATCGAAGGAGAACGATTAGCATGCCCAAACAATTACGGTCACTCAGCGGATGGCTGCGGCCTTACGTCTATCTCTCAAGCAATTCGCTGAGCCTTGTCGGCGTGATTTTTGTGACAGCCGCGTCCGTGCTTTGGGTTTACCTTCTTCCCGTCTTTCTCAATGGCATGGCAGGCGACCCTTACACGGGAATTCTGATTTTCATGGGTCTGCCCAGCCTCTTTTTATTAGGACTGATTATCATTCCGCTCGGCATCATTGTGCGCGGCCGCCGGGAACGGCGGAAGGGAATTTACCCCGCGAGCTTTCCTCCTCTTGATTTCAAAAATCGAGATTGGCGGCGGCTCTTATTGTTCATCGGCGTGACGACGGCCGTGAACGTCGTTATCGGCGGGCAGCTTGTTTATAGCGGTGTCAACTACATGGATAGCGTCACTTTTTGCGGCGAGACGTGCCATACCGTGATGAAGCCTGAATATGTCGCGTACCTCCACTCGCCGCACGCCCGCGTTGCTTGCGTCAAATGCCACATCGGGCCGGGCGCATCCTGGTTTGTGCGGAGCAAGCTCTCAGGCACTTATCAAGTCTTTGCGACGATTTTCAATACCTTTCCGCGCCCGATTCCCGTTCCCATCACAAATTTGAGGCCGGCGCGCGCTACTTGCGAGCAATGCCATTGGCCCGCGCGCTTTGAAGGAAACCGTCTGACCATCATCCCGCATTATGCGAGCGATGAAACCAATACGCTCACCGAAGACGTTCTCCTCATGCACATCGGAGGCGGAGATGGGCAAGGTGGCATCCACGGCGCGCACGTCAGCCCGGGAGTGACGATCCGTTACGGCTCCGATCCCAGCCGGCAGAAAATGGACTGGGTCTATTACACCGATACTCGAACCGGCAAGAAAACTCTTTTCGTTGCGCCGGGCGTTGACCCGAAGAGCGTGGACACCCGCAAGGGACGCATCATGGATTGCATAGATTGCCACAACGAGCCTTCACATACCTTTCATTTGCCCGGCAAGGCAATGGATAAGGCGATGGCCAACGGCCAAATCTCACCGTCGCTTCCCTTTGTCAAGAAGGAAGGCGTCGCGCTGCTTGAAGAAAATTACTCGAGCCAGGCGGATGCGGCCAGGCGAATTCCGGAGGAGCTCTCAGCCTATTATCAGTCGAGCAATCCGTCGGTCATGAGCCAGCAAAAGGCCGCCGTCGAGCAGGCCGGGAAGTCTCTGGTCGCGATCTTCGATCAAAATGTGTTCCCGAAAATGAACGTGAAGTGGGGCACGTACCCGAATAGCCTGAGCCACGAGGGCTGCTTCCGGTGCCACGGCGCGCTCCATAATAGCAGTGTGACCTACATGAAGATTCCAAAGCACTGCGATATGTGCCACACCATCCTCGCGCAGGATTCGAAAAACCCGAAGATCCTCGACGAACTGCAATTGTCCGACCCCGGCGGATCGAGCACCAAATGACGAAGCGTCGAATGTGACGTGGCGAACATTTCGGAGCGGTGCATTATCACCCATGTAATTAACAATTTATAAAGCAAGGCGCCCGTTGCACATCTGCAGGTTGTGTTCAGAGTGGGTTTCGATTATACTCCGCTGCCATGGCCGTGGAGGAAGTCCAAAGCCCCGCCGAGCAGGAAGCTCCATCCGGAAGGCGCAGTTCACGGGTTAATGTCGCCATCCCCGTTACTTTGGTCGGCAAAGATGCGATCGGCCATCCTTTCAAGGAAAGCACCCGCACTATTGTCATCAATAAGCACGGGGCGAAGGTTTCGACCTTTCACGATTTAGCGCTCGGCGCGGAACTCCGGATTGAGAATCGCAGCCTCGGCCGCAGCGCGAAAGCGACGGTCGTCTGGCTCGGTGAGCGCCGCTCACCGAAACACGCCTCCGAAGTCGGCCTTCAGCTCCTTTACGCGGAAAACATCTGGGGATTCGAGTTCCCGCCCGCCGATTGGCAGGAGGGACCTCCGATGGGGGAAGGCGGGCAGCGCATCGAGCAAATGCCCCAGCCCAGTCCGGCGCCCGCTGAAGCTGCGGCGGCGGAAGCGGCAGCCCCTGCGGCCACATCGGTCTTTCCATCGCGGGTGCGGTTCGAGGAAATTGTGGCGGCGCAGTTGCGCGTTTTGGAGCAGCGGCTCACGCGCGTGGCGGCGCAAATCAGCACGCAAACCCAGGCTGCGCTCAATGAAGCCGCGGCAGGCGCGCAGAAGAGCGTCTCTGCCACAGTCGAGCAGCGCCTGGCGGAGGCGTCGGATCGCCTGCGCGAATCTTATGGGGAAATTGAAGTGCTTCTCAGCAAGCTGCGCAGCGCGGAAGAACGCCTCAAAAACGAGGTTGAAAACTCTCTCCGCGAGAGCGAGCGGTTGAGCGCCCAGACGGCGGAATCCGTGCTCGCGGTCATTTCGGAAAAAGCGAGCGCCGCAGTTGAGCGGGCCGGGAGTGAAGCCGGCGAGGCCGCGCGAACGCGAGGCGCCGATGCGATGGAAGCGGTGGTGGCCGCGCAGATGAAGAAGGTGGATGCGAATCTCGCGACCCTCGCCGAAGACCATCGTTCGAAGCTTGCCGGCGAAGCGGACGCGCAGCAGACGGCCTTTGAAAGGAAAATCGCTCAAGCGGCTACAAAGCTGATCGCGGACGTCAAATCGCAATCGCAGGATTGGTTCGACGATTTATACCTGAAGACGCAGCGGAAGCTCGAACAGGAAGCGGGGCGCGCGGTCCTTGCGGAAGCGAAGGAAAACGTGCGCGAAATGGCTCGAACCGCCGCAAAGGAGTTCGGCGACGATTTGAAAGCTGCTCAGAAAGCGCAGGCCGAATCCGCCAAAAAGCAATTGAGCGTGATGGTCAAGGCCACGGTGGACACGCTCAACAAGGAAGCAGCCGCCGGACTCGGTGAATACCGGAAAGAATTGGGCAAAATTCTGAAAGAACAGCAATCGCGCACGCTCGCGGACCTGGAAGGGCAGTCGCAGAAGGCCGCCGCCACGGACCTTCAAAAAATGCTCAAAGAGTTCAAAGCGCGCGGTGCGGGTGAGATTGAGGCGCTCGCCGCGGACCTTCAGGGGCAGACGAAGGACTCAATGGGCCGGGCGCTCGAGAACGCGCTTGCGGCGTTCGAGACGGGCATGAAGGAGCGGCAAGATCAGGCGATCGCTGAAGCGGCGGATCTCTTCCGGAATTCCATTGCGCAAATGCTTCTTGCGCCGCAGCAAAAAAAGACCGAAGATGCAGCGGCTTCCCCTCGCTCGGGCAAAAAAGACTGACCTTCAGCGCCCGCGCCGAGCGCACCGGAACATCCCCGCCAAAAGCAAACGGATTCAGAGCAGCCTTCAAAGGGAATAACGCGAAGAAACAGAGATGCCTCCCCGCCGGAAGCCCGAACTTGGCGACTCAGCGCGCGACCGCGCCTTCATGCGCCAGGCCCTTGCCGAGGCGAAACACGCCTCGCGTGAAGGCGAAGTCCCGGTGGGGGCTGTGCTGGTTTGCGGCCAAAAGGTCGTCGCCCGCGCGCACAATCGGCCCATCCGCAGCCACGATCCGAGCGCGCACGCCGAAGTGATTGTTCTGCGTCGCGCCGCGAAGCGAGCAGGGAACTACAGGATTTTGGGGGCGACCCTCTATGTTACAATTGAGCCTTGCGCCATGTGCGCCGGCGCGATCACGCAGGCGAGGATTGACCGAGTTGTTTTCGGAGCGCGAGACCCGAAAGCCGGGGCCGCAGGGTCGGCTCTGGCGGTGCTCAACCACCCCAAATTGAACCACCGGGTCGAAGTCGAGAGCGGCGTGCTGGAGGATGAAGCGAGAGCGATCCTGACGGCTTTCTTCCGCGCGCGCCGCAGCAAAAGAGGGTGATGGGCGGTCGAAGCGACTGCATCGCCCCCTTTTTAAGACAAATTTAAGGTCTGCTAACTTACCGCCGATTCGCCTTTCTGCCGGAGAGGTACCGAAGCGGTCATAACGGGGGCGCCTCGAAAGCGTCTTGCCTGCCAAAAGCGGGCACGTGGGTTCGAATCCCACCCTCTCCGCCATCTTTCAAGGCCGGTTTTTTCCTCTGTCTCATCTGATAAAAACCCAACCCAAAGGGCTACAATGAGTTTTCGAGGCCGGATGAATGGTTGGCCGCCGTGCTTCGAAATCCCGTGTTCTGGAGTATGAATTCATGGCTTATCAGCCGATCGAAAATTACGGCATCATTGGAGATCTTCATACGGCTGCGCTCGTGGGGATGAACGGCTCGATTGACTGGCTGTGCTATCCGCATTTCGATTCGCCGAGCGTTTTTGCCGCGCTTTTGGACGAGCAAAAAGGCGGTCGCTTCCAAATTGCTCCGGCGATCGACGGCGTGACTTACAAGCAGCTCTACTGGCCGGACACGAACGTCCTGGTGACCCGCTTTCTTTCGGCGCAGGGCGTGGCGGAAGTCTCCGACTTCATGCCGATTGGCGATACAGGACTTCTTGGCGGAGAGCATCCGATCATTCGCCGGGTTCGATCCGTGCGCGGCTCGATGCCGTTTCGCATGGTGTGCCGGCCGGCTTTCAATTACGCGCGCGACGAGCATCGTCTCGAAATCGGCGAGAATGGCGCGAGCTTCCACTCCTCTCGGTTGAGTATGGGCCTCGGATGCCGGCTTCCTCTTGAACAGGACGGCAGCGGAGGAGTGAAATCAGAATTCCTGCTGCGGGAGGGTGAAACGGCCAATTTCCTCTTGCAATCCATCCCGGAGGGGCACGAGTGCGGCCACGCATTGCGGGACGATGAGACCGATGCTCTGTTTGAAAGCACCGTCGCCTTCTGGCGCGAATGGCTCGCGCAGTGCAATTACACCGGCCGCTGGCGCGAAATCGTATACCGTTCGGCGCTCGTCCTCAAGCTCATGAGCTACGCGCCCACCGGGGCCATTCTTGCCGCGCCCACGTGCAGCCTGCCCGAGGAAATCGGCGGCGAGCGGAATTGGGACTACCGCTACACCTGGATCCGGGACGCAGCGTTCGCGCTCTATGCGCTTATGCGGCTGGGATTCACCGGCGAGGCCGAGGCGTTCATGCGCTGGATTGAAGCGCGCTGTCATGAGCGCAAGCCCGACGGCTCGCTGCAAATCATGTACGGTATTGACGGCCGCCACTCGATTCCGGAAGAGATTCTCAGCCACCTTGAGGGTTACAAAGGCTCGCAGCCCGTGCGAATCGGGAACGCCGCTTCGAATCAGTTGCAGCTCGATATTTACGGCGAGCTGATGGACGCCGTTTACTTGTACAACAAATACGGCAGCCCCATTTCCTATGAGCTGTGGGAAGAACTACGCGGCTTGCTGAATTGGGTTGCCGGCCACTGGCAAGAGCCGGATGACGGAGTGTGGGAGGTGCGGGGCGGCGCGCGGCACTTCGTCTATTCCAAATTGATGTGCTGGGTGGCGCTCGATCGTGGTTTGCGCCTTGCCGACAAGCGATCTTTCCCAGCCGACCGGGAGCGATGGCTCAGGAACCGCGACGCCATCTACGAGGAAGTCCTGAGCAAAGGCTGGAGTCCCAAGCGGCAGGCATTCACGCAATATTACGGCAGCGATACCCTTGACGCCTCCGCCCTCATCATGCCGCTGGTCTTCTTTATGTCGCCCACCGACCCTCGAATGGTAAAGACCATTGACGCCATCCGCCGGCCTCCGGAGGAAGGCGGACTGGTTTCGAACAGTCTGGCCTATCGCTACAACGACCGGGAAGGCGTGGACGGCTTGCGCGGCGGGGAAGGAACGTTCAATATGTGCACGTTCTGGCTCGTCGAAGCGCTGACCCGTGCGGGGCAGGCGGACCGCCGCAGACTCGATGAAGCCGTTCTGATCTTCGATAAGATGATGGGGTATTCAAATCACCTCGGGCTCTATGCCGAAGAAACCGGCGCCTGCGGCGAAGCGCTTGGCAACTATCCCCAGGTCTTCACTCATGTGGCCCTCATCAGCGCGGCCTTCAACCTGGATCGCTTGCTGAGAGGGGAAAATAAGGCGCGACCCCCCGAAGAGCGCGACTGATCGCGTGCTGCCGGCCCTCCCGAGCGCGGCGTTATCCGGCCTTTTGCCGTTCGCCGCGCCCAGGGACACGCCCGCCCCTTTGTCATCCTCTCAGATGCTGCGGACGTGACAGAGAGCTACTTCTTTTTGGGAGGCACGACGGCGTCTTTGAACGCCTTCGCCAAGCGGAATTTCACCACCGTTCGGGCGGGAATCTTGATGGCTTCGCCGGTCTGGGGATTGCGCCCCATACGCTCTTTGCGATGCGCCTTCACTGCCTTGCCCAATCCGGGAACCACGAATTGGCCGGTGGTTTTGCACTCGCGGGTCGCCAGGGACACGAGATCTTCCAGAATTCCCACCGCTGCCTTCTTTGCGATCCCAGCCTTTTCCGCCAGGTGCGATACTACTTGCGACTTCGTCATCACTTTCGCCATTGATGCTCCTCTCCTTGAGTTTAAGATTGATGGGGCCTAAACATGAGTGCCGGGCGACACTTTATGCAATAACGGTGCGCCTGTCAAGTGTTATTCTCATCTCCTGATCGAAGCTCTCTTGACAATCCGCAGCCGCCCTGAATGCGCCGGGGCGCGTGCTCTCAGCCCTCTTGCGCGAGCTGCCGGGCTCCACTATAGTGAATTCGGGAGCGTCTCAGATGCCCATTTTTGAATATCGCTGCCGTGAGTGCGGCGCGCGATTTGAAAAGTATCAGCTCAATGATTCCGCCCGGATCGTTTGCGCTCGCTGCGCGAGCGCGAAGGTCGAAAAGCTCCTTTCGGTCTTCGCAGTGGTGGGCAGCCCGAGCGTTGAACCCTCCGCGGCACAAGGCCCCTGCGAGTGCGGCGCCCCGCGACGCGGAATGTGCCGGGAATAGAATTGCGTGTGGGTTCATTCGGCCATTCCGCTTATTTGGCGGCGGAAGGCGCAAAGCGAAGCTGGGTCCGCAGCTTCTCCTTGTGCCGTTCAAGCGCAAGCATGATGAGGCGGTCAAGCAATTTAGAATAAGGCACACCGCTCGCTTCCCACATCTTCGCATACATGCTGATCGGTGTGAATCCGGGGATCGTGTTCAGCTCATTCACGTAGAGCCGGCCCCACTTTCGGTCGAGCAGGAAATCGATGCGCGCCATGCCGGCGCAATCGAGCGTGGTAAACGCGCGGACCGCAAAATCCCGAATCTGCTGGACGCGAAACTGCGGAAGCTTCGCGGGAACGATGATCTCCGAACCCTCCTTGATGTACTTCGCTTCATAATCGTAAAACTCGTTGATCGGCAGCACTTCTCCCGGCAGGGACGCCCCGGGGTTGTCGTTCCCGAGCACGGAGCATTCGATTTCACGCGCATCGATGCCCCGCTCGACGATGATCTTCCGGTCGTATCGCGCGGCAAGATTCAAGGCCGGCGCGAGTTCGGCGCGGTTGTGAACTTTGCTAATGCCGACCGATGAGCCGAGGTTCGCGGGCTTGACGAATACTGGAAAATCAAACTCGCGGAGAACGCGCTGGGTGACCGCTGCTGGTTCGCGTTTCCACTCCGAGCGCAAAACCAGGATCCAGGGAACGACCGAAAGGCCTGCATCGCGAAAAAGGCGCTTCATGACGTCTTTATCCATGCCCGTCGCAGAGGCGAGCACTCCCGCGCCGACGTAAGGCACATTCGCCATTTCGAGCAGGCCCTGCACCGTTCCATCTTCGCCGAACGTTCCGTGAAGGACCGGAAAGATCACGTCAATCCCTGGAGGTGTGGAGCGAGTAGACCTCAAGTCCGCCGGCACCAGCAGCGGGCCTGACGGATCCGCAGAGGGAGTCATCAGCCGGCCGGTCTCGAGCGCTTTCGCTGGTGGGTCGAGCGCGCGATCGCCCAGCCGCCATTGGCCTTCCCGCGTGATGCCAATCGGAAGGACGATGTACTTCCCGCGATCGAGCGCCTTCATCACTGAGGCGGCGGAGATAAGCGATATTTCATGCTCGCCGGAACGTCCTCCGAAAAGCACGCCAACGCGAAGTTTTCGTTTCACAGGATCTTCTTTCCTAGAGCTGAAGCGGCAAGGCCGACAGCGAGAACCGCCGTCTTGTTCAGCACGTCAATGATGGGATTGACTTCCACAATTTCAAGGCCGAGCATTTTCTTGCTGTCGGCGATCATCTCCATGGCGAGGTGGGCTTCGCGGAAAGTGATCCCGCCGCTCACCGGCGTGCCGACGCCTGGCGCTTCATCGGGGTCCATCACGTCCATATCGAAAGAGACGACGAATCCCGCGGCGCCCTCGCCGGCTGCCGCAAGGCTCTTTTCCATCACCTCGCGCATGCCGTGCTCATCAATGTCGCGCATCGTGAAAACGCGAACACCCGATTGTTTGACGGTGCGCCGTTCGCGCGAATCGAGGTCGCGCGCGCCGATGAGCACGCAGTTCTCGGGCCGCACCTTCGGGCTGAATCCAAAAATCTTGGTCAGCTCATCCGGGCCGAAACCGAGCGTGGCAGCGAAGGGCATGCCGTGAACGTTGCCGCTTGGGCTGGTTTCCGGGGTGTTCATATCCGCGTGCGCGTCAATCCAGAGCAGACCGATGGCCTGGTTGCGGTCGCGGAAAAATTTCGCGACGCCCGCTTGCGTTCCTATGGCAATCGAATGATCTCCGCCAAGTGAAAGCGGCAGCGACCCGGATTCGAGAGTCTCACAAACGCGGCGGGCGATTTCCTGGCAGGTGCCTGCAATCTCATTCAGGTACTTGGCTCGCCGGTCGCCGTAGTGCTGCTCTTCTGCAATTTTGACGTGAATGTTCCCGGCGTCTTCCACTTGGTGGCCCAGATTCTTCAGCACGCTGTTGAGCCCCGCGGCTCGCACCGCGGACGGCCCCATGTCCACGCCGCGCCGTTCCTGCCCAAGATCGAGTGGCACACCGAGAATTCGAATCTTCACGATTGTCAGACCTCCGAAGCGCTCTGAGCTGCGCACGGTTGGTCGCCGGTCCGCCGCCGCGGCGTGGCGCACCACCTATGAGGATAGCGTTTTTTTGCGCGGAGTGGAAACTTTCCGGAGAGCCCTTCCCATATGTGCGAGGCGTATACGGAAGCTGCATTTACCGGCGACGGCGCTGCCGATCGCATTCGCGGCAGCGAACACGCGAAGCCGTGCTTGAGAAGGCGGTGAGTTGCAAACTACGAGAGCGGCGGCGAGCCGCAGACTGGGCAAGCAGTGGGAGGGGAAGTCGAGGCAGCGGTCATTGCGATATGTAATTTCCAGAGTAAACCGTACAATTATTCCCGGAAATCCCGGTCCTGGAAGTCGCAGGGCGTGGGCAACCAAGTTTGATGTGGCCTTGGGTTCTGGATGCCAGGTTTGTCTCTAGCGCACGATGCCCACCCGCCGAAGGACATTGACAGCCCATTTGGCGGGATAAAATACAAGGTCATTAAAGAGAAAGTAGTCGCGGAACCAGCGCTTACCGGTTAAAGCGTTCATGGCACGAAGAGCCCAGTCCATACGCGCGGGTTCGAAGGTGACTCTTGGTAGTTCTGCGTCCGCGTCCAGCTCGATAGCAGACTCCGCCATAACGCCGAGGCCCTCGTCCGCCGCTAAACGTATGTGGGAGCATTGAGCTGGGTCCAGGCGCACGACACGCATGGAAGCCGCGTCCAGCGCCACGGGGTCACGGCTGGCCAATACAATGCCCAGATCGCGCGGGCGTCCGTTTACGGGCCCGCGTTGGTCCATTCCTATGATACCGTCCATTACAGAAATTCGAGGCGGGAACTTACGGCAGAGGTCGGTCAAATAGCGGTCAATGAAGCGATGGTATAAAATCCGATCGGGCCTGGGCACGCATCCCCACAGATTCTTGATACTCCCCGTAAAGTATGTCAGGGCATGCGTCTTAAGTGTGGGAAGCGAAATAAGCACTTCGGAGTCGAGGAGCGTGCGGGGGAACAGGATGTCTCCCAGGAAAGGATGGTGCTCTGTAACCAGTTGATCGTTGCAGAGGTTCAAGAGACGGACCCCCGTTTCCCGCGCTAAATTGACGAGCCCTGAAACTTCAAATGCCTGATCGGCTGTGTGGCGGGGGCCGTCACCCTCAACGACGACGATGTTGTTCGTTTTTGACTGCAAGACTTTGATAACGGATTCGATGACGTCCAGGGATGTATTGGCCGCACGCATCCTATTCGGGATTGTCGTGCAAAGGTTGGGCTTGATAGCCACGCGGCTGTCCGCACCGACGACCTCCTGCCAACAGCACGACTCCATGGCGTCCCTCACAGCGTCGAGGACTCCGTCCTGGCCCACCCGCCGCACCGCGACCCTAGCTTGCTTCATGCCTCTATACTCCGTCTAATCTTCGTCATACACTGGGCCCTAGTGCTTAGTTGCGCAAGTTCGCGTAATAACGTTTGGGAGCTGTAGGATGAACCACAGTCTTTCTCCATTCAAAGGGGGCTGCCGTCAGATTATAGGCAGCCACGAACTGATCGATGGCC
>JAKASG010000119.1 GCA_021828285.1 Acidobacteriota bacterium | reverse complement strand
GCGATGTAGGTTTCGACCTGCTGCCAGTAATTCTGGTCGTCGCGGATCCGTTTGCAATACATGCAGATCGGCAAGAGCCCCTGGAGTTGTTGGACGCGCGCCAAAGCTTCTTCCAGTTCCCGGACGCGCTCCGCGAGGCGCGCCTGCAAGCGGATGACGCGCAGTCCGTTCTCCACCCGCGCTCGCAGTTCCTCCCGGTTGAAAGGCTTGATCAAATAATCGTCCGCGCCGGCCTCGAGGCCCCGCACGACGTCTTCGCCGGCTTTCCGCGCGGTCAGGAGAATCAGGTAAGCGTCTGAATGCCACAGGGCCGCGCGCGCTCTTCGGCAAATCTCCACACCGTCCATTTTCGGCATCATCCAATCGAGAATCGCCAGCTTCGCGCCGGGCTCGTTCAAAATGCGCCAGGCTTCAGCGCCTTCGCGCGCTGTCCGCGAAGGGTAACCCCATTGATGGAGCGCTGCTTCGATCAACCTCAGGGAAACCGGGTCGTCGTCCGCAACCACGATCCGCACTTCGGCATCGGCCTTCGCAACCTCTCGGCGCGCGCCCTCATCTCCCGAATGAATTGAATCAGCCATACCGTGCCTTGCGAAGCGCCAGCGCAAGCTTTTCGAGCGTAAACGGCTTGCCGAGGAAGAGTCCGGCGCTGCGCGCCTTGCGCGCAAGTCCCCCGGTGCTGTAGCCGGAGCAGAAGATGCCTCTCACCTGAGGGTTGATGCTCTGCAACCGCTTGTAGGTCTCGAATCCGTCCATCTCCGGCATCACAACGTCCAGAAAGACATAATCCACCTCGCGCGCGCGGCGCTCGTAGATTTCGCAGGCGCGCTTGCCGCTTTCCGCGCGCAGCACCCTATAACCGAGACTCGATAAGCCCTGCTCAACGAAAGCCAGCACCATCGGCTCATCGTCCACCACAAGAACGGTTCCCGTGCCTTTGACGGCTACCGGTTCGCTCCGACGCTCAGTCTCAAGCTCTTCAGCGATCACAGCGGGAAAATTGATCGTGACCGCCGTGCCCTCGCCCGGCGAACTCTTCACTTCAACGAAACCGTGATTCGCCTTGAGGATTCGATCCACCATCGCCAACCCAAGCCCCGTGCCTTGCCCCCGCGGTTTGGTTGAAAAGAAAGGCTCGAAAGCGCGCTGCAAAACCTCCGGCTTCATTCCACTTCCTGTGTCGCGCACGGTGACCGCCACGTAAGGCCCTGCTGGAGGGCCCTTTGCTGCGGCTTCCGCAGTTTTACGGACGCGCGCTTCAATCGTTAATCGCCCTCCCTCCGGCATCGCGTCGCGGGCGTTCAAACACAGGTTGAGCAGCGCTTGCTCGAGTTGAAGTGGACTTGCCTCGACCCAGGAAAGATTCGGCGCGACCTCGCTTTCGACCTGAATGCGCCGGTCAAAAGATCGGCTGACCATTTTCACGACCCGTGCGATGGATTCGGCGGGATTCGCGGGACGATGCTGCTCTTCTTCGCCCTGAGCCAAATCGAGCATTTGGCGCACCAACTCGCCTGCCCGCTCGGCCGACTCCTCGATCATGTGCAACGATTCGAGCAGCGGATCACTCGCCGGCAAGTGCTGGCGTGCAAGCGACGCAAACCCCAGAATCACTTCGAGCAGATTATTGAAGTCGTGCGCCAATCCGGCGGCTAATTGACCCAAAATGTGCATCCTTTGGGTTTTAAGCGTTTCTGCGCTGAGCTTCGTTTGCTCGCTGCTCTGGACACCGGAATCGGACTTCGCCATTCTTCAAATCTCCTCTTGTCTTCTATTCGGCAATTTTCGCGCTCGACTTGACTCTCCGCGCGACGGATATTCACCGGTTTGCAAGCCTCGGCCGCATAGACCACCTTGGATTCAATATTCAAGTGGAATGGGCGATACGTTGCAAATCAAAGAGATACAGCCCCGCGGCGACCATTCATTTGACATTCCGTTTCGCCGATGGTAGCTTCGTCACGTTTGTTGGTGGGTAGAGGTTCCCAAGGCCCCAAAAATCCTAAAGCGAGGTGAAGCCATGTTTTCGAAACTGAGGAAGATGGCGGTGTGGAGTTCGGTGTGCGTGCTTTTGACTTTGAGCCCGGCATGGGCTCAGCAGGCGAGCGATTCATCGCAAGCGGTAGCGGTCGGTGCGCCGCTGGGTTATGCGGGGGTGGTGGTTCCGCAATTGATCAAGTTCTCGGGCGTGGCGCTCGATCTCTCGGGCAAGCCGATGACGGGCACGGCCAACCTGACGTTCTCGATTTATGCCCAGCAATCGGGCGGCGAGCCGTTGTGGTTTGAGACGCAGACGGTTCAGCTTGATTCCGCGGGGCAGTACACGGTCTTGCTCGGCGCGACGCGTGGCGGATTGCCGATGAGCTTGTTTACGTCGGGCGAAGCGCGCTGGCTTGGGATCGAAATCGGCAACGGGCCGGAAGAGGCTCGCGTGCTCTTGCTGAGCGTTCCTTATGCGCTCGAAGCGGGCAACGCGGAGACCTTGGCCGGGAAGCCGCTTTCGGACTTTATGCTGAAGAGCGGGACGAGCGGTGGCGCGGGCTCCTCGACTCTTCAGCCGGTGGGCGGCGGGAAGCGCGTGCGGCCGGTGAAGAGCTTGACGGGCGCGACGACGAACACGACGGGCACGACGGTGACGACGGCGGGCGGAACGGTGGGCTATCTACCGCTGTGGGACTCGGCGAGCGACATCACGAAGTCGGCGCTATTCCAATCGAGCGGCAACATCGGCCTGGGGACGACGACGCCG
>JAKASG010000002.1 GCA_021828285.1 Acidobacteriota bacterium | reverse complement strand
TCGATCCGGTGCCGATTGGACAATCGAACGCGTAAACGACGGTAGGTTCGCATGTCCAAGTATAGACCACAAGATCCTCCAAACGGAATAGCAACCAATAACTTCTTCTGTCGGTCGAAGACCTAGTTGATTTTCCTGCCCGATTAGCAAACCATTCCTTTTTCGCCCGAAGCGATCCCCGGAGGTGTCCCCATGTCCGCCGACCAAATCCGCAACCGAACCGTAGGCTGCAGGATGACCGAGAGCGAGTACGAGAAACTGGCCGCTGTCGCCGAGCAGGACGGCCAGACGCTCGGAGAGTGGTGCCGCGAGGTGCTGCTGGAACGGGCCGAGGGGCGCAAGCTGAGCGTGATCGAGGAGACGGCGCTGGCCGAGACGCTGGCGCTGCGACACGCCACCGTGATAATATCACAACACGATATAATCCCGCGCCCTGGATTTCCGCTTGCGCGGGAACGACGCGCCGGCGCGCAAGTCCGGGTTGCAAATCTCGCATTTCGGATTGAAAATGGGCGCTGGGGCGGGGGGCCGCGTTCGCCGGTGTTTGGGAACGTTCCGCGAGGGCTCGGCTACGACGGCGACGGCAAGCGAGCGGAGAAGGTGGGCAGCGAGATTTACTGGTACGGCCTCGGCAGCGAGCCGCTGATGGAGACGGATTGGAGCGGGAATCTCGAGAACGAGTACGTTTTTCTCGGCGGGAAGCGCATGGCGCGCCGCGACGCTTCCGGCTCAACCGTTGACATTACTGCGACGAGCGACGGCACGGATACCGATTACACACTCTCGACGTCTTACACTTACAACTCGCCGTTCACGAGTCCGGCATTCACGTCGAGCACCTCCGGCGCAACGCTTACCGGCGGCGAGAATACGACGAACCCCGAGAACGGCACCGGCGCATACCACTTCACACTTGTGCATGACGCCTTCGGCAACGTGACGAACGCGCAGGATAGCGCGAACGGAAACTGGAACTACGCCTATGACCGATTGAACCGGCTCTGCGCCTCAAACGACGGCGGCGCGAGTCCGTTGGGCTGCGGTTCGAACAACACCACCGGCGCGCTGGCGTACAATTACGTTTACGACCGGTACGGTAACCGCACGCAAGCGAACCTTACGGCGGGCGCGAGCGGCTGGCCTATTTCCCTCAGCTTTGACGCCGACAACCACGTCACAACATCGCCGTACGCCTACGACGCGGCGGGCGACACGACGAGCGATGGCAATTGCAGCTATACTTATAACGGCGAGCAGCGGATGGCGAGCGCGACGTGCCTTTCGAGCGGGACGACGGATTACGTTTATGACGCGGCGGGGCAGCGCGTGGCCAAGATGGTGGGAAGTACGATCACCGAGCAGGACGTTTACAATCTGGCCGGGCAAGTGATCCTGCGCTACAACGGCACGGGCAGTTGGACGGAGGGCGAAGTGTGGGCGGGCGGCGCGCACCTGGCGATCTACGCGAACGGGCAGACGTATTTCCCCGTCACCGATCAGGTGGGGACGGAGCGGGCGCGGTTCGCTTCGACGGGCGGAATCGTTGAGACGTGCACGAGCGGACCGTTTGGCGAAGGGCCCAGTTGCTCAGGGACGGATTCGAGCCCATATCTGTTCGGCAAGCTCGAACGCGATTCGGAATCGGGCGACGACCACGCGCAGCATCGCGACTACAATTCCACGCCCGGCCGCTGGCTCACGCCCGATCCGGCGGGAACGAAGGTAGTGTCGCTCACGGATCCGCAGACGTGGAATCTTTACGAGTATTCGCACGACAACCCGGTCACGGACAACGACCCGAGCGGGTTAGGCGGCGGGTGCGGCGCGATGCAGGCAACCTCGGACGGGCCGGGTTCGCCGTGCCCTGGACCGGGCTGGGTCGGGCAAAACGCCGGGGCCCAATATCAGTTGAGCCAAAAGGGACTGGAATTCATCGAGAAAGAGGAAGGTGGATTTTATAGTCACATTTACGATGCCAGCGGAAAGAGGCACTTGGGCGACTGGACCATCGGGTACGGCCATCGGGTTTTGCACCCCCGGGATTTTTCTAAGGGCATCACCAAAGCACAAGGGGTTGCTCTGCTAAAGCAGGATGTGGCAACCGCAGTTGCCGCCGTCAACCGCTATGCGACTGCAACGCTGTCGCAGAACCAAGTTGATGCCCTTGTGAGCTTCACATTTAACCTTGGCTCTACAGCCTTCCAGAATTCCACCCTGCGCGCGAGAGTCGTCGAAGGCGAAACCGTCCGCGAACATGACTTCACTGTATACCATTACTCCCGCGGGCAACCTGTTCAGGGTCTGTTGAACAGACGAATCGCCGAGTATGACCTATTCTCAAATGGTGATTACGGAGGAGGACCATGAAAGCAGCCGCGTCGACGTTCGGGCTGTTCTTTGCTGTGCTGTGTCTATCTGCGGCACAGCCCACCAATCTTGCGACGAGCGCACGGCCGCCGGCGTCGGTATGCGGACGCTGGGTTGTTAAGAGAGTTTTACGCACAGCAAATGTCCAGACGTCTCCGACTTCTCTCGAAAAGTACCTGGGAGTAAGGGCGCTGTACTCGTCGTCTGAGATGCGGTTCGGAGAAGATGGGATTCGGCATCCGCTTTATTCTGTTAGCCGGTTATCGGACGTGGAATTCTTTAGGAAGAGCACGGTCCCGCTCACGCAGTTGGGAATTAGAGCAAAGTCGGTCGTTGTCGTTGAGGTGCGGGATAGCGCAGGGAAGGACGTGGTCCGCCCGGGCACTGAGTTGTTCGTTAGAAGTGGGAGCGAAATAATTACGACTTGGGACGGCGGTTACTTTGAGCTTGTAAGAACGGGAACATGTTCTCGATAGTCGGCCCAACAGCAGACGACGTTCATCTATGGGTCGGGCTATCTTGAAGTCTCAGTCGAAACCACCACGACGACAAAAGGACCCAACGGGAAAACGCACACGACGTCAAGCTCCGTTAACGTCTTCTTCTCAACCAGCGAAAACAATCCGGGAGGGTTTCTTAGCGGGAGAGCCGGGGTTGGCCTCTGGAACCCAGGGTATGCGATCAGCTCCGCTTCCGACGCGGAGAAGCTCTTGGGCAGTGGGCTTTTCAACTCGGCTACGGCCGCCGCCGCTTCCTGGTCTTCCCCGGGCTTCCTGACCGAAACCGCGCGAGACCTTTGGCGCCACCCGGGCAGAGATGCCGAGCTAGCCGGAGAGGCCGCCACTGCCGCAAGCCCGGAGGGGGCCGTTCCCGAGGCCGTTAAGACAGCCGCTGACGCGGGGGGGATTGCTTTGCACGGCCCCGAGGTTCTTGTCGATACATGGAGGCTGATCGAGTCCTACTGGGAATCTCGGTAGCCTGGAAGATAGATGGGACAAATACGGTTGCAAATGCCGAACGTGCTCCTCATTCCCCCGGCGATCATCTGCTTTCTTGAGGGGGCTCGCGAGCCATTGCGCCAAATCTTCACCGTTAGCGGGGATCCCCTTCCGCTGGAGATCGCCTTTCTTGGATCGCTGCTGGTGGGGAGATCCCTCTGGTCAAAGCGGTTGCCGGTTCCAGTGGTGGTGTCGGGGTACGTCCTCACAGCCGTCTCGGTGGGCATGGACCGCGGGGTGATCGCCGACAACTTCGGGTGGGCAGCCGTCGTCCTCGCCGGGTTCGCTTGCTTCGGATGGTGGCGTAAGGTCGAAAGGATCTGGAAGCGCGACGAGTGATGTCGGGCAATGGTGCGTGCGCTCCCGCCGCGAGAATGCGCTGAACCGCCCTTGTTCCGGGCGCGCGGGGCTGCGGTGCTGCGCACCGGCTGATGGCGCTGGGACACCTCACTAGAATAGTATCGCAACGCGATATAATCCTCTGCCCTGGATTCCCGCTTGCCCGGGAACGACAACGTCGGCGGGCAAGGTCGGGTTGCAAATCCCGCATTTCAGATTGAGAATAAGCAGCGGATGGCGAGCGCGGCGGGCATGAGCTACGGCTACGACGGCGACGGCAAGCGAGTGGAGAAGGTGGGCAGCGAGATTTACTGGTACGGCCTCGGCAGCGAGCCGCTGATGGAGACGGATTGGAGCGGGAATCTCGAGAACGAGTACGTTTTTATCGGCGGGAAGCGCATCGCGCGCCGCGACGCTTCCGGCAACGTTTATTACTACCTCGGAGATGATCTCGGCACGTCGCGCGTGATCGCTACCTCGTCGGGCACGAAATGTTATGATGCCGACTTCGGCCCCTACGGCCAGGAGGACGCGTATCTGAACACGTGCCCGCAGAATTACAAATTCACCGGCAAAGAACGCGACGCAGAATCAGGCAACGACTATTTCGGGGCCAGGTACTATGCATCTACGATGGGACGGTTCCTCAGCCCCGATTGGGCGGCCAAAGCTGAGCCTGTGCCATATGCAAAGCTGGATAATCCGCAGAACCTGAACCTATATAGCTATGTTGAAAATAATCCGCTCAATACCGTAGATACAGATGGACATGAGCGCCTGAAGATTGTCTATCGCGCATTCATTCCGCAAAAATCCATCCACTTTATGGGGAGGACTTACGCTGGCGACAATCGAGGTTTCAGTACCGTTTCTGGCGCTTCTTCGAGGACGACGATCACTGTCTTGATCGAGACAGACCCATCGATTCGTCCAGGAAATCCTATTATCAGTCAAACGAGTTCTGCCGGACAGAGCAGGCAGCTGAATGCGAACGGGGATACCATCAACAGTGCGACAGCCACACAAGGGTTACCTACTGCTACCGGTTCTCGTGATGCAAACGGCGATGCTGTGGTGAACATCACCCAAGACGTAAAGAATCCGTTGTCCCCAGTTCCCCAATTTATGACCCCCGGAATTACGGCTAACCTGAACGTGAGTGTGACTCCAAATGGATCGACGGTCTCAGCTACAGGCACAGCTTCTAACTTCCCTTCTGAAGAGCTAAACGTGACAGGGCCAAGCGGAGCAACTACCCCGGTGTTTCAATTTACGCCGTCGCCGGGATCAAGCCCATTTTCCTTGTTCCTGCCAGATAGGAACGTCAACGCTACAGCTCATCCTTGCCAATCTGGGCAGTCAGGATGTTCACCGTGAGGATTTTGATAAGTATCCTTTACTTGCTAACCGGGCTCGTAGGTCTTTACTGGTCTGTACAGCTCACACTTACTGGTATGTATGGCAGGCCATTTTCTTGGTGGTATGGTGCCATCTTCGTCGGCTCACTAATCCTGATTCTGGGTGCGATACTCGTCCGGGTCTCTGGACGACCATGGACGGGCTGGGTGCCTTTGACTGGGAGTGTTTTTCTTGCCGCCTACTTTATCCCGGCCATCATCATCACGCTTCAACGATATGCCAAAGGGCAGGCTTCTGGCTCAGTGGAGCTAGCGATCCGGGTTGCAGTCGTGTTGTTGGTGGTTGCTTCCTTGATAGTAGCAGCGAGCGATAAGCTGCGTCTGAATGCCAAGTGATTCAAGCTGGCGGGTGCCCCCTGTCCCTCGCAGCTGGGGACCGGCGATGACGGTACGATGAGGTAAATGCTCCTATGACGCAATCCGCCGTTTGTACGTCAAACGCGTGTTTTGCGCTGTCGCGCTTCACCGGCAAAGAACGCGACCCCGAAACCGGCAACGACTATTTCGGCGCGAGATACTACGAGTCGAACCTCGGCCGCTTCATGTCGCCAGACCCAATCTCTCTCAAGGAACTCCGGCTTTTCGACCCGCAAAGATTGAATCTTTACGCGTACTGCCACAACAATCCAGTGGTATGCGTAGACACAGATGGCCGCGACGGATGGGACATCGTAAGCGGAATCGGCGAAGGCCTCCGAAATTTCGTTGTTGACACCTACAATGGGGTTGGCACTGCCGTTCAACATCCAAGCACAATCATCACTGGCACGGTTCAGGCACTGAGCACGGCCGGTCATGCGTACTTCACATCCGCAGGTCGCAGCCAATTGGCATCCCAGTTTAGCTCTCTGAGCGCGCAGGAAAAGACAGCCGTGGTTACCGAGGCGCTAACACAGGGTGTGGTCGGTGCAGCCCTGACGAAGGGACTCGGAGCGGCAACGAAGGCACTTTCGGGAGCGAGTACGACGACAGTGACAGGCACCACAGCGGCAGGCGACACTTTCACCCACTATGGGTTCGTGTCTGACGCAGATAGCTTCGCAAACGGCCTGCGTCCAGGGTCGTTCGCAACTACATCATCTGGCCTCACAGGGGAGGAGGCCCAGAGTGGACTGTCTCTGCCGCACGCTACGGTACCGGACGCGGCATATCCGATTACACCCGAGCCTGGGACTCCAATTATCGGACCATCCCCGGCACAACCCGCCTTCGGACAACCGGGAGGTTTACCCGAGGTCCAATTCCCTCAAGGTACTGCGCCTGGGACCGTTGGGCCTCCACGCCCGATTCCACCGAAACCACCGGAGGGGTGATGATGAACGAAGAGAAATTGAATCCGTTCAAGATAGGGGACCGTGTCGTATTTTCTCCTGACGAAAGAACCGTTGGATGGGTGTGGCCAACCTTTGAGCGAGTCCGGCTGAAACCCGGCGACGTTGGCATCGTTACGAAAATCGACAAAGATGCCTATCTCTACTTGGATGGCGGGCGTGGAGGCTTCCATTGGGAGTGCTTCAAGAGAGCTACCTGAAGGTGACGGCGGACAGCGGACCAAGGTCGAGTCTCAATCGGGTGTGAACCGAATTGGCTGGGAGGGGTTGCGGCGGATCGGACATCGTAAGCGGAATCGGCGAAGGCCTCCGAAATTTCGGCAGGTTCATGACGCCGGATTGGTCGGCCGCGCCTGCGCCGATTCCTTACGCCGATCTCCGCAATCCGCAGACCCTGAATCTTTTCCAGTATGCGCACAACAATCCCGAATCGCTCACGGACTCGGACGGGCATTGCGGCCCGCTTTGCGCTGCTGTCGTCGGGTTGGCCGTCGGCTACGTATCGGTAAAGGTCTCGGGATGGCTCTACTTGGACAGGAAGACCGCGGCCGACGCGCGAGCCTGGAGTGAGGATACGAAGATGGTAGATGAAATCGCGAGCTTCCCCAATGCCCCAGGTACGCTACACGTGAACACGGACGCGCTGCAGAAGCGAAGACCCATCGAGAAGGCTCTGTACTATATGGACTTGGTGAAGCTCGGCATTATGACCGAGTCGGCGGCCAAGGCTGTCATCGGCGCGGCCCAGGGCCTCGGGGGTTCAGGCGAGCCCACAGGCACTGGCGCATCGGCGACGAAGATGGTCGGCGCAGGGGTTAGCGGGGGCGAGACGACCGTTAGGACGGAGAATCAGCTCCTCGGGCTGCAGACCCCGCCGCCTCCGCCCCCGCCGCCTGAAAACCAAAACGCGCAAGAGTGCCCGGGCAGTCAAGGCTGCACCTCCCCCACCGGCCGTCCAAAGAAGAAGCACCCGTAGGAGGGTGGCCGCACGGCAACACGCTGCGGCCGAGGAGGAAAGTTATGCACGGACGAGGAAGGCGACTGGGGATCGCCCTGAGGCTGGGCGCACTGGCCGCGGTGCTCGTGTTGGGGAGCCTGTCCTTATGGCTTTACGGACAAGGCTGGTCCATCTTGCATCGGAGGGGTGTCCCATTTCTCGGGAAAGTGGTGCCCGTGGCGCGGGGCTGGTTCCTGTGGACGGACCTCAAGTCCGATCCCCCGGACATCTTGTTCTTCTTGCCCCCAGAGGTCGTCTTGCTGTCGGGGCGATCCCGGGCCGTAATGACATTCGGTCATAATCCTGTGCCACATGAGACGTCGGAGCAAGCCGTGCGCGGAATGGCGAAGGCCCTGAACATGGCGGAGCTTGCTGGCGAAAGGGACAGCGGTCCCTACCGAGTGGACTCGACCGACGGGGAATCGTGGTGCTACACATCATCCTACTTATCGGGTAGGTTCGAGGACATTGAGTGTTCCCTCTTTGATGCCGCGTGGACGGCTGAGTACACCGGCCCCAGGAGCCACGCCAAGGACTTTTTCAGGGTCATCGCTGGAATTCAAGACGTGAAGAAATAGCGCCGGCTGGCGCAGACCTTTCAGGTCTGCGGGGCCGGCGGGCGGGGTCAAGGCATGGGGTCCATCTTGAGGATGGAATCATCTTCGAGGTAAAGGAACCTGAAGCTCGACCATGGCCAGAGATCGGGTGAGGCAACCAAGCGGCGCTTGACGGGGTTGGCGTGCATATAGTCCAGTTTTTCCAGGCGCTTCTTCTCACCGCAAATTCCGAAGGGGTAGAACCGGCGCTGCCAGACGCGGGTGGCGCAGACACGATTTTAGTGTCTACGGCTTGTCCTCGAGATAATATCTCGACACGGTACAATTGGCGCGCTGAGCGGAAACGCGATTTCGGCGAATTGCGGCGGCCGCGGCATGGGCGGGATTCGGTCAGCAAACTTCGGCTTGATGGTAATGAATGTCCCAGCCCTTGTAATTACCGAGGGCGTCGGCGACGGCGCGGCCGTAATGGCTGCGATTGACGGCGACGTGGTGCTCGTAGCCGTTCTCGCAGATATAGTGCAGAAGGTCCTGCAAGCGCGGAATCCGCACCACGCCGTAGCCGCCGAAGCTTTTGAGCGGGTCAGAGGTGATTTCGCCTTCGCCCATGTAAGCGCGTATCTTGCCGTGCAAATCGTCTGTTGAAACGCGGCAGAAGGTGAGCGGACCGCTCTTCAGCTTCCCGACCACGGTGCCGTATGTGTTTTCTTTGCCGACCGACCCGGCGATGATTTCCTGGAAATCCATTTTGAAATCCTCGAAGAAATGCTTGGGCAGGTTCGAGCAGTGGAAGATCACCGCCTTATCGGGATCGTCGCCGAAATTGTTGTTCCAATCCACAATGGCGCTCGGCTCGCCAGCGGCGAGCTGGAGGATATACATCGCGATCATGCCGATCATGTCGGTTTCGCAGGCGCTGGGGAGCAGGGTGTTGGACATCAGGCTCATCAGCGTGCAGGGAACGACGCCGAAAAATTCTTCCATCGCCGTCCAGCATTGGATGGACGTACCGGCGAGGCCGTTCGCCTCCATCCATTCATCCACAACGACGCCGAATTTGGCCATCTTTGCAAGCGCGGGCTCCGGCACACCTTTGGTACTGACATATTCATGGACGCTCGCGAGCTTCGCTTTGACTTTCGCGTCGCCGTCGGTGAGGCGCGCAATGCGGCCGAACACTTCCGAAAGGTCGAGCGTTTCAACCGTGATGCCGGCATGTTCCATCAGCTTCTCGCTGAAGCGGACGGTATTGAAAGCCGCCGGGCGCGCGCCCAGCACGCCGACGCGAACGTTCTTGAGCCCTTGAGCGATGCGGCAGGTGGCGGCGAAGGATTTGAGGTCCGCCCGAAATGACTCGGATTCGGGGGCCACGGTATGCCGGGCTGTGAGGGAGTATCGAATGCCGTACTGCCACAAATTGTTGCAGACGGAAATTTTCCCGCAGAAGCTGTCGCGCCGCCCGCCCATCAGCATCTTTTCGGGCTCGTCGGGAAAAGCGTGGACGAGCACGGGCACGTCGAGGCCGGCAAGGCGCAGAGCGTTTGCCACCCCGCGCTCATCGCCGAAATTCGGCAAAGTGACAATCACGCCGTCCAACACATCGCGATGCGCTTTGAAAAGGTCCGCGCAGCGGCGCGCTTCGGCGAGCGTTTCGACGGCGCCGAACTTCGTTTCCTCCGGGCCAAGGCTCACCGTCTGGTAGCCTTCGCCCGCCAGCACGCGGAGCATTTTCTCGCGGCCGTCGCGCGCGAGGACCGCAGGAAAAAATCCGCGGTTCCCAACGATGAGTCCAAACGTTGCGGTTGCCATGCAGAAACTCCTCCGGCGGGCGATGCCCGTCCGCCTGCGTCATCCTACGTTAGCACAACCCGCTAGCCTTCGCCGTTCTCACGCGAGTTTTCATAGGCGCGCAATATATCCTTCAAAGAGACAACCCCTTCGAGTTTCCCGAAATCGGCGCGGTGGACCACGGGAAGCACCGGATGGCTTCCCAAATGGCGGAGCGCAGCATCGAGGGTCTGGTCCGGGTGGAGCACCGGCAGCAATGGCGTCGTCACTGCCCGTCCCAGAGGCAGTTCACCGCTGCCGTCTTCGGCAAGCCGGTGCAATTCCGTTTTGCTCACTCCGCTCCAAGCCCCGTGAGAATGATCGAGCAGGAAAAATTCTTCATCGGATTGATCCACGCGAGCGAGAGCCGAGGAAAGCTGTTCATCTCCCTTCAAGACGGTATGGTCCGCCGAGTGCATGGCGTCCTCGATGCGAAGAACGGCCTGCTCGCGCAATTCTTCCATCGAAGGCAAATCCACGCCGTCCTGGCGTGACAGCATGTCGAAAAGGGAAATGGGCTGGAACCGGCGGCAAATCAGATAAGCAATCGTGTTCGATATCATCACGGGGACGATGATCTGATAGTTTCCCGTCAGCTCGAGCACCATAAAAACGGAGGTCATCGGAACGCGCAAGAAACCGGCAAATAAGGTGCCCATGCCCACCAGGGCGAAGCTTGCCGTCGAGCCTCCGAGATTCGGAAAAAGGAGGTGAGCGGCTCCGCCCACTGCTCCGCCAAGCATGGCGCCGACGAAGAGAGTGGGCGCGAACATTCCGCCCGGCGTTCCGCTGACGAAGGAAATCGTCGTGGCGACCAGCTTCGCTAAAGCCAGCAGAATAAGAAGGCGCCAGGTGAACTGGCTGTGCAAAGCCTGGTCAATGATTTCATAGCCCGCGCCCAGAACTTGCGGCGTTCCGAGCGCGATGAGCCCCACCAGCAGGCCTGCCGCAGCCGGCTGAAAGTATTGAGTCCAGCGGGGCAGAGCCTTCAGCCGTGGGCGCGCGACGCCGATCAGTTTTCCGAAAAGGAGCGAAATTCCTCCGCCGATGACTCCGAGGGCGGCGTAAGCCAGCAAGCCGATGGCGTGAACGGGCTGATAAGGTGGAACACGGAACAGCGGCTGCGAGCCGAGAAACAATCGCAGCACGATGACGCTTGCCCCTGCGGCCAGAATGAGGCCGCCCAGCACGCCCGCGCTCCAGCTTCCGATGACTTCTTCGAGAACAAACAGGACCGCGGAAATCGGCGCGTTGAAGGCGGCGGCCAGACCCGCCGCGGCGCCGACCGGCGCAATGAGCCGCACCTTTTCACGAGAAAGCCGCAAGCGGCGCCCCAGCGCTGAAGCGATTCCGGCGCCCATCTGGAGCGACGGATCTTCCGGGCCGAGCGACTGGCCGCTGCCAATCGCCAGGGCGCAAGTGACGAATTTTCCGATGACCGTGCTGAAGGGAATGTAACCGTCGTAAATATAAACGGCGGACTTCGTCTGGTTCACGCCACTGCCTCGAACTCGGCGGAACACGTGCAGCACCAGAAGAGCGACGACCACGCCACCCGCCACGGGGACGAGGATTATATTCGCAGGGCGGGGATTGAGCCGCGGTCCGAACAATTCGATGCGCGTCCATTCGATGGCAATCTGAAAGCAGACGACGGAAAGGCCCGAGAGAACCCCGATGATGACCGCCAGGACGAGGAAGAGACGCTCCTCCCCGAAGAGCCATCGAAGCCACTTCGGCTGAAATCCCCTCCAGCGCACTTCGGGTTTCTCCTCGGAATCCACCCCGGAAGAAGAGGCGGCGCTTGCACCGGGGATGGCGCGCGGATCGGGAGGGCTCACGGCTGAACTCCTGTTCGCCGCTTGGCAATCAACAGGAGCGCCGTGTCTTGCGCAGTTTCTTGGCCGCATTCGCTCTGCGACGCCAATTCCATTTGCCCGACCTCGCGCAGAACGTCAACAAGCATTTCCGGGTGATGCATCAAAATGCGCTCGTGAACTTGCGGCTGTATTTTCGTGGCAGCGGCGTAAGCGGTTTCGAGGGGATTGTTGCCCGCAGCTTTAGGATCGAGTTTGAGCTTCTGTGTCGCAGCGCAGCCGGTCAACCGGGAAAGGGCCAGATTGAACACTTCCACACCGCGAGTCGCCCGCGCAGTTTCCGAAAGGCGCGCCTCGAAGGGGTCATAGTCACGCACCATCCGGCTGATGTCGAGCATCCGAGTCATCGCGGGATCGTTCGCCCCGGCTCGCTGTGCGCCCTGAAAATAATTAATGGCTTCGACGTATCGTCCCAATTGGAACGCCGCCTCACCCGCGCCCTGCCATGCATCGGCATTTTTCGGGTCCACATGAATGACGTCCACAAATTCACCGGCGGCCTTCGGATAATCCTTTACGGCCATGAACAACCGGCCAGCTTCCAGGTGGTCCGGGCTTGTTCGCGGCAGATCCGCCACAAGCGCAATAATTTCCGAATCGGCCTGGTTGTTAAAGCGTTGCGCCACCAAAAACTTGCACAGTTCCAGACGCACGGCGCGGCGCTGCCCGGCGTGGTTCGATCGCCAAACGCCGTAGATGGCATTGTGGTAAAAGCGGATCGCGTTCGGCATGTCATCCATTTTCCGGTAAAGCCGCGCAAGCTGGAGATTGATGATACTATCGCCCGGTTCCTGCTCCCAAAGGCTCTGCAGGTAAGTGAGCGCCCCGTCATATTGGCCGGTTGCCGCCAGGGCTTCGGCAAGCCGAAGTTGATACTGGCGATTGTCCCGGGCGTAGACGAGCGCCGTGCGGAAATCTTCCACAGCTCTTCTCGCCCGATCCGCTTTGAGGGCCGCTTCGCCCCGGCCGAACCAATCCTTCGCGAGCGCCGCCTCTTTCGCATGATAAAACTTGGCGGCGAATCCGGTGGCAACGAACAGCGCGCCCAATATTACTAGGGTTATGAGCATCAAGGCTTCGCGGTTGATCCAGAGCAGACTGCCCGTGGGGAAACAGTGCGAGCACTGGGACTGTCCCCAGGGAATCGTCCGGCCGCATTGCGGACAAAAACGATCAGCATTCATAGCAACGAGTTTGCTCCCGCGCTCCCGAGGTTTGTTCCTCGAAAGAGGCTGACCGCGGGCGCGGCGAAGGCGCTTTCTTTACGAATATACCTCAGGATGCGAAAATGGTGTGTCATAAATTGCATCTCCGTGCTGTTTGGATGGATTCCGCGCAGGGAAAACCACGATGCAGGCTTTGACAATTTGCCGAGAGGACCCGATCCTGTAAATTCGCGGGAAACACTAAAGTTCCTCCGAGTATCGGCCGATGCAAGGACTAGTGGGCGGAATCGTTGAGGAGGCAAAGTGCGAGGGGGATGGCTTTCAATTCAGCAAAAAACTCAAAGTGCTCCGGTCATGAGCCCGTTGCGAGCGGAGTGGCGTTCGCCGTATCCTACGAAGCAGACTCATTCAGGGGCGAGCGTGGAAACACCCGGCGTGAGCATGAAAAGTCGTGGACCTTATGAAGCTTGCGAAGAATCAAGCGCTTTTGCTCGAATGCTGCGCGGAGAAAGGTCGAAAGGCGAAGTGAGGTTGGCCGATTGAAGTGCTGGCTCGGATGGGGTCGTCAGAAATGAGCGAACCCGGACGGAACCAAAACAGTTTTTCAGGTGACATCGAAGATCCGAAGGCGCAAACTGGGGACACCCAGGAAGTTGTGCCGGCCGATCGGAAGAGTGAAGCGGCGGCAATCGCAAGCTTCAGTCTTCCGGGCGAAGAGGTCTCCACGCTGCCGCGCGCCGAGCAGTCCTATCGAGTCTTCGTTGAAAGCATGGTCGAAGGGGCGGTAACTCTCCTGCCGGATGGCGCCATCTCATTCTGCAATTCGCGCTTTTCCGAAATGGTCGGATTCCCGGTCCGTCGCTGCCCTGGAACGTGTTTCGAGCGGTTCCTCGCTCCCGAACAAGTCCCCCTGTTCAGATCGCTACTGGAATCGTGTGGCAGGGACGGGAAGGATGCGGAGTTTACGATCGTTGCAAGCGACGGGAGACAGATGCCCGCGCGAATCTCGATGCGGAGGCTTGCGGATCGGCCGGGCTGCGAACTGTGTCTCGTCGTAACCGACCTCAGCAAGCAAAAACAGGCGGAGCAAGCGCGTGCGTTTCTAGCGGCGATTGTAGATTCGTCCGAGGATGCCATTGTCGGCACCACCTTGGAGGGAATCATCGTGAGCTGGAATCGGGCCGCCGAGCGGCTTTATGGCTATACCGCCGAGGAAATGGCGGGGCGTCATGTGGCGCTTCTTGTTCCGGATCACAATCCGAGCGAGGTTAATCGAATTCTGGCAAGTATAAAGAGAGGCGAATCCGTCGAACATTATGAAACACAACGGCTTAGGAAAGACGGGGGTTTGCTGGATGTGGCGTTGACGGTCTCCCCGGTCCGCGACCCTTCGGGCATGCTGACAGGCACATCGGCAATTTACCGAGACATCTCCGAACGCAACCGCGCGGAACGCGAGCATCGGCGCTTGATGGCTGCGATCGAGCAATTGGCGGAAGCCGTGGTTATCACGGACGTTGAGGGTGCCATCGAGTACGTCAATCCCGCGTTTACAGCGATTACAGGGTACTCCCGCGGAGAAGCGCTCGGCCGAAATCCGCGCATTCTCAAGTCCGGAAAGCAGGACGCGCAGTTTTATAAAAACGTTTGGGACACGATTTTGGAAGGGAACGTCTGGCGCGGAGATCTGATCAATCGCCGCAAGGAAGGGACTTTCTACTCGGCGGAAACCTCCATCACTCCGGTGCGAGACGAACGCGGCCGGATCAGCCACTTCATTTCGGTGACCCAGGATGTGACGGAACGAAAGCGGCTGGAGGCTCAACTCCGCCAGTCGCAGAAAATGGAGGCCGTGGGGCGCCTGGCCGGAGGAGTCGCTCATGACTTCAACAACCTCTTGACCGTTATTTCCGGCCGGAGCAGCATCGTGGCGGAAGGGCTCGCGCCCTCTGACCCGACGCGGGCGTCGCTCGAAGAGGTCATAAAAGCCGCCGACCGTGCGGCCTCGCTGACCCGCCAGTTGCTTGCGTTCAGCCGGCAGCAGGTTTTGCAGCCTCGCGTTCTGGACTTGAACGAAGTTGTTGTGAACATCGAGAAATTACTCCGCCGTTTGATCGGCGAGGACATTTCTTTGATAACCGCTTTCGACGTTCACTTGGGCCGCATCAAAGCCGACCCAGGCCAGATGGAGCAGGTCCTCATGAACCTGGCGGTCAATGCTCGCGATGCGATGCCCAAAGGCGGCCAACTGACCATCGAAACACGCCGCATATTGCTCGGCGATAATTCTTCCGAGGCGCGCTTGAATGTGCCGCCCGGGCCTTACGCCCTGCTGTCCGTGACGGATATGGGGGTAGGAATGGACGAGCAGACCCGGCTTCGCATCTTCGAACCATTCTTCACGACAAAAGACCCGGGCAAGGGGACGGGTTTGGGGCTCTCTACCGTTTACGGAATCGTCCGGCAAAGCGGGGGACACATCTCGGTCCGAAGCGAGCCTGGTCAGGGCGCGACGTTTGAAGTCTATCTCCCGGAAGCGGATTCGAAAGAGAGAGAACGCCGTTCTTGCGCCCGAGATTGTCCAGCGGGTTAGCCTCGAAGGGACGGAATCGATTCTGCTGGTCGAGGATGAAGCGCCCTTGCGAAAAATGGTGCATGAAATTCTCGAGTCGAAAGGATACCGCGTCTTCGATGCCGAAAATGCTCAGCGCGCTTTAGAAGTGGCCCAGACGCATTCTCAGCCGATCGACCTGATGATCACCGACATCGTGATGCCCGGCTTGAACGGCCGTGAACTGGCCGAGCGCCTGTCCCGGTCCAATCCGAAAATGAAAGTCCTCTTTATGTCGGGTTATACGGACGACAAGGCGGTCCGGCGCGGCGTCGTTGACGCGAACCTGGCATTCATTCAGAAGCCGTTTACACCTGAAAGTCTGGTGCGCAAAATCAAAACGGTGCTCGAATCTTGAGCGGAATCCGTTGATCTTCCGCGCGTCTCGCTTTCTTCCGGCTTCAAAAAAACACGACATTGCGGGTCTCGGGAGATTCCGGCTCCCGCATCACGATTTGTAAGACCATTGAGCACCTTCCTTCAGCATCATGACAACCTGCTTTTAATTCCCGGTATTTCGTCTGAGCAGTTCATGTCCGTCAAGCAGAACCCCCAACCATCCACGCTGATTTCGTCGTGCCTAACTTTGGATAGGTGCGTTCGCGTTGATTTATTGATACTCATTCTGTGTTGGCTAAGCACACTGCAGGCAGGGCGAAGGTGATCGGTCCTCGGACACAAACCATCCGTCAGCATTCAGGGGGGAATTGCAGGGTTCCGTAAATTCCCCCCGCTGAAAATGGAGATGAGCCGTCCGGAATGTCATTAAGAGTATCAGGCGGTTCGAGTGAGCAACGTCCTATCAATGCTTTGAGTGCCTGTGAGTTAACCCCAGCCGGGTTGGGGCTGTTCGCTGGATCGTCGGGATGGGAGGTTTGGGAATCCGCGCTTGGCGCGAGTTTCCATGCCTTTGGGTCTACGGTGAAGGGGGCGCAATGAAAATCCGTAAAACTCTCAGGGCTTCGTCGCTGGCCATGATTGTGGTCATGCTGGCATCCGCCCGGCTGATGGCGCAAAATGCCAATAGCGGGGAGATTAAAGGGACGGTTCGCGATCCGTCGGGCGCGGTGGTGCCGGGAGCGACGGTCAAGATCCTGGACGTGCAGACGGGGATCGTCACTCCGACCACGACCAATAAAGTCGGCTTGTACGATGTTCCGTTTTTGTCTCCGGGCGACTACACCGTCACGTTCTCGAAGAACGGATTCCGCGATTACGTTCGCAAAGGAATTGTCCTTCAGATCGAAACCCTGGAGATTGATGCCGTGCTTCAAGTGGGCGCTACCACTCAGAAAGTTGAGGTGACGGCCTCAGCGCCCCTCGTCCAAACGCAAACAACCGGGCAGCAAGTGACTCTGACCACTCAGGCGATCAAGGCGGCGCCGATTGTGGGGACGGACTGGCGCGCCGAGATGCTCCAACTCATCCCCGGTGTGAATACCGGCGGCGGGACAGGCATGGCGGGGCCCGGCCAGCAATCGGGAATTAACGGCACGCAGGGATACAATATCAATTTTCTTACCGACGGATCCGCCTCCACCGATCCGAGAGATTTCAACAACAGTAATAACATCCTTCCCATCGGCGCTATCTCCGAGGTGAGTATCAATTCAAGCAACGCTCCCGCGCAATACGGCAACGGTCTCACGTCCATCAACGTGATCACCAAGAGCGGAACGAATCATTGGCACGGCAGCGCGTATGAATTCATCCAGAACACGGCTCTCAACGCAAGGGGCTTCTACAATCAATCGGGGCCGAAGTCCGTGGAACACTGGAACAACTATGGCGCAAGCCTGGGGGGCCCGATCAAGAGGAACAAAGCCTTTTTCTTCTTCAACTATCAACGCAACCCTTCGACGACGCCGACGGCGGGACTCTACAGTTACCCCACCGCAGCGATGGAAGCGGGTAACTTTTATGGTGTTCCCGGTGCGTCCAATACCACCTACTTCGGCTCCACTGGTAAATTGCTGGGAACTTACGATCCCGTGGCGCTGAAACTTCAGAGCTTTTTCCCGGGCTCGAGTGCGCCGGGATGGATCGCGGGATGCCCCGGCCCGGTGGATCCTTCAGCCTCCAATCCCCAAACTTGTCCGGCGATCAACAATTATGTTTTCAATGGAACCAGCCCGAATACCTCCACGTGGTATACGGGCAAGGTCGATTTCGATATCTCTCAGAAACAGAAACTATCGGTCAGTTTCAACTACTATCCGAATTTTGTCACGTATGTCCCGGCGGATCCTCTCTACCCGAGTCTGGCCTCGGTGATCAACGCGGGCCACAATTCCAATTTTACGGGGCAAATCTCGGACGTGTACACGATTAATCCGACGACGCTCAACCAATTTCGCTTCGGAGGAATGCACGAGCTCGATGCTTACCACCCCTGGTCCTTGGGCAAGAACGCTCCAACCCAGATCGGCCTCGAACCCGCCTATGGGACCAATGCCCCGTCGAACGTATTTCCCAATGTCACGATCGATTCCGGCGCGGGCGCCGGATGCTTCGCTTTGGCCGCTGGGTGCGGCTCAAACGGCAACATCAACGCAGTTCTGGGCGAAGAAGTTTACAACTATTCCGATGTTCTCACGCTCATTCGCGGCAAGCAAACGATCAATCTGGGCGGCCAGTACGACCGCGACTACCAGAATTATACGAATTGGGGCGATATTACTTCGGGCAATTTCGAATTTAACGGAGGGGTCACTGGAATTCCTTACGCCGACTTCCTCTCCGGTGATGTTTACGGGTGGTACGTTTACGAGTCCGACGAAACCGGCGCTCACATGTCGGACGGGGCTTTTTTTGCCAGTGACGACTATCGCGTTACGCCGCACGTGACCCTCAACCTGGGCCTGCGCTGGCAGTTGCAGTCCGGCTGGGGAGTGAAGAACAATCTCTTCGGCGTCTACGATCCCTTTCTGCCGAATTCGGCTTACGGAGGGCAATACAAGGGCGCGATCCTTTTCGGCGGACAGAGCGATCCTGCTTTCGGCGTGAAGAATATGGCGACTGTCCAAAACGGGGATTACCACGAATTTGCTCCTCGGGTGGGGATTGCCTGGTCGCCTCGGCCAAACTGGTCCGTCCGGTCGAGTTACGGGATTTTCGATGCTCCGCGGGATGCCGAAAATTACACAGACGGCGCCCTCGGCCTCGGCTTTAATCCTCACAATGTCGGCAATGGAGGATACGTCTACGGAACATACCCGTGGAAACTGGCCGTGGGACCGCCTCCGGGCACCGTTATCTTTCCGACGCTTCAAACTCTTTCACCGGAAATCTCGAACTTCAGCAGCGTGCAATACTATCCGCGGAACATGCCGACGGTCTACGTGCAGCAGTTCCTCCTGAGTGTCGAGCACCAGTTCGTTGGCGGGATCATGCTGGATTCAAGTTACGTTTACACGCACGGCAACAACCTGAACTTTCAAACGAACATCAACCAGGCTTCTCAAAGCAAATTGGGGTGCACGGGCTATCACTGCGGATTTCCGAATCCCGTGTTCAATGCCATCAATGCCGCCAATTACACCGGCTGGTCCAATTACAACGCGCTGCAACTGAGCGTTCAAAAAAAGATTTCGCGCGGGCTAGAATTCACGTTTAATTACGCCTGGTCGAAGGCGCTCGATACGGGCACCGGGAACGGCCACGGGTCGGGCGTTGACATCTACCAGAACGCCTTCAGCCCCGCGGCCAATTACGGGCTGTCCGACTTCAACTCTGCAAACACCCTGGTGGGCGAGGTCGTCTACGATCTGCCGTTCGGCAGCAGCCGCGCGTTTCCACTCCATGGTGTTGCCAATGAGATTGCCGGCGGCTGGCGCGTCTCGAGCATTGTCCAGTGGCATGGGGGCGTTCCATTTACGCCCGTCATCCAGAGCTCTGTTGCCGCTGGCATTGATCCAGGACTCCAGGGAGCCGGCACGCTCTATCCCGAGCTGGTGGGTAATCCTAAAGTCGCTCATCCAACCAACGGAGAATGGTTCAATCCCGCGGCCTTCGCGAATCCGGCGCCTGGAACGTTCGGCAACAACGGCCGCAACACTCTGATTGGGCCTGGATTCACGGATACGGACTTCAGTTTTGCCAAATCGTTTCCGCTCCACTTTGAGCAGGCGCAGCTTGAAGTCCGAGCTGACATGTATAACGCCTTCAATCACATCAACTTCGGGAACCCGGATGCCAACGTTGGGCTGAGTGCAACCGGCGCATTGGTTGATCCTACGGCTGGCACAATCACCGGCCCCGCGGGCTTCAACGGCAATATGCGAATCATACAACTCGGGGCTGAGATTACCTTTTAACCTCGCGCTTCCTGTTGGTGGGAGGACGGCGGAGAGTTGTGGCGGCCAGCCCCAGGACAGACTCCATCTCCGGTTTGTCCTGGGGCCTCAGAACTCCTTGAGGTTAATGTGTTGCGTGGATCTGCCCGAGTCTCTACAATCTGGAAGACCGAAATTCGCATGAAAGCTTTCCAGAATGCCACTGTGGCCCGATTTCAGAAACTTTCGTGAGTTGCGAACACTTATCAGTTCTTTGACGGTCCGTCGAGTGGCCCGCTTGCCGAGGCCTTCTCGAAGGACCATCCAACAGCCATTTGGCGGTTTCAGAACCCATGCCGGTCGGATCGCCGTGGTCGTTTCCATTGCCACCTTCTCTCTCTCAAGTTTGAGAGGTCAATCTTCACCTCCCCTTGCCTCTGAGGCTAAAAAGTATCTTGAGCGCGGCGAGGCGGCGCTTAGGGCGAAGAACCCCGGAGCGGCTGAAGCGGATTTTCGCAAGGTTATTGCCCTGGACCCCAGGAACACGGAAGCTTACACAAACCTGGGGATCATCACGTTCTTTCAGGGGGGGGTTCAGCACGCTGCAGGATATTTTCGCAAAGCTCTCTCCCTCGATCCTTCCCTCGCGAAGACGCAGGCGTTGCTGGGGATGTGCGAAATAAGAATGGGGAAGAGTTCGGGATTGGCGTTACTTGCGAAAGCGTACCCCAAAGTGAAAGAGAAGAACGTGCGTATCCAGGTGGGGCTTGAACTGGCGGACACCTACTACCGGCAAGGGAGCCTCAACCGCGCCGCCGCGGTGATGCAGTCGCTCGTGGGTCTTGCGCCTGACAATATCGAGGTCTTGTACCTCGCGCAACGAGTCTATTACGACCTGGCCGACGACACGCTGAACAAGCTGGCGCTTTTAGCGCCCCATTCGGCGCGCATGGAAGAAGTGATCGCCGAGCGGTTGGTGAATAACGGGGATCTCCAGGGCGCCATCAAGTACTACGAAAAGACATTGAAGGCCGACCCGAGTTTGCCCGGCGTGCGTTTTGAGTTGGGCGAGGCGATTCTGGCCGCATCTCCCCAAGATCCGGCCGCACAAGCGGCGGCGCAGAAGCAGTTCGAGGTCGCCATGAAGATGGATGGGGACAGCCCAAGCATCGAATGCCTCCTCGGTCAGATTGCTTTCCTGCAGGATCACCTGAAGAGCGCTTACGCTCACTTCGATCGCGCCTATGCGTTGGACCACGGGAACACCCAGGCGCAATTAGGGCTCGGGAAAGTACTGATGAATGAAGGAAACCCGCAAGAGGCGGTCAAATACCTGCGCGAAGCGGTCAAATCCGCGCCCCTGAACGGCCAAGCACGCTATCAGCTGGGGATGGCGTATAGGAATTTGAACATGCTGGATAAGGCGAGCCATGAGATGAAAATGTTTCAGGAAATCAGGGCGGCCAAATCCCAGGTACGGCAACTCTACAGGCAGATGAACAAGCGATCGCTGACCTTGGACGAGGAGCTTTCAGGGACTGCTCATTAGCGCCTCGGGTTCGAGCCGTTACCTGTTCAAGTTGCAGCCTCTGGCACGAAATACGTTTCGGACCGTTCGAAGCACCCATCCACTAAGGCCCTCGACTGCCCGGAGGTCTTTGCACGATTGGGCTTCGGTGGGACGGTCCGATCAAATGAGGACGGGGGCATTCGCCCATCCGCTTTTCTGACCGCTGCGATTTCGCGCAGCGTCAGCCGCAGCGTTCGTGGCCGGAGGGCAAGGTCACGGCCAGCTTTTTTGCCAATTCCTACCGCCATCCGGCCGCCTGGCGGTTGAGTCCCGTCTGGAGCGATGGGTACGCGGCGACCGATTTGAACAGGGGAGGACCAGCATGAATGAGAATCCGCAAAGCCGTTCGAAGCACCGGACCTTGACCTGCCGAAGAACGTTCTCGCGTGGGCTCGGCATAGCAACCTTCGGGGTTCTTCTCGTCCTAATGATTGTGCCGGCCGCGCGCGCTCAATATATCATCGGCGCGGATGTATCTTTTGCAAAGCAGGCGACAGATGAAGGGACCGTGTTCAAGGACAACGGCAAGGCGATGCCCGTTCTCCAAATCCTCAAGGACCACGGTTACAACTGGATCCGTTTAAGGCTTTTTGTCAATCCGACGAAGCTCCCGAACAATCTGGCCTACACAATCGCTTCCGCCCAAGCGGCTAAAAAGCTAGGGTTCAAATTTCTGCTGGACCTTCATTATTCCGACACCTGGGCGGACCCGGGTCATCAGATCACTCCGAAAGCCTGGTCGGGAATGAACCACGAGCAGCTCGTTGAACAAGTCTTTACCTATACCCGCAACACCATCGAAGCCTTACGCAAGGCCGGCGTTCTGCCCGATATGGTGCAGATCGGCAATGAGATTACCAACGGCATGTTGTGGCCGGACGGCAAGCTGCCGGCAAACTGGAAACAGTTCACGGACCTGCTCAAGGCCGGAATCAACGGCGTGGATGCCGGCCACGGAAATGAACCGCGGCCGCAAATCATGATTCACATTGACCGCGGCGGAGACTGGAAAGCGACCCATTACTTCTTCGACCACTTGGCGAAATATCGCGTTCACTATGACGTGATCGGCGAATCCTATTACCCGTGGTGGCAGGGAAGCTTGAACGCCCTGCGGTACAACCTTTACATGACGGCGACCACCTTTCACAAGCCCATCATCCTGGCTGAAGTCGCATACCCGTGGAAAAAGCTGCAATTTCACATTCCCGCCAAGTTTTTGAAGGAGCACCCGAAACTCAAGAACTTCAAGCCGCATTTCCATCTGGGACCTCCGCCGTTTCCCATGACGCCCGCGGGACAAAAGGAATTTCTCCAAGCGGTTTACCGGACCGTTCTGGACACTCCGGACAACCTGGGCAAAGGCCTCTTCTGGTGGGAGCCTGCCGTGCCCGCCAATACGCCGCTCAGGGTCCGCGGACTCTTTGGCGATTCAGGGAACGCGCTTCCGGCGATCACTGTGTTTGACGAGTACACGCGAAGATAGCCGGCAAGGTTCGCGGGATAGGGATCCTGGTTTTTGTTCAAAAACATGAAAGAGGAACAAGGAAAGAAGCGCACGCGCCGCGAGTTCCTGCAAGCGGCTGTGGGCACCGGCCTGGCAGGTAGCCTTACGGAGCCAGCTCCGCAGCGCCTGCCGGCAGCCCGAAATACGGCAAGACCCGCTGACGCCGGAGAACGGGCGGATTCGCGTCAATGGAATTGCGCCAGGCAGCGGAAGGCGCTCCCGTTTATATTCCGAGGGCCGCCCGGCTCGCATTCCCGCCTGACGGGCAGATTGCCGAGATACGCAGGATCACCGCTTCTCCGGAGTAACGGGTGACGCTGACCGAGGCATGACGGCGCACTTCGGTGCGAGACCAAATCATTGTGATCAGGAGGCAGGCAGTGCATTTTGAATCGAGGATGAAAAGCCAGTGGCTCAAGCGGACAAGTCTTCTTGCCGGCCTGATCTTCGTGGGATGTTCCATGGCCTTTGCATCCACGCGCGTTAACCTCGACGGCTACTGGCAATTCAAAACGGACCCTTCAAACCAAGGCGGGTCGGAAGGCTGGACAAAAGCAAAGCCCGAGGGCACGACGATGGTCCGCGTACCCGGAACCTGGAGCATCATACGGAAATATTACTATTATGTCGGCCATGCCTGGTACTTCAAGACGTTCACTTTTCCGGCTCTCACACGTGAGGAGCGCGTGGAAATTCATTTTGGCGCCACGTTCTACAGTTCACACGTCTGGCTGAACGGAACCGAGCTGGGCAGCCACCCGGGCGGCTACACCAGCTACTATTTCAACCTCACGCCCTACCTCAAACCGGTCAACCAACTAGCCGTCGAAATCGACAATCAGCCCGGCGTCACGACCATTCCGGGCTGGGCGATGCGAGGCAACCACAGGGTCGGAACCTGGTATGACTGGTGGCCCGACGGCGGGATCGTCCGCCCTGTCTGGCTCAAGGTCAGCGCGCCGCAACTGGTGCGATGGCAGCAGATTCTCAGCACCGTCTCCGGGACCGGCGCAACGGTCACCGATCACTTGCATGTTGAAAACTACGCCTTGAGCGCGGCCCATGCGCGGCTGTCGCTCAAGGTTCTCGGGCCCCGGGGTGATGTCGCGGCGACTTCCGTGCAGCCGGTCCTATTGCCGCCGGGGAAGAAAGTCGTCACCCTCAAACTCAACCTTCACGCCGTCAAGCTCTGGAGCTTTGACAATCCGAACCTCTATCGCATGGAGGCCGTGCTCACAGGGCATCGCGGAGAAGTGCTCGATTCGCGGACGGACAACTTTGGCGTGCGCACCCTCGTCATTCGCGACCGCAAGCTTTACCTCAACGCCCAAATCGTTCGTCTCACGGGCATTGACCGGCACGAGGATTCGCCCTGGGAGGGCCTGGCGGAAACCGAAGGCACGATCCTGCACGATTTCGACGACATGAAGAAGCTTCAGGTTACGCTTACGCGCCCCGTTCATTACCCTCAAAACCCGCTCATCTACGATTTCGCGGACCGGCACGGCATTCTGCTGATCCCGGAAATCCCCCTCTGGCACTTCAGCGCCGGCCAATTCGCGAATCCCAAAGTCATTGCATTGGCCAAGCAGATGATGCACGAGGTGATTGAACAGGACGGCAACCACCCGAGCATCTTCGCCTGGAGTGTCTGCAATGAGAGCGCGACCGATACTCCGCAAGGCGTCGCCTACTTCAAGACGATGTACCGCTACATCAAGTCGCTCGATCCGTCACGCTACGTGACCTATGCGGACGACCTTCTGCCGCTCGTCAAGAATCCCCGCGACAATGCGGCGAGTTATGCGGACTTCGTGATGTGGAATGAATACTACGGCTCCGGACACGGCACGGAAAAGGTTCTTCCGAGTCTGATCCGGAAAATCGGCAGCGATTATCCGAACAAGATGGTCATCATCTCGGAAACCGCTCCTTACATGCCGCTCACCCGCAATCCCAAAGAGGCGCGGCGCTTTCGCGACGAAAGCATCGGCAAAGAGCTGTCACTGTTCGGCAAATATCCCTGGATTGCGGGAGTGCTTTACTGGGCCTATGCGCCTTACCGCTCCCATGCGTTTCCACGGCGCACTAAGTTGACGGTCCCAATACCCTCTCCGCCCTTTACGTTCGGAAGCTTCTTTGTAAACCGGAATCGCCAGCGCCAACCCATCTATTACGCTTTCCGAAGGGATAACGCGCCGGCGAAAATCGATATCCAGATGACCTGGCCGAAGGGCGAAACAACGGTTTCCCCGCCGGCGGGATTCAGCGCCGTCATCGAGCGTCGCGGGCCACTCCACATCCCTTCTTACTCTCTTGACCATTATCAAGCGGTGTGGCAAGTGGTGAATTCGCGCGGCCGGGAGGTAGGCGCGGGCAAGCAGTCGCTGCCGGATATCGGCCCACCCTTCTCGCTGGTAAAAAACTGGCAGCCTCCTGCAAAGTCCCGCGGCCTAACGCTTCACCTCTGGCTCTACCGGCCCACTGGATTTTTGGCCGCGAAGGGAACGTGCTGGTGGCGGCCGCCTATCTGGCGCCTGGGCCTGTGGCGCTGCCGCGGTGACTGAGCCGGCGTGCCTTTGTCCAGCGTGAAAGCAACTCTAGAAATGGATGATGCCCCGTTGCAGCGCGGCGACGGCGGCCTGCGTGCGGTCATTCACGTTGAGCAGTCCCAGAATGATGTTGATGTGCCACTTCACCGTGCCTTCGGTGATCTTCAGCGAGTGTGCAATCTCCTTGTTGCTCAGCCCCTTGACAATCAATTGCAGCACTTCCAGCTCGCGTGCGCTCAGGCGGAAGCATGCGGGTCGCTCCGCAAGAACCTTTGAAACGCGCTCGGGGATGTATTGGTGGCCCGCGTGGACTCTGCGGATGGCGCTCACCAGTTCGTATTGTGACATGCCTTTCAGCAGATAGGCCTGCGCGCCGGCGTTGAGCGCTGTGAAGATGTCCTCATCACCGTCGTAAGTCGTGAGGGCGATAAAGCGAGTTTCCTTCGACTCTTTCCGGATCAGGCGGATGGCTTCCGCTCCGCTCATGGTGGGCAGGCGCAAATCCATCAGGATCAGGTCCGGCCGATGCTGGTGGAACAATTGCACCGCCGCTTCTCCGGATTCCGCCTGCGCCACCACGGTCATGTCCGTCTGGGCATTCACAATGGCGGCAAGGCCCAACTGGACAACCGGATGGTCATCCACCACCATCACGCGGATTTTCGCCTTAGTCCGCTTGCCGGTGGAGCTTTTGTCCTCCGGCTGGAATTGAGACCACGACATGTGTTCCTTTTCCTGGCTTCGCGTCAATTTCAAATTTCCCTCCGAGTTCCTCGGCACGCTCGCGCATGCCGACGATACCGTAATGTTCGTCTTTTCCCGGCGGACCGTTTTGCGGATCGAAGCCGCGGCCGTCATCCTGAACTTCTATCCGCACGTGGTGATCCGCAAACGCCACCTGGATGACGACGTTTGCAGCGTTCGCGTGCGTCAGCGCGTTCCGCACGGCTTCCCGGGCGATCAACAGAAGGTTGCTGCTCGCCTGCGGTTCCAGGTAAAAGGGAGTCCCGGAAACTTCCGTCCGGACGTTCACCTCTTTTTCAGCGGAAAAGTTGCGGGCCAGATGCCGAAGCCCTGAAACAAGGCCCTCCGCCTCCATGGACGTATAACGCATGTTCCAGATGGCGAGGCGCGCCTCATTGAGAGTCTGCCGGATCTCCTCCCGAGCGTGAGTCAGCAGGCTTTGTCCGGTACTTGAAGAGGGCTCCGGCATGCTGGAGACCGCCTCAAGCAGCGTGGAAACGCCGACGCATCCCTGGATGACCGTGTCGTGCATTTCGCGGGCCAGGCGGCTCCGCTCAGCGAGCACGGCAGCGTAGCGCGCCTTGGTTTGGGCTAAATGCACGCGCAGCCCCACCCACACCGCCCCGGCAATCAGCAAGACGACGAGAGCATCAAACCACAAGGTCCGATAGAATCGCGCTTCCCAAGTGAAGGGGAATGAGGCTTCAGACATTTCATTCGGCGCGTCATTGTAATAGGCGACCACCTTGAATTCGTAGTTGCCCGGAGGCAGGTTGGTGTAATAAGCCACGCGGCGTGTGGAAGCGTTGGTCCACTGGTTGTCAAAACCTTTCAGCATGTATTTGAAGCGAATGTGTTCAGGCGCGCGCAGGCTCGGAGCCGTGTAGTTGATTTCCAGGCGCCCGCGTCCCGGCGGAATCCGTGTGTGCGATTTGAGAGAGACGTCATTTCCGTCGGCCTCCACGGATTCAATCAGCGTGCGCGGTTTTTCGCTCCAGTTCACTTCGGAAGGATCAATGCGGATGGCGCCTTTCGACGTGGGAAACCACAATACGCCCGAGCGCGTCACGGAGCCGGCCGGCTGGATTCCGCCGTTCACTTCTCCCACGTCCGATCCTTGCGAACTGCCGTAGAGCGTGGGTGCAAGTGCTCCCGGCTGGCAACCCGTGGAACTGTTAAGGTTGGCGAGTGAAATCTGGAAGATGCCTGCCCGCCCGCTGAACCAGAGGTTGCCGGCGTGATCCTGGAGAATCTGGTAAATATCGTCGTCGGGAAGGCCGCAGCGCGTTGTGTAATGCGACAAGGCCCCGTTCTTCAAACGGAAAAGACCTTCGTCGCGAGTGCCCAGCCACAATGTACCGCTGCCGTCTTCGCGAATGGCCCAGATTTTGTCATTGCGCAATGCAGCGAGCGCCGGATCGTTCATGAATTTGCCGTCGTGGATGACACACAATCCTCCATCGGTTCCAATCCAGATGTATCCGGCCTTGTCTTCCACAATGGTGCGGATGCTCGGATAGACCAGCCCGTTGGCCGTGGTATAGTTCCGAAACTCCTTCCCGTTCCAGCGGCTGAGTCCGCCGTCCGTGCCGATCCACAGGTTTCCTTTGCGGTCCTGACAGAAAGCCCGGATGAAGTCGTTGACCAGCCCTTCCTTTCGTGTGTAATGGACAGCAACGCCGTTCTTCGGGATTGCCACCAGTCCCTGGCCTCCCGTGCCAATCCACAACACGCCTCTCGAATCTTCAAAGACGGTTCGAATCGCAACATTGCGGACTGACGTCGGCAAGCGATAAGCAAGCAGGCGCCAGCCTTCGATCCGATAAAGGTGACCGTCGGCAATCCACAAAGAGCCATCCGGCGCCGCATAAAGCGTGCTGACGTTTTCATAAATGGTGCTCGTGTTGCCCAGTGAAATGCCGTCTGTGTTTTCAACCACACTCACGCCGGTGTCGCTGATTCGCAGAAGGCCGTCTTCCGTCCCCACCCAAAGGTCCTTTTCCGAATCCACATAAATGGAAAGGACGGTGTTGTTAGGTAGAATCGCGGGGGCTTGATAGGTGCGAAATGAGCCCTTGCGATACCGGCTGAGCCCATGCCCCACCCATCCGACCCAGACGTTGCCGTCGCGGTCCTGACAGATGTTCGCCTCAACGTCGTTGTCGAAAGGTCCGTGCAGGATTCTGCCGCTGGGGGTGAGGCGATAGAGCCCGTCGTAGGTTCCAATCCACATCGTGCCGTCGCTCGACTGGAAAACCGACTTGATCTGGTCGCTGGCCATGCTCCGGCCCAGCACGATGTTTTTCACTTTTTGATGAGAAATGACGTAAAGGCCGGACCCACCCACCCACAGCCGTCCACGGCGGTCTTCCGTGATGGCATGAACGGAAATGAAGGGCAGGCCGTCGCGGCCGTCGAGGCGCACGAATCGCTTGCCTTTGAGCAGAAACAGGCCGTGGTCCGTACCCACCAGGAGCCGCCCGTCACGCATCTGATAAATCTTGCGCACGAAGCCGTTGCTCAACCCTTGCTGCTCGCCAAAGGACTTGAACACACCGTCGTGGTAGCGAACAACGCCGCCTCCCGCCGTGCCAACCCAGAGGTCACCGTTGCGAGCGGCATACAAAGAAAGAACTCGATCGTCATGAAACGCAGGTGTGTTCGACCGGTCAAACAGGACGAACTGGAATCCGTCGAAACGCGCTAAACCCCCACGCGTTCCAATCCAAAGGTAACCATTTTTCGTTTGCGTGATGGCCAGGATCATTTCATCCGGCAGGCCGTTCTGCGCATACCAGACGCGACGGTCAAATTCCCAGATGCTTTTATTGGTGGGCAGCGCGGAGACAGGGAGCGACGTGAAAACAATCAGCGCAAACAGGTTGAGACTTCGGGGCGTCCACTTTTTGAAAAACCCCCAAACCATAAATTTGGCGTGCGCGGCAGTCGAGCGTCTGGGCAGGGAGCCTATCAACGGGCTCACAGAGGGTCGTGCGAGAAGATGAATGCCATCTGTTGAATAGTTTTCAAAGGCTTTCGTATCGGGCCTCAAGCGCGCCCTCGGACTGGTCCTGTGCGGAGCCTAATTCGCAAGGTGTTTGCTGCCGGGCCACAGCACACTGCCGTATGGTCTTTGCCACAAACGACCGTCACTGGACCTCCTTGTAAATTATACGGCAGTCCCGCGCGCCATGGGAGTTGTTGGGAGCCTGACGAAGCGATTTTGAGTGGTAGGCCTGGGGAGATTCGAACTCCCGACCCACGGTTTAGGAAACCGTTGCTCTATCCATCTGAGCTACAGGCCCGCGGCTTGGAGCTATTCCGACCCAGATTAGCACAATGTCGAAGTCCGCACAGCGCTTTTCAAGTTGACCGTTTGAAGCGGTCAAGGGTTTGAAACAGGAGCAGCGCCGTCGCCATATTAACCAGCGCACTGCTGACCATATCGAATGAGCGAAGCGGCGGCGGCGTTTCCAGCATGGCGTGTAACAGCCCGAATACGCACAGGTCGTGGACAATCACGAGCAGTCCGGTCAGCAAACCCCGCGCTAGAATGCCCTCAAGATTCAGTTTGATGCCAACCGACGCCGCCAGGTAGCCGATGACGGCGTCCGCAGCCCCCATAATACCCAAATAGCCGTGCGAGAGAGCGTCTTGAAGAAGACCGAGGATCGTTCCCAGCCAGATGCCGAAAATTTTGTGTTGTCGAAACACGGAAAAGTAGATGGTTACGAGCAGCGGAAAATCAAAGAGCCTCGCGGCCGGGGTCGTCAGGGGAAGAAAAGTCTGGAGAAGCAGGCTGATGAAAGCCGAAATCAGCAGCACCGCGGGACGCACGCGAAAAACCTCTTTTCGTCTCGCGTTGAATCTCGCTCCACCCATTGTGTTGAAAGGGAATTCTTGAACCAGCCGGCCGAAGTCGAAGCATTGCTCTGGCGCGTTACCTTTGCGTTGCCCGCTCCCCGGGCGCCGGCCCGGCGCTGGCGGAGGATCCGATGACCACCAGCACGTTCTCCAATCGGTCCAAAGCGGCGGCAGGCTTCACTTGAATGTCTTTGTAGATGTTGCCGCGCGTCGCGCTCGCCACCACGCCCACGGGCAGACCTTTCGGATAAATCTGGTCGAGACCGGAAGTGAGCACTGCCTCACCCACTTTGACGGGCTCATCATTCATGACGTACTTCAGCCGGCAGAAGGCCAACCCGGTTCCTTGCAGGACTCCCTGCGTGCGGCTCCCTGCCAGCATGCAACCGGCTCCGCTCGAAGGATCGGTAATCAGCAGAACCTCCGCCGAATGCGGATAGACGGCGGCGATTTCACCGACGATCCCGCTCGGGGTCACGACGGCCATATTGCGCCGGAGGCCGTCGCTTTGGCCGCGGTCAATAAGCACGCTGCGCGAGCCGGGCGCGGGGCTCGAAGCGATCACTTCAGCCGCGAGGGTGTTCAACGGGTCTTGCGTCTTGAAATTCAGCAGCGCGCGCAGTCGCGCGGCTTCCGCCGCCTGCTCGGTCAACTGGGCGATTCGCCAGCGCGCCTGCGCCAGTTGAGCGGAAAGCTCATGATTTTCTTCTTCGGCGCTCCACATTCCGGAATAGTCCGACCATGCGCCGCCAACGTCCGAACTTGCGCTCCTCAATGCCCGGTCAAACGGTCCGAACACGCCGGCCGCCCAAACGTGAATGAGCCGCACATTCCGGTTTCGCGTGATTTGAAACGATAGCAGGAGCACTTGGCCCAGCAACACGCCCAGCAGGACAAAAAAGGCGCTGTGGGAAGCGAGAAAAGCCGGCATTCGTTCGCGTCCATCCCGGCTGCGGGAGCGGCCGGGGCCGGTAAAATCGGACCATTCGGAATCGAGCATGGTGTTTTGATCCGCCGCCCGGTAACGCGCGCGCCTGCTGGGGGTCAATCCGAGGCGGCGATTATTCTATTGCAACCCGCCGGAGGAGCGTGAAGTCGGTCAGCATCCGGCCCGTCCCCAAAACGACGGAAGCGAGCGGGTCTTCCGCGATCGAAACGGGAAGGCCGGTTTCCTCGCGAATTCGTTTATCGAGGTTTTTGAGTAAGGCGCCACCGCCGGTGAGCACAATGCCGCGGTCTGAAATATCTGCGGAAAGCTCCGGCGGCGTGCGCTCGAGCGCGACGCGAATCGCGTTGATGATCGTTGCCACGCACTCGGAAAGAGCGTCACGAATTTCGGAATCGTCAATGGTCACCGTTTTGGGGATGCCTTCGAGAAGGTGTCTTCCTTTGATTTCCATGGTCTGCGGTTTTTCGAGCGGATAGGCGGAGCCGATTTCTATCTTGATTTGCTCCGCCGTGCGCTCGCCGATCAGCAGGTTATATTTGCGCTTGAGGTACGCCGTGAGGGCTTCGTCGAATTCGTTTCCCGCCACCCGCACCGAGCGGCTGTAAACGATTCCGGAAAGCGATATCACGGCAATGTCCGTTGTCCCGCCGCCGATGTCTACGATCATGCTTCCGGACGGCTCCGTGATCGGCAGGCCGGAGCCAATCGCCGCCATCATCGCCTGCTCGACCAGGAAGACTTCACTCGCCTTCGCGCGGAAGGCCGAATCCTGCACGGCGCGCTTTTCCACTTGCGTGATTTCAGAAGGCACCCCGATGACAATTCGCGGGTGCACGAACATCTTCCGGTTGTGGGCCTTGTGAATGAAGTAATTGAGCATCTTCTCCGTCACCTTGAAGTCGGCGATCACGCCGTCCTTCAGCGGACGGATGGCGACGATGTTGCCCGGCGTTCGGCCGAGCATCTCCTTCGCTTCCCGGCCGACCGCCTCGATATCGCCCGTCACTTTGTTGATGGCGACGATCGAGGGCTCATTCACCACAATCCCTTTGCCCTTCGCATAGACGAGCGTGTTGGCCGTTCCGAGATCAATCGCCAAGTCCGAAGAGAGGATGCTAAAGAGAGAGCGAAAATTCATTCCGTTCGACATTTCTTTCCCGTTCGCGTCCGGCTCTTATGGTTCATTGCACAACGACGGCCTTGCGAACCGTATTGACTTCGCCTTTTCGGTCCACAGCGGTAACCGTCACTTCGTTCGAGCCCCGCTGCGCCAAAGGAGCCGTGAAGCTGCGGAAAGTCCCGTCCGGAGCGATATTGAAGACGCGCTGGTTCTGGCCACCGGCGCTGATGATGACCGTCGAGCCAGGCGCCGTCACTCCATCCACCTCGACGACTCGCCCGTGCTGAATGATTTGGGTGATTTTGAGAAACGCGGTGTTGCCTGTTGACGCTTGTTGGACCAGATTGAAGCGGTTCGCGCCCGAAGGCTGGCTTTCGACGCCTTTTCGGTCAATCGAGCTGACCTGCCAATAATAGAAACCTTCTTCCAGACCCGTGACCACCGTCGAAGGCTGGCCCGTCACGGTCTTGTTCACGACCAGATTCGAAAACATTCCGGAAGGCGAAATCTCGAGGCGGTAGGCTGCCGCATCGGGCACGCGAGTCCAGGAAAACTCGATGGGTGCATTCATTGGGTCTCGAGCGATCGTCAAAGCCATATTTTCCGGCGCAATGAGCACCGGCGGCGCGATGACTTTGCTTTCCGTTAAGCCGGGCTGTCCGGAGTTGAAAGCCACCCGGTCATACTGGCCCAACTGGACGGTTGTCGAGCCGCGGGTGACTTTGGCGCGGCCTTCGTCCACCGTCATCAGGTGAATGTCGCGCTTTGGATCGTTCTGGACGACGGCGCGCGTCTCCTGCCCCAGGCTCGCCACCGCATCCTCAAACGCCACCTGCGAAGTCGAGCCGGCCACCTCAAATTTTCCGGTTGAGAGGTCCACTGCGCCGGAACTTACCTGGACAGCCACTCGCGTGGCTCGCGTGACCGGATCTTGTCCGCTCTCCTCGATGACGATGAGCGAATCGGGCTTGATCACGTAATTCGTGCCGTCTGAAAAAATGATCCGCGCCACACCGTCACTCCCCGTCTGAACGAAATCGCCTTTCTCGAGCGGAGTATTGTAATCGGCCGGAATCCAGTCAAGCGATTGGCCCTTCTTGACGCGAACCGTCCCGTCGAGATTGACGAAATGAGCCTCCCGTTTGAATGACGCAGTATTCATTTGCTGGCCTGCCACCGCTCCCGCCGTCAGGAGCGACAGCATTTTCCGCGCCGCAGCCCGGAAAAAATGCGGCGAAATCAGATAGAAAACCAGGTTAAGGCCGATAAATATCAGACCCGCATAGAGCGCGATGGTCCGGTAAGAGATGGTCGTCCAAACTACGCTGTAGTGAGACTTCCGTTCCGGCGGCATTCCAGGCGGATGACCAGTGCTCACGACCCTTTGACCCGCTGTTATTTTTCCCTAAACGAACCACGGGGTCAAGTATATCCTGGCGTTCACCACACGAGCGTCGTGACGGAGTCGGGCGGAAGCGCGAGATTCAAGGCGCGTGACGCGAGAATGCATTGAACGCGTTGGTCGAGGCCGCGATTGGTGAGCACGACCACGCGGCTCCCATCGGGATTTTCAGCCGCAAGATGATCAATGCCCGGAAGCTCTCCCCACGATGCGAAAATGCGTGCTCCTCTTTGCATCGTCTTCGAGTAATGCGCAAAAGCCCTGTACTGCCCGCTCATGCTTAGTTTCTGAGTCTTTGAATCAAGGGTGACCAAGCCGCCGGCTGTAAAGGGGCCGATATTCGGCTTGCCTTTCTCATCGAGCAAGAGATTCCACGAAACGATGCACCGGGCGTAATTCCTGAGAATCGCGGTGAACGTGCTCGACCATTTGGCCCAATTTGTTCCATAGCCAGGCTTGTCGAAAGAGTCCGGCCCGCCTTCAGTCCAGTAGGCGTGTTTTGCCGGGAACGTATCGTGCACTCGCGTCATCGAATCCGGCGTTCCGAAATATCCGTGCCACGCCACACCGTCCACGGCGTTATAGACATCGGGATCGCCCAATTCATCCACGACGCGTCCCCAGAGGTCGTAGTTGTGGTCGAGAATCCATATTTTCGTCTGGAGTGACGCTTTCTGAAGGGCGGGAGCGAGAAATTTCTTGACGAACTTGATTTCGTATTCCTGCCCCCAAACGGCGGCCGGCATTCTGCAATCCTGGTCGGTGTCCACTTCGTTTTGAACTGTGACCGCCTGGATGGTCACGCCGGCGGCGGAATAAGCGTTGAGAAAATTAATGAAATATTGCGCGTAGGGTCCCATGTATCTGCCGTCCATGTTGCCGCCCAGCATCGAACCGTTCGGCTTCATCCATCCCGGAGGGCTCCAGGGCGAGGAAAAGAGAAAAAGATTGGAATTGATTCGCCCGGCTTCGAGCAGCGTGGGAAGAATCCATTTGCGATCGTGCTCGATGCTGAAATTCTTCAATTCCAGGTCGGGCTGGGAGCTTTCATCATAACTGTACATTTTTGTCGAATAATCGCTCGATCCGATGCAGGTTCGGCAGACAGAAAACCCGAGACCCTCGGATCCGAATAAATCGGACAAAAGCGCCTTCCGATCCTCGCGAGCCATCCGGTGAAACAGATAGCAGGAGGCGTCCGTGAAGGCTCCGCCAAATCCGAGAATCGCCTGATAATGCGTTGCCGGGTCAAGATGAATGGCCGCCGGCGACGCTTCCTTCCAGGGCGCCCATTGCGGCGGCTCGATCGGCTGAAACATTTGGCCCGTCGTCGTTCTCCACGCACGCACCGGGCCCGGCGGCGGTTCCGCGGCGGCCTTTGATTGTCCCGCGCGCGCAACGGCGGCTGACGCGCCGATGGACCCGGCCAACTTCAAAAAGTCGCGACGATTTCTGCCGCTCATAATCCCTCCCGAATGGAAAGCTGGAATGATGTTGAAAGCCGGCCCCGGAGTTTCATCGCAAAGCCCGCGAGCTCGTCGAACTCACGCTTCGAAAAGCGAAGTTACGAATTCCCTGGCGTTGAAGGGAATCAGATCGTCGGCGTGCTCGCCGATGCCGACGTAGCGGATGGGCACACCCAGTTCCGCGGCAATCGCAACTACAACGCCTCCTTTGGCTGTCCCGTCAAGCTTGGTCAGGACAATGCCATTCACGCCCGTGCGTTCGGCAAACTGCCGCGCCTGTGCGAGGCCGTTCTGCCCGGTTGTGGCGTCGATCACGAGCAGCACCTGATGCGGCGCATCGGGAACTTCACGCCCGGCGATGCGGCACATTTTGGCAAGTTCAGCCATCAGGTTTTGCTTGGTATGCAGCCGCCCGGCGGTGTCCACAATCACCGGGCTCAAATGCTGTGCTTTTCCCCGCGCAAGGGCGTCAAAGACTACGGCTGACGGATCGGCGCCCGGCTTTTGCTGGATGATTTCTATTCCCAGTCGCCGCGCCCAGATTTCCAGTTGTTCATTCGCCGCAGCGCGGAACGTGTCCGCGGCTCCGAGCAGCGGTTTTCGGTTTTGTTCGAGGTACAGCCTCGCGAGCTTGGCGATCGTCGTAGTTTTCCCCGCGCCATTCACGCCCACGACGAAAATTACTTCCGGCAATCCTTCAGGAGGCTGCCGCAACGGTTTTTCGGCTTTGGCAGGGCGCTCGAGGATGGCGAGAATTTCCTCCTCAATGGATGCGCGGAGCTGAGCGGGCGAAGTCAGCAGGCGCCGGCTTGACCGCTCGCGCAGCCGCTCCATGATTTCGTGCACCGTTTTCACCCCCAGATCGCCGGCAATCATCGTCGCTTCGAGGTCATCGAAGACGCCGGCGTCAAGCTCCGTGCGATCCTGGGTGATGGCTTCGATCCGCTCCACCAACTGCGCCTTTGTGGAGGCGACGGCTTTTTTGAGCCGGCTGAAGAATCCAGTCTTTTCCGGAGTTTGCGCCGATGACATGGTTTATCTATTGTAGCCCGAACGAGTCCAACTTGGCTCAGGCCTTTGAAGGAGGGGCTGCAGCGAGGGCGGCGCGGCGTGCTTCCTGCGCGCGCATCGCGCCTTTCGAGTAAGCCGCGGCCATTGCATCCACAACGACGGGATCGTATTTGCTGCCCGCGTATTTCCGCAGGATTTCGAGTGCGGTCGGAAAGTCGCGTCCTGCCTGGTAGGGACGGTCCGTGGTGATGGCATCGAACGTGTCCGCCACGGCGATGATGCGCGCCATCAGAGGCATCTCATCGCCCGTCACTCCGTCCGGATAACCTTGGCCGTTGAGCGCTTCGTGGTGCCATCGGATGCCCGGAAGCATTTCTTCCAATTGCTTCACCTGGCGGACGATTTCAAACCCCATAATCGTGTGCCGCTTCATCACCTCGAATTCGTCGTTGGTGAGCACGCCCGGTTTCTTGAGGATGCGGTCTTCAATCCCGATTTTCCCTACGTCGTGCAACGTGGCCGAAATCCTTATTTTTTCCGCCTCTTCTTCGGGCAGTCCGAGTTCCTTCACGAGGATCATCGAGTATTGCGCTACGCGGCCGGAATGGCCTTTGGTGTAAGGGTCCTTGGCGTCAACGGCGGCGGCGATCATCTCGATCGAGTCTATAAAGAGCTGGCGATTCTGGTCGGAAGCGTCCTTGAGGTCGCCGATATATTGCTGGATGGTTCCGGCCATCTGATTGAAGCCTTCGGCAAGCTCACCCATTTCTGTGTGGCTCCGGACATCGGCGCGGCGGGTAAAATCGCGCTGGGCGATCGCGCGGGCCGTTTCCGTCAGTTTCTCGATCGGCTCCGTGATGGACTTTGCGGCGATGAATCCGATCAACAGGCTGAGCGCGATGACGCCCAGCCCCACCCGAACCGCCGAGCGCTGCATTTCCACCACGCTGATGAAGGCGTCTTTTTCGCGCCGCTGGACGATTACCCCCCAGCGCCCGCCGAGCGTCGGGTAATAGGTGCCGAGCATCCGCACAAGCTGCCGGCCCTTGACCATTTTGAATTCCGTGGTTTCAGCCAGGTGCGCGTGTCCGCGGAGCGAGAGGAAGCGTTGCACGATGGCGATGTTGTTCACGTCAATTCCGGCCACGTTGTTGTCGGGGTTGTTCGACGCCACGATCTTCCCGCGATTATCCACAACGTAGGCTTCGAGGCCGGCCTGCCGCGGCTCGTTCAATTGCTTGACAATCGGTTCGAGCGTGACCACGGCGGCCACCATTCCAAAGAAACGGCCTTTGACCTCGAGGGGCTCGGCCATCACCATCACGGGCTGGTTCCCATTGGGGCCGCCAACCGTGAGCGGATTGCTTTCATACTCCTGCCCTTGATGGGCAGCGAGAAAAGCCGCGTCGAGAGTGTTTCTAAGGAAAACGTCCGAGGCGACGTTGAATTGCGCCGCCGAGTTCGCCTGCACTCCGCGGCCTCGCGCCTGATTGTTCAGCACGGTTGCGTAAACCACCGAAGGCCGGCTTGTGACCAGCGATTCGAGGGCGTTATCGAGCGTCGGATCCGTGGCGTACTTATTCTCGGGGACTTTCACCGCCAGCGGCGCGATGGTCTCGAAAAACTGCCGGACTTGTTCCCGCGTATTCTGGTAGTAGAGAGAGATCTGCTGGGCGAGCGATTTTGAGATGGTGTACTGAAGTTCGCGCTCCTGCGTCTCCAGCCGGTCGCGATTCATGGCCAGCATCCTCGTCCCGAAAATCCACAGCGGGAAGATGCTGAGCGAAACGAGAATCAGCAGGAGCACATAAAGGATTTTCAGCCGCCAGGGACGAATGCTCTTCATCGCGACTTCAGCATATCTTAGGGAATGCGCCGCCTGAAATCAATAGTACTTTGGTCTTGGAGCGTCTTGCCCAGGAGGAGCCTTTTCCTGCAATTCGGTCCGAAAACCTGCCGGCAAGCCGGAGGACGAAGCCGTCGCCTGCTACGGATTTTCACGCGGCGCCGGGAAGCGCATCACTTTGCGGTATTCCGCTCCCGAGGGATGGAGCCGGCTTTCAAAGAGGAAGAATTCCGAAACTTCAAATGAACAATCGGTCCGTTCGCCGGTGCTGGCGCTCTCGCTCCCCAACGCATTTTGGCCGCCCGCCATGAGCATCGCTTCAACCTCCGCAGGATTCAGCCGCCCATTGATCCGCGCGAGCGTCAAATGGGGCGTGAAGGCTCTCGCCTCGCGCTCAAAGCCGAGAGGCTCCATCGCGCTTTCGATTCGCGCGGCCAGCTCGCCCAATTGCCCCGGCGCATCGAGGCCGGCCCAGAGGATGCGCGGCTGGCCGCGGCTCGGGAAAAATCCCACACCCGCGATGGCCAGCCGGAATGGATCAAAATCTCCGAGCGAGCGAAGCGCATTCGCAACGTCCGCCACCTTTCCTTCAGAAATTTCGCCGAGGAACTTGAGGGTCAGATGAATTCCTTCCGGCCGAGTCCATCGAATCGCCTTGCGAGAGCGCTGCTCCGCGACTTCGCGAATCGCGCGTTGCCTGTGCGCCAACGCCTCGCACACTTCGTTCGGCAAATCAATCCCAATAAAAGCCCGCACGGCTCTGTTCTTCTCCCCGCCGGGTCAACCGCTCAATCGCCGGCGCGTCATCTCTAACGCCGACTGTGAGGCGAGCCACCGAACGCGCGCCCGGTCTCCCGGAAACCGGAATTCCCGCACCTCCGTTCCGCGCTCATCGGCGAGAGCGATGTAGACCAGGCCCAGGGGCTTCTCCGCGCTGCCGCCGCTCGGGCCCGCGATACCGGTGATCCCCACGCCGATCGAGGCGCCCGTCCGCTTTCGAATGCCCTCGGCGAGCGCCCGGGCCACGGGCTTTGAAACAGCGCCTTCGGCTTCAATCAGCGCGGCCGGAACGCCCGCAAATTGGGTCTTCAATTCGTTGCTGTAACACACCGCGCCCCCGGCAAAAAAATCGGAGCTGCCGGGCACGCGGGTCAGGCGTTCGCTCAGCAATCCGCCCGTGCAGCTTTCTGCGGTCGCAAGCGTCTTCTGCTTCATCATCAAATACATTCCCACCACTTTTTCGATCGATTCGCCGCGGGTGGAAAAAATATGATCGCCCAGAAGATTTTCAATCGGATCGCCCGCCGCCGCGAGCAGTTTCTCGGCTTCGGCTTCGCTCGGGGCGCGCGCCCGAAGATGCACTTCAATTCCTCCGGGAGTGGCAAGGAGCGTCGTCGAGGGATTCTCGAATTTCTTGTAAATGGGTGCGATTCTCCGGTCGACTTCCGATTCCGGCAAGCTCGCGATCTTAAAGACGCGCGTCCGAATCACTGCGCCGGTTGAAATTCGCTTCAAGCGCGGGATGCATTCGGCGGCAAACATCGGCTCGAGCTCGCGGGGCGGTCCCGGAAGAAGAATCACGATGGCGGCGTCTTTTTCGATCCAAAGGCCCGGCGCCGTGCCGTTGCGGTTTTCGAGCAACTCCGCGCCCTCGGGAACCAGCGCCTGCCGGAGATTGTTTTCCGGCATCGGCCGGCCCGTGCGGGCAAAACGCTCCATCAATCGCCGCCGCGCCTCGGCATTTTCAGTGAGCGGACGTTCCAACACTTCTGACGCGACTTCGCGGCTGATATCGTCCTCAGTCGGGCCGAGCCCGCCCGTCAGCACAATCAAACCCGAGCGGCCAAGCGCCTCGCTCAGCACGTTCGCCAGCCGAGCGCGGTCATCGCCGACAATCGTCTTCAGGCGAACTTCAATCCCAATTTGATTGAGCTGGTCGGTGAGAAAAAGCGAATTGGTATCCTGGTGAAAAGGCGTGAGCAGCTCCGACCCCACCGCGATGATCTCGGCGTCCATGCGAAAAGTGTAAAGGGTAAATTCGGCGGGGTAAAGCGGCAAAGGGAAAAGCGGTCGGGAATTCAGCGGGCCGGATTCGGCAGCAGCGGTCTGCCTTCGATGCCGAGGGCCAGCTCGACGAGAGACTCGTTGGTTGCGATCACCAGGGAGCGACGCGGCGTGAAGGCTTGACCGACGATATTGTATCCTGAAACGAACAGCTCGGCCTGCGCTTCGGGGGTCAAACGGATAATTCCCCGGCGTCCGGCGAGCGATGCGGCAACGTACAAATTGCCTTGTGCGTCAAACGCCATTCCTTGCGGCCGCCCCAGCCCTCGATAAAACGTTCCGACTTCTCCGGTCGGCGCAATCCGGTAGATTTGATCGAAGCTCGACGTTGTGGGGCCGGTCACGTAGAGGTGGCCGCCGGGGCCAAAGGCCAGATGGTAAGCCGAAACGCTCGGCTCAAGCGTCGCGAAGACGAAAATCTGGCGCTCGCGGTTGATCTTGAAAATCGTCCCCGTGCGGTCGCCGACATAGAGATTTTCTTCCGCATCGAACGCAATTCCCGTCGCCACACCCATGCCTTCCGCATAAACGGAGCGCCGGCCATCCGGCGTCACTTGATAGATCGTGCCCTCGGCGCGGCTCGAAATATAAAGGCTTCCCAGGCGATCGAAAGCGAGCCCCGTGGCGTTCAGCAGGTCCTTCAGAAACGGCGTCATAACGCGATTGGTGTCCGTCTTGAAGACGGAAACCGGAGTTTTCTGGCCCCGGCCGCCGCTGAGCGTCGTGAACGCCTGGCCCAGGCTGTCCACCGCCGGGTTTGCAACGGGATGCACCATCTCCGCAATCAATTCACCAACCTTGACTGCAATCGGCGCGCTCACGCCTTTCGACGACTCGACGGTCATCTCACCCTTCTTCACTCCGTTCGGAACGCGGACGACGAGCCGCCGCTCGGAGGTGAAGAGCAGGCTGGACAACTGGCCGTCCAAACGCACTCGCGGGGGCGTTGCGCCGTTCGCGGTGAAATTCTGACCCCGCAACAGGAATTCGCCTCCCGGGATTGCAGCCGGCGGCGACACCTGCTCGATGTGGGGTCTGCCGTCGCGGGACTCGCCGCGGCTCGGCCGAGGAACGGATTTGCCTGGCTTCTTGAAGAGACTCATTTTACCAAGGTACGAATGATTTCAAGCGTTGCCGCTGCGTAAACGCCCGCCGTCACATCATCCATCATGATACCCCAACCCGCATGGAGGCGTTCTGCGCGCCGGGCAGGGAACGGCTTGAGCACGTCAAAAATCCGGAAAAGCACGAATCCTGCTCCAAGCCATTTGAGCGACGTTCCGATGAAAGGCGCAAGCGCGATGATTTGCCCCGCGACTTCATCCACCACAACAGTGCCGGGGTCTTTTCTCCCGAAAAAGTCTTCCGCCTGCCCTGCGCTCCAGACTCCAAGAGCGAAGATGAGGACAATCGCCGCGCCCGCTGCGGCGGAGCGTGCCGAGCTTTGCAGGCCCGCCAAACCGAGCGCGGCAACCGCGCCGACGCCGACGAGCGAGCCCCAGGTTCCCGGCGCCACAGGGAAATAGCCGACTCCGCCGGCCGTCGCTATCCAGACCGCAAGACCTCGCTGCCGCTCACTCACGCTGCCTCTCGTCCGTGCGCAGGGATCGCTCGCTGCCCTCATCCGCAGCCGTCCGGCCCGCGTCGCCAGCCGGAATGCGGTAGCGGCCTTCGAGCCATTGTCCCAGATCCAGTAACCGGCACCGCTCGCTGCAGAAAGGCAGATGGGGATTGTTTTTGCTCGCCGTCTTCCGCTTACAAATCGGACACCGCATGGGCCGCCACCGCTTCGCGAGGTTCGATCTGGACCAGGCGCGGCAGGAGTTCCGCGCTCTTCTGCGGCTCGGGCGCCGCCGGCGGCCTCCCGCGTAGCCGCGCCACGCAATCGTAATCCGCGCTTTCCGTAATCGTCGCGAGGCGAAACTCGCCTGCCTGAGGCTCCTCGCCTTCGAAGTCGTTGATATAAATTTGCCCGTCAATGCCGGGCGCTTGGGATTCAAGCCGCCCGCGCCAAAGCATTTCCGTTTCCTCGGATGGCCCTTCAACCAATAGCGGCAACGTCTGGCCGATTTTCCGGCGCAGCTTCCGCGCGGAAATCCTGCGTTGCGCCGCCATCAGTTTTTCCCGCCGCCGGCGCGCCCGTTCCGCGGGAACCTGTCCGTCCAGGGCATGCGATGCGCACGTTTCTTCATTGGAATAGAGGAAGACGCCCAGGTGGTCGAATTCTACGGCCTCGATGAAGTCGAGCAGAATTTTGAAATCGTCTTCCGTCTCGCCTGGAAAACCGACTATCAATGAAGTGCGAAGAGCGGCGCCGGGTATGGCTGCGCGGATGTTGCGAATCATCTCGAGAAATTGAGTTCCGCTCGCTCCGCGCTTCATCGCTTTCAATGTGGCGCGGCTCGCGTGCTGCAGAGGGATATCGAAATACTTTGCGATTTTAGGAGTGGCGGCGACTGTTTCGATCAGTTGCTGCGTCACCCGGTTCGGATAGCAATAAAGGAAGCGAATCCAAACCAGGTCCGGAATCTTCGCGAGCTCTCTCAAAAGCATTCCAAGCCCGTCGCGCAAACCCAGGTCTTCGCCGTAACTCGTCGTATCCTGTCCGATCAGAGTAAGTTCGCGCACGCCGCGCCGCGCAAGGTTTTCCGCTTCGCGGACGACCGATTCGAAGCGCCGCGAGCGGAATCGGCCGCGCATCTGCGGGATCACGCAGAACGAGCAGGGATGGTCGCAGCCCTCCGCGATTTTAAGGTAAGCGGAGAAACTTGGGGTCGAGAGAACGCGCGGCGTGAATTCGTGGTAGAGATAGGGTCCAGCCGCGGCGCCCGTTTCGCGTCCTGCATTCTCGAGCGCGCAGGCCTCGACGATGCTCTCGAGCTCGTTCGTTCCGACCACGAAATCCACTTCCGGGATCTCTTCGAGAATCTGCTTGCGGTATCGCTCGACCAGGCATCCGGCCACCACCAGGCGTTTCGCGGAGCCGGATTTCTTGTGCTCAGCCATTTCCAGGATGGCGTCTATGGACTCGCGCTTTGCGGGCTCGATGAAACTGCACGTGTTGACGATCAGGATTTCAGCGTCTTCAGCGCGCGGCGTGATTTCGCATCCTTGCCGCGCGAGCATTCCCAGCATCACTTCGCTGTCCACCAGATTTTTCGGACAGCCGAGGCTTATCAATCCAACTTTCGGCATACGCTTTTTTGGCTCGCTCCGCGCCGTCCCGCGTTTTTCCGGCCTTTAAAAATTTTAACACACTTTCTCCCGGCGGTTCTTCCCGCAGGGAAGCGTGACGGCGGCAAGTCAGCGCCTCGTGAGCTCTTCAAGCAGAAACTTTCGAAAGGAGGTTTATTGGCCGCCGTGCGTTTTTTGCCAGAGGTAAACGTAACGGTTGGTTGTCGCGGCGATCCACTCACCGTTCGGCGAGAACGCCGCGGTGCGGACCGAAGAGCGCGGCTGGGTAAGCGTTTCCAGGAGCTGGCCATCCTCGGCGGACCAGACTCTCACTGTCCCGTCGTCGCCGGCGGAAACGACGGTGCGGCCGTCGGGTGAAAACTCCGCCCAGCGGACTGGCCCCGCGTGTCCGGAAAGCGTCTCAAGCAATTTCCAGCCCGGCGCCGAATAAATCCGCGCCCTGCCGTCCGTACATGCCGTCACGACTTTCGAGCTGTCCCTTGAGAAATTCATGCCGGTGACCGGACCGGTATGTCCCTTCAGGATATCCACAAAGCGATGGCCTTTGAGCTGAACCACGACGGGATCGGGAAATGCATTGCCCTCGATTTGGGCGAGCAGGAGCCATTGACCGTTCGGTGAGAAATCGAAGACCTGGGCGGGACGGGTCAGCTCGGGGACTTTTTCTCCCAAGACCCGCCCGGTCACCGGGTTCCAGAGCGTGAAATAGTTTTTCTTCGGGATCACCAGAAATCCGATTCGCGGAAAGAAGACGGCAGGGCCGAAACCACCGCTCGTGGCGATCTCCTCGGCCTTTCCCGCAGCGCCGTCTTTTGACGCGCTCCAGAGGAAAGCAAGCAGCGGTGTCTGATAACTCGGACGCTTGGCGATTCGGCCGGCGGCGAGGATGAGCAAACGATCGGGAGAGACGAAGCTCGCGGATTGAATCTCCAGATCGATCACGCCTTTCACGCCCGGCTGCAAAAACCGGCGCTGCGATTTCGAATTGAGGCCGGTGAGCAGCACTCGATGGCCGCTGATAATTGCGATGGATCGGCTATCCCGGCTGAAAGCGCCCGCCGGCGAACCACGCAACACGAGATGGCCTTTGATTCGTGCGGCAAAAATCCATTGAGCGCGCGGCGCGGGAGGACCGGCGGGTTCACTCTTCTCGGATTGCGCGGCTGAAAGCCGAAGGCCGCCCGCCAATGCCAGCAGGCAGACCCATTCGAGCGCGAGGCGCAGGTGAATTGAGCTGCAACGTTTGCGGACGTGGCCCCCGCGGTCGCGCGCCCGCGCTCCTCGAATCCTCATACGAATTCTCCTGCTGCCAGGCGCTCGACCAGCGCTTGGTCTGCTTCGAGAAAATTGTAATTCCTGAGCGACGTCCGCGTTGCCCACGCGATTTTCTCAAACACCCGGTTGCGAGCTTCTCCCTTGAAACGAGTGATGCGAAAAAACGCCACTTCAACCTCACGGCCGGGATAGCGATGGCGCATTCGATAAATCTCCGGCCCTATTTCAGCGGCAATGCCAAGCTCTTCCTGAAGCTCGCGCCGCAAGGCCTGCTCGAAGCTTTCGCGCCCATCTACTTTGCCGCCCGGAAATTCCCATTGCATGCCGTAAGCGTCCGTGTGATGGCGTTGCGCGATCAATATTTTTTCCTCACGAACGATGACGGCGGCGGCGACGGGAACAGGCTTCTTTCGGGGCATGGCAGGAAGGCGTGACGGGCGCGAGGCTCCGTTCGGCCGGCCGCGCCTCTTGGCCGATGGCCGCCTAACTTTCCATCAGGCATGAACCGAACGTTAGCGCGTACGCGCCGAGGCCGGGAGTTGAGGTAACGATCTCGAGCGTGCGAGTGGCGAATGCGCGGTTCTTGATCAGCCGGTACATGCGCGGCTCGGTGATCGCGAAACCCGCCTTGCCGTCCTTCTCGATGATGTCCTCGCCGAAAACTTCAGGCGCAAGCGGCTTCCCATTTTCGAAAACGTGCGCGATCCCTTCGCCTCCGTGCGGCGGGCTCATCACCAGATTGACTTCCGCGGCGGCGTATTGCAATGCGATGCGCGAGGCCTTGCCGTCGAGAGGGCAGGCCTCGATATATTCGCGGTCCGCAAACCACGGCCCGCCGAGATACACCGTGTCGGGCTGCGCGAGATCGCCCGGCAGGTAATCGAGCACCTGATTTTCACTGTAGCCGGACGCGTTGCCGATGGTTCCCCGGCCAAAGCCGAGGTAAAGCTCCGGCGTCGCGGGATAACAGCGCGCGCCCGGAACGTCCGCCTCACGCAGGGGCTCGAGCGGCTTCGGAAAAGTAAGCTTCGGATCGGCTTCGAGCAGCAGCTTCTGAATCCCCTCCTCGGTTTCGCCGTAGGAGCCTTCGCCGAGATGGACGTAGCGAACGTAGGCGTCCTTATCAATCAAGTACTTCGCCGGCCAGCAGCGGTTCGCAAACGCCTGCCAGATCTGGTATTCGTTGTCGAGCGCCACGGCATATTCGACGCCGAGCCTGCGCACGGCAGCCTCGACCAGTTGCGGAGTGCGGGCGAAAGAAAATTCCGGCGTGTGAATGCCTGCGATCGTCAGGCCCTTGTCGGAGTAACGGCGATGCCATTCGCTCAGATAGGGCAGCGTGCGAAGACAATTTACGCAGGTATAATCCCAGAAATCCACCAGCACGACGCGTCCGTGGAGCTGTTGAAGATTCAACGGCGCGGAGTTGATCCAGATCCTCCCAATCTCCGGTGAGTGGATTTTTGCGTCAGGTTCAAGCCACATGGTCCGGCTCTCCATGCCCGGTTCCGGGCTCTCGGTTGATGCGTCCGGTTGAATCAGCCGGACTCTGCAGCGGAAGCGCGTCGCGGCGCTTTGCGCCCTCTGCCGTTGCCTTGACGGCGGCTGCGATTTTCGCCGCGCCTCTCACAATTTCGCCGCCAGAATTTCTGCTACCCCTTCGAGCAACAGGCGGTCGTCATCAGTAAACGCCGCGGGCGTGTCGCTGTCAATATCAATTTCGCCGAGCACTTTTCCGTCGCGAATGATCGGCACAACGATTTCCGCGCGCGTTTCGAGCGAACAGGCAAGATAGCGCGGATCGGCATTTACGTCATCAACAATCACTGTCTTGCCCGCCGAAGCCGCCGCGCCGCAAATCCCACGGCCGAGCGGAATCCGCACGTGATCCGTCGGCTTGCCCACAAACGGCCCCAGCACCAGCGTGTCCCCTTCGAGCAAGTAAATCCCCACCCAGTTGAAATGCGCCCGCTCACGTTCGAGCAGCCTAACGGCTTCAGTCAGGAAGGCCCGCGGGTCCTTTGTCGCCGCGGCCGATTCGCCCAGCGCGCTTGAAATTCCCGCCGAAGTCATCGGCTTCGATCCCACGCTATGATTGCGAGTCATCACGGGCGAATGATTTCCGTAAGCGCCTTCAATCCTTTGAGCAGAACGGGGGCGGGCGTGTTGAGCCACTCGTCGCGCATCACGTGAATCCGTTTTTCGCGGACGGCTTGAATTTTATCCCATCCAGCGCGTTTCGCAACAGTTTCTGCGCGAGCGCGATTTCCCGTTCCAGCCCAGGCGAGCACAATGATTTCGGGATTCGCGGCAATCATTTCTTCGGACGTCACCGGACGGCCGGCAGGGCGGGGAACGAATTCGCCGCCTGCGGCTTCGACCATTTCCTCGGCCCAATGCTCGCAATTGCGCGGCGGGTTCGGCCAGACTTCGCAATAGATTCGCGGGCGCTTTTGCGCTTTCGAGGCGTGGCGCGACGCTTCTTCGATTTGATCGCGCATTTTCAGAATCAGCTCCTCGCCCGCTTGGAATTTACCGGTGATTCCGGCGAGCAAAGCAATATCGCCGTAAATATCCTTGAGCGAATGCGGCGACTTCGCCAGAAATCGCAGTCCGCTCCCGAGGAATTTCTCGACAACTTCACCGCGATAGGGGACGGACCCGATCACGAGGTCGGGCTTGAGCTCTGCGACCTTCCGAGCGTCGGCGCTCCAGCAATCGTCGAACACCGGCAGCCCGCGAATCGCCTCCGCCGGCACGACGTCTTTGCACCAACGAGTGACGGCAACGAGCGAGTTTTGAGCGCCCAGGCTGCAAAGGATGTTCGTCGCGCTCGGAGCGAGCGATACAATGCGCATCGGCGGCCGAACCGGCATCTCCGCATTTTAGCAAGAGTCCGCGCGAAAGCGACGGGCATATGGGCGCGGCTCCGGCTGGCTTCGCTCACCGGCTCCACTCCCTTTGGCAAATATGTAAAACGCCCGCCTCGCCGAATGTTATAAAGAGAAAGTGAGCGGCGGCGATCCATTCCCGCACGGAAAGCATGCCGATAACAGTCGCGCGAACCGTGCGCCCGCTGGCGTCAGACCTATGAGACGCGCCGGAAAATCGGCGGAAATTAATACAGAGAACGGTGCTGAGGAGAACGCCTCGGACCACAAAGAAGTTTTGGTCTCCGCGTTAGCCCGCAGCGGCCGTCTCCGCGCCGCCATGCGATTCCTCTTCCGAAGCGAGGAAGAAATCGCATCGTTCCAGGGTTTGCGCATCGAGCCCGTCCTTGCTTCGCACCGGAACCCTGTTCCCGAAGACCCGTTTCTCCTGGGCCGGGAGCGATTCGGCGGCGCCGAAGACGTTCCCGTGATTTCCTTGCTGCGGAGCGCCGTGGATCAAACCCTCCGCGCCTACGCCTATAGCTTCCCGCAACTTTTGGATTGGGTCGGCAAGACTCCGATCTCACCACACGGCAGCATGGCCTTGAGCGTCGCTCGCTGGGGCCATGTGGATTGGGATTACGTTCGCGACATTGATATTCGAATTTTTCTTCCGCCGGAGCTCGGTCATCTGTCCGGGTTCAAAACTGATCTCTCGAAAACATTGACAAGCGAACTAATCAAACACGGCCTCTATTCCATGCCACTGGGAAAGGATGAGCAGGGCCGCCCCCAAATCCAATTCCGCGACGCCAAGTCCAACGCCATTCACGGCTTTCACCTTTTCCTGGTCGGCATGAAGCCCGGATTTGTGCGGGCCCATCTCCACCGTGATGGAGGCTATTCGCCTCACTATGCTTACTTTCCCGAAGGCTCGATGGATGACCACCTGGAGCGCGCCCATATGCAATGGGCGGACGTCATCCGGCGGCAAACAGAAGATTACATGGACATGTTCAACCAGTTGAGCTTCAACATTTTTGGCGAAGACGCGGGGCGAGCCGGACGCTTTAAGACGCCGGGGTGGTATCTGCGGAAAGCGTTTAAGTGGTACGCCACCTTGGCAAGAATGCGCGGCTTATCGGCCCTTGAGGAAGATCTGCTTTACCAATTCGATCATTTCCAAAAGTCGGAGGAGGAATTTGCTTATCTCGCCCGCTACCGGTACTACGCTCGCCTGGAACCCAATCCTCTGCGCATGCTGGACCTTCACCGCGATTTGGCGCGTGTGGATAGCCTGCTGTATGCCGCGGCTCGCAGTCCGAAGAATTCGTTTGTCGGAAAGACTTTGAACCTAGACTCGCGGGACATCACGATTCTCGAACCTGCCCCAGCGAATTTTTCTGCGCCGGCATGGAAACTCTGCGAAAAAAAATGTGCGCCTCTCCTGCGCAAAGTTGCGGGTGTGCAAAAGCCGCCGCGCATCTGCTTCGCCGATCATCTTCACGCGCCTGCGTTCGCTCTCCTCGATAGCGGCGCAAAGCTGATTCTCATTCCTTCCGATTGGTCATTGGTTTTTACTGATTCCTTCGCGCGGCGCGTCGTGAGAAATGCGAAAGATGAAGGAAGGAGCGTCGCTCAAAAGAATATCGAGCAAGCGCTCGCGGCGGTCCTTGCGTCGCTGATTTATCAGGCTCTTTCCACTGCCACGGCACGCGACAAATGACGCTCCGCTCAACTTCGACTGCCTTAAGCTCCTCCGAATGTCCCCACCCACGAATTCACGGGGATTACGGAACGCCCCAAGTAAGCCGAAAAAAATCCTAGAAAAGTCGAAAAAAAAGCTTGACAAGCTGAATGCGTATCTCTATAGTTCGTGGATAAAAGTGGTAGGAAGTAGTTGAAAGTAGAAATCTAAGGCCGGAAAAAGGCTGGTTCTGAGTGGCGAACGAGGGTTCTGGTGGACATGCTGCGCGGAAACTACATGGCAACGGTGGACGCGAAGGGTCGTCTCAAGATCCCCACAGCCTTCAAGGAATTCCTCGACAAGAATTACGGGCCGGACTTTTTCGTTACGAGTATCGACGGAAAATCGACGCATGTTTACCCGTTTTCAGTCTGGCGGGGTTTCGAGGACAAGCTGATCGCGTTACCCCATATGAATCGGGCGAGAAAGAAGCTGCTCGACCGCGCGAACTATTGGGGACAGACGGTGCGCGCGGATGCGCAGGGGCGGCTGCTGATTCCGGCGCAGTTGCGCGCGAGTGCAGCCATGCAGGGCGAAGTGGCAGTCGTCGGGAATCTCAATTATCTCGACGTTTGGAATGCGGACCGCTTCCGCGAGCAATTGGAGAAGGACCCGCTGACGCCGGAAGACGAGAAGACGCTGAGCGACCTGGGCATTTAGATGCACGTTTCCGTGTTGCTTCGGGAGACGCTGGAATTTTTGAATGTGCGCAGAGACGGAGTTTACATTGACGCAACGCTTGGATCCGGCGGACATGCGGAGGCGATCCTCACGCGGCTCGGCGAAGGAAGAGGGAAGCTTCTGGGGATTGACCAAGACCCGGCAGCGCTCGCCATGGCGCGCGAAAGGCTCGCTCGATTCAGGGAGCAGGCGATTCTGATGGCCGGAAACTTCGCGGAAATCGAAGCTTTGCACCGCGCGAGCGGCCTCCCGGCGGCCGACGGCGTTTTGGCCGATCTCGGCGTGAGCGCGATGCAACTGGACGACGCGAGCCGCGGATTCAGCTTTATGCGCGAAGGCCCGCTCGACATGCGAATGGATCCTGAAGCCGAGCTGAGCGCTCGCGAAATCGTCAATCAGACGCCAGAGCGCGAGCTTGCGGATTTGATTTTCAAGTTTGGGGAAGAGCGCCACTCGCGCCGCATAGCGCGAGCGATTGTGAAGGCCCGTCCGTTTCGTAAAACCACCGAATTGGCGCAGGTGGTGACGCGAGCGATCCCCTCCCGGGCGGGCCTCCACCAAATTCATCCGGCCACGCGAACTTTCCAGGCGCTCCGCATCGCGGTCAACCGCGAACTGGAAAGCCTGGAGCGTTTTCTCGCAGCGATTCCAAGCGTCCTCGCCCGTGGCGGACGGATCGTGATTCTGAGTTATCACTCGCTCGAAGACCGAAGGGTGAAACAGACTTTCCAGAGTTGGCAGCGCGAAGGCCGGGCGCGAATCCTGACGCGCAAGGTGGTGCGGCCCTCGCCTGAAGAAGTTGAAATCAATTCCCGTTCGCGCAGCGCGAAGCTGCGCGCAGCGGAGAAAAATTCCTGACGGAAAGAGCCTGCGCGAAAGGCGGAATCCGTCCGCCTGGCGCGCTGAAAGCTGCAAACCGATGGCGACCGCAGTCCTGATCCCGAAGGAAAGGCCTCGCACCCGGCAAAGTCTGGCCGGCGGCCGCGCGCGAAGCCCGGAGATTTACTTCCGCAAACCCATTGACAATTCCCGCCTGCGCCGCGACGTGGATTGGGCGAAGCGGCGCGAGTGCTATCGCTTTCTCGCGCTCGGCGGGGTTGTGTTTCTTTTCTTCCTGCTTGTTTGCTGGGAGCATTTCGAGTGCGTTCGCTACGGCTACGAGATTCAGCAGCTTCGGTCCCAGCAGGCCGCCATGCAGAATTGGGACAACCGGCTGCGCATGGAGCGCGCTTCGCTGGCGAATCCGCAGCGCATTGACCGGCTTGCGCAAACCGAACTGGGGTTGATTCCTCCCCAGCCCGGGCAAATCGTGCCCGTGGGCAAATCAGCGGCGGGAACGGAGCAGAGCATCGAATACGCTCGCAACTTGCCGAATGCGAGGGCGATGACGGGTGAGTAATCCATGGCCTCGTCAAAACCGCAAACCGAGGGGTCCGCAGCTCTCGAGTCGCCTGTGGTCCGGCGCACGCTGGTCCTCGCGGCGTTTTTATTTCTGTGGATGCTCGTCGTCGCGCTTCGCCTCTATGACCTTCAAGTGATTCAATACGTGCGATGGCTCGCGCGCGGAGAAAGGCAACAGCAACAAGTCGTGGAAATCGCCCCTCAGCGCGGCATCATTTACGACCGCAACCTGCATCCGCTTGCCATGAGCTTGCCCGCCGAATCCATTTATGCCGTACCGAACCAGATTCCCGATCCCGGGATGGTTGTGCATCTGCTCGCCCCGATTTTGAAGCTCGACCCGCAAGACTTGCTCGGCCAATTCAAGGCCTACCGTTCGTTTTGCTGGATTGAACGGAAAGTCAGCCATGAGCAAGCGGCGCGCGTCAAGGCGCTCAACCTGAAGGGAATCTACTTTGAGAAAGAAATGAAGCGATTCTACCCAAACGGAGACCTTGCGGCGCAGGTCCTCGGATACGTGGGCATGGACAATAACGGGCTGGCGGGGCTCGAATACTCTTTCAACAGCCTCATGAAGGGCAAATCGGGACGCGTGCTGCTCGAAACCGATGCGCGCCACCATTCCTTCAAATCCGTCGAGCAGCCGGGCCAACCCGGGCAAAACCTCGTGCTGACGCTCGACCGAGGCATTCAATTCATCGCCGAAAGAGAGCTGGCCAAAATCGTCAAGAAGTATCATGCGGCGGGTGGCGTGGTCATCGTGCAGAATCCTCACACCGGAGACATTCTTGCAATGGCGAGCCAGCCGACCTTCAATCCGAACGACTTCGAGCAGGCTCCAGCCGGCGCAACGGAAAACCGCGCCGTGGCCTGGATCTACGAGCCGGGCTCGACCTTCAAGCTGGTCACCATTTCGGCCGCGCTTCAGGAAGGCCTTGCCTCTCCCGATCAGGTGATTAATTGCCAGGAGGGGCAGATCGTCGTCGCAGGCATCGTTACCCATGACTGGCACCCGTTCGGCGACCTGACGGTTGCGCAGGTTCTGATGAATTCGAGCGAAGTGGGGACCATCAAGATCGGCCTGCGCCTCGGCGAACAGCGCCTTTACGACTGGATTTTGCGCTACGGTTTCGATCGAAGAACGGATATCGGCCTGGCGAGTGAAGAAAGGGGTTTGCTCGAGCCTCCGAGCCGGTGGTCCGGCATTTCGATTGCCGATATTTCAACGGGCCAGGGCGTGGGCATCACTCCGCTCCAGTTGGTTGATGCCTACTCGGCGGTGGCAAACGGCGGAGTCATGATGAAGCCGCGCATTGTCAGCGCAACGGGCGATGGCAGCGATTTGAAGCCAGTCCCTGTTTCTCCCGGGCGGCGCATCCTCAGTCCACAGACCGACGAGGAAATGAAACAGATGCTTGAAGGCGTCGTGACGGGGGGCACCGGCCGTCCCGCGCAACTCGACGGCTACTCCGCCGCGGGAAAAACAGGCACAGCCCAGAAGATTGATTCGCACGGTCGTTATTCGCATCATCATTACATAGCATCGTTCATCGGTTTCGCTCCGGTCGAAAACCCGGCAGTAACCATTCTGGTGGCTATTGATACGCCGGTTGGAGCGATTTACGGAGACCAAGTGGCGGCTCCGGCATTCAAGTTCATCGCAGAGCAGACGCTGAATTATTTGAGTGTCCCGCAAGACCAACCTTCCCAGCCTCTGCAAGTCGCATCCCTCACCCACCCCGCGGCGCGTCGCCAGCAACGGCTCGCCACGTCAGGGAACCCTCCCAATAACTTTGAATCTGCCGAAGCTGCCACTCGTCCCGTGTCCGCGAACGCCGGCGTATGGTCGCCGGGCCTCAGTTCAGTCGGAACCGTCATCCTCGATGACGGTCCGCGCGTGACCGTGCCGGACTTTGCCGGCCAGTCCGCTCGCCAGGTGGCGAGCGAGTGCCAGGCGCTCGGATTTGAAGCAGAACTTTCCGGCCTCGGCGTTGCCGTCGAGCAGACTCCTCCGGCAGGCGCTCAAGTGCCTCTCCATACGAGCGTGTGGGTTCGACTGGCGCGCTAAGATGCGCGAAAATGCTTTTGTTGGAGGTTTCTATACTGCGGCGGCGCTTCTGTAGTTTCCGCAGTTCCGCCGCCCGAGCCAAACGGCCGGTGCGGGCGGCGGATGCGAACCGGCGCCGCGAGCGAACTCCGCGGGCGGGAAATGAAAGCCGGGGAACTCCTGGCGGCAGTTGATGGCGCCAAAACCACACTCGATCCTAGCCTTGAAATCACCGCGTTAGCCTATGACTCGCGGCGCGTTGAGCCGGGAGGGTTATTTTTCGCCATCAGCGGCGAAAAGGCGGATGGTCACCGCTTCATCCGCGGGGCTTTCGAACGCGGCGCGGCCGGCGTGGTCAGCGAACGTGAACCCCCGGCCGAAGATTCCTCTCGCTGGATCCGGGTCCCGAAAATCCGCCGGGCGCTCGCCGAAGCCGCCCGCAAGTTTTTTTGTTTTCCGGACACAAAGCTTCACGTCTTCGGGATTACGGGAACCAATGGAAAAACGACGACGGCGTATTTGCTCGAAAGCGTTCTGAGCGCCGCGGGTTGGGATCCAGGGCTTTTCGGGACCATCGAATACCGGGTTGGAACGCGAGTCGAACCGGCGGTCAACACCACGCCCGAGTCGCTCGACCTCCTCGCCCGTTTCGATGAGCTGGTTCGAAGAGGCTCGAAGGCGGCGGTCATGGAGGCGTCCTCCCATGCGCTTGCCCAGGAACGAATCTGGGGATTTCACTTTGCCGCCGCCATCTTTACCAATTTGACGCGCGATCACCTCGATTTTCACAAAGACTTTGAAAGTTACTTTGCCGCGAAGCGCCGTCTCTTCGAGGGGCTGGGCGCTCCTCCGCCGGCGCTTGCCGTCATCAATCGCGACGACCCGCGGGGCGTGCGGCTGATGGCGGAATCGCGCGCCGCTCGCACGCTGAGTTACGGCTTCGAAGCGGGCGCGGATGTTCGCGCAAGCCATTGGCGGCAGGACCTCAACGGCATCGAAGCGCGCGTGACGACGCCCTCAGGCACGCTCGAGATTCACTCGCCTCTCGTCGGGCGTGTCAACGTCATGAATATCCTCGCGGCCGTCGCGGCGGCGCATGGCCTGGGCATCGCGGACGATGTCATCCGCGAAGGCGTCGCGAAGCTTCGTGCTGTGCCGGGACGCTTCGAGCGCATCGAAGCGGGCCAGCCCTTTCTCGTGGTGGTGGATTACGCGCATACCGATGACGCCCTGCGCAACGTCCTGCGCACCGCGCGCGAGATGACCCGCCATCGGCTGATCGTTCTCTTCGGCTGTGGCGGCGAACGCGACCGCACCAAACGCCCGCTCATGGGCGAGGCGGCCGGCACGCTCGCCGATTTTGTCGTCCTTACTTCGGACAATCCACGCAGCGAAGATCCGATTCTAATTATGAATGACGCGCTCGTCGGCTTGCAGCGCACCGGCAAGCCCTATGTTGCCGAAGTGGATCGCGAGCGCGCCGTGCAGATGGCTCTCGAAGAAGCGCGCGAAGGCGACACCGTGGTGCTCGCCGGAAAAGGCCATGAAACGTATCAGGTGCTCAAAGACCGCACCATCGCATTTGATGACAGGGAAGCAGCCCGCCGTGCGCTCGCCGGAATGGGCTATACAAGGGCGCGCCCGGCATGATGCCCTCATTGGCGCACGCCGCCCGGCACGCGGCATCATAGCATTTGCGGGAACGGAGGCCCGCACCCGAAACTCGATGAAGCTCGATCTCCAGGAGGTCGCGAAGATTCTGAGCTCCCGCTGGAAGGGCGCGGGACGCATGGCCACCGGCTATTCGATCGACTCGCGGACCATCAAGCCGGGCCAGCTTTTTTTCGCGATCAAAGGACCGAAATTCGACGGCCACGATTTTGTGCGCGCGGCGATGGCGAGCGGCGCGTCCGGCGCGGTCGTGTGCGACGACTTTTTGCGCTGGGCGAGCGGGGATCTCCAGCCGGATCTGATCGCGGTCCGCGACACCGCCGAAGCGCTTGAAAATCTCGCCTGCTCCGTGAGACGGCGATGGGGCGGGCGATTGGTCGGCGTCACAGGCAGCGCAGGCAAAACAACGACCAAGGAAATGACCGCCTCGCTGCTCTCGACACGTTTTTCCGTCTTGAAGTCGCCCGGAAATCTGAACAATCTCTTCGGGCTGCCCCAGGCTTTGCTCGCACTCGAGCCCGTGCACGATCTGGCCGTCGTCGAACTCGCCATGTCCGCGCCGGGAGAAATCGCGCGCCTCGCGCGCATTTCAGAACCCGACGTCGGCGTCGTCACCAACGTCGCACCCGTCCATCTCGCTTTTTTCGATTCCGTCGAGGGCATTGCGGCGGCAAAACGAGAGCTGATCCAGAATCTTTCGCGTGAGCGCGGAGATCCCACGGCCGTCTTGAATGAAGACGACTCGCGCGTTCGAAAATTCAGGGAAGGGTTCGGAGGGCGAGTCGCGACATTCGGGATGAGTCCGAAGGCCGACGTCCGCGCCGAAGCGATTGAAACGCTTGACGGAGGCGGAAGTTCGTTCCGCGTTCGAGGAAATCTTATGACGGGTGAATTCCATCTTCGCCTTCCCGGCCGGCACAATGTCGAGAATGCGCTTGCCGCGCTTGCCGTCGCCGGCGTGTTCGGTGTGCACGCGGACGAGGCGAGGGAAGCGCTTTTGAGCTTTGGTGCAATGGCCCAGCGGAACGAAGTGATCGTTTTGCCCGGCGGCATTTCTCTCCTCAACGATTCTTACAACTCGAATCCGCGCGCCATGGAGCGAATGCTGGAAACGCTCGCTGAATGGCCGGGAGCGAGCCGGCTCATCGTCGTTGCAGGAGAAATGCTTGAGCTCGGCAAGACTTCGCCTGAGCTTCACCGCGCCGTCGGGCGGAAGATGGCTGCAATAAACGCCGATTGGCTGATTGCCGTTCGGGGTGACGCGCGGTTTTTTGTTGAAGGGGCCGTCGAAGCGGGACTTCCGCGGGAACGCGCTCTCTTTTTTGCCGGCGCGGCGGAAGCGGCGGAATTTTGCCGGAAAATTCTCGAGCCCGGCGACGTCGTGCTCGTCAAGGGTTCGAGAGGTGTACATTTGGAAGGAGTGACGCAGGCGCTTGCCGGTGCGCCTGCGGAAATGCGCAAGCCGGAGTAGAGCCCGGCGCGTTGCGGTGTTCCCATGTTCTATTTCGTATATCTCGCGGGGCATACTCGCCTCCACATCCTGAATCTCTTCCGGTACGTGACGTTTCGCACGGCCTACGCGAGCCTCACGGCGCTGTTTCTATCCATGGTGCTCGGGCCATGGGTCATCGGCAAACTCAAGCAATTCCAAATCGGCCAATTCATTCGCGAAGAAGGCCCGAAAGCTCATCAGGCGAAAGCGGGCACGCCCACCATGGGCGGAGTCCTGATCAATGTGTGCGTCATCATTCCAACGCTTCTTTGGGCCGATTTGCGCAATCCTTTCGTCTGGCTGGTGCTCGCGGTGATGACCGCCTTCGGCGCCATCGGATTTTGGGATGATTACCAGAAAGTTCGCCGGCGGCATAACCTGGGCCTGACCGCCCGGAACAAACTCGTCCTCCAGTCACTCGTCGCCTTCGTCTTTGGAATGATTCTGGTGTATATGACCGCGCGCGGAATCTATTCGACGACGCTCAGTTTTCCATTTTTCAAGCAAATTCAGCCCACCTTTATCCTGGCGTCGCTCGAGCGTACCAGTTGGACGTTCCCCTTGGCCTTCGCGCCTTTCCTGATCTTCGTTCTTCTTGTCGTCGTGGGCTCATCGAATGCCGTCAATCTCACCGACGGGCTCGACGGCCTGGCTATCGGATGCATCATCATCGCCGCTTCGGCGCTCACCGTCCTGACTTACATCGCGGGCAATGCGGTGCTCTCGCGCTATCTCGAGCTCGAGCATTTGCCCGACGCCGCCGAAATCACCGTCATTTGCGGCGCGATGGTGGGTTCGAGTCTGGGATTCCTCTGGTATAACGCTTATCCGGCAGAGATTTTCATGGGCGACGTCGGGTCGCTCGCGCTCGGCGGCGCCATCGCCGCCATCGCCGTCATCATCAAGCAGGAGCTCCTTTTGCCCTTTATCGGCGGCATTTTCGTCATTGAGGCGCTTTCCGTGATTCTGCAGGTGACTTCCTTCAAGCTGCGCCGGAAACGCATCTTCAAGATGGCGCCGCTTCACCACCATTTCGAATTGCTCGGGTGGAAGGAATCAAAGATTATCGCCCGGTTTTGGATCGCGGCGCTGGTGTTCGCGCTCTTCGCGCTCACCACGCTGAAATTGCGCTGAGTCTGGCTTGACAAACGATATAAGTGCGCATAAAATGCGCAGGAATCGCCGATGGGGCGTCCCAAATCGTTCCGCAATCCGACGCGGGTCAGCCTGACGCTCGATGGCGCCACGCTGCGCGCGGCGCGGCGCCTGGCGCGCCGCGCGCGCCGCTCGCTTTCTGAAGTGGTTTCCGAAATCCTTTCCGTCCATTTGCGCAGAAACGGATTCGCGCGGCGGGAGAGGCGCGGACTGTGGTGAAACCGCTCGCAGGACGGCGCGTTCTGGTGGTCGGCATGGCCCGCAGCGGCCTTGCGGCGGCGCGTTTCCTTGCCGCGCACGGTGCGCTCGTTATAGCCACGGACTCGCGCTCGCCGGCCGTGCTCCAGGCGGAGGTCCGAGAGCTGCTCGGCCTGAAAGCGGGGATCGAAACAGGAGTCCACCGCGCGGAAACGTTCCTCGCCCAGGATCTGATTGTCGTGAGCCCCGGCGTGCCGTGGGATCTTGCGCCGCTCGCCGAGGCGCGGCGAAAGGGAATGGAGGTGATCCCTGAGATCGAACTCGCCGGGGCGTATCTCCGCGGCCGCTTGATCGGCATCACCGGATCGAACGGTAAAACAACGACGACGGTCCTGACGGCAAAAATGCTCGAAGAATCGGGTTTCGACGTTGTAATGGCCGGGAACGTGGGCGTGCCGCTCATTTCCGTTGTCGAGCGCTTGACGGAGGATTCCATCGTCGTCGCCGAGCTCAGCAGCTTTCAATTGGAAGCGATTCGTGATTTCCACCCCCGCGTCGCGGCGCTTTTGAACCTCTCTCCGAACCATCTCGACCGCCATCCGACGTTTGACGCTTATATCCAGGCCAAGGCGCAAATCTTCCGTAATCAAACCGAAGACGACATCGCAATTTTGAATGCCGATGATCCCCGGGTTGCGGCTCTTTCCGACGCGGTTCGGTCGCGCAAAATTTTCTTCAGCCGGAGCCGCGAGCTGCCCGAGGGGGCGTTCATCTCGAACCGAGAGATTCTCTGGCGGCTTGACGGACTGGAGCGCGTGGTGGCGGACGTCAGCGACGTTCGATTGCGCGGCGATTTTAATCTCGAAAATGTTCTTGCGGCAGTGGCCGCGGCTTCTGCGGTCGGCGGTGATTTCGCCTCCGTGCGCCGCGCGGCGCGGCATTTCCAGGGCGTCGAGCACCGCCTGGAATTCGTCGCCGAGGTGCGCGGCGTGAAATTTTATAACGATTCGAAAGCGACCAGTGTGGATGCCGCTGCGAAGGCGCTATCGAGTTTTGAGCGGGGCGTCCATCTGATTCTCGGGGGAAAGCATAAGGGCGCGCCCTATGCCCCGCTCGTTCCGTTGCTCGGCGGGCGAGTGCGGGAAATTTTGACGATCGGATCGGCGGCGGAAATCATCGCTCGCGAGCTTGGCCCGCACGCCGAAATCATCCCGGCCGGCACGCTGGACGTTGCAGTGCGCGAAGCTTTCCACCGTGCCGCGCCCGGCGATACGGTTCTGCTTGCGCCCGCCTGCTCGAGCTACGACCAATTCCACGACTTTGAAGAGCGCGGCCGTGCATTCAAGCAGCAGGTCTTGCACCTTGTCCGTGAAGCGTCGCCGCCTTTGTCCCTCGTCTCGGAATCGGCGAAGATTCCGCCTTCGCCCTCCGCCGTTGAAATGCCTCCGGAAGCTCCGGCGGCGACGGAGAAGGAAGCTTCCGAGGCTCGCGAGCTTGAATATGTCTTTGAAGTGAGCGCGGAAGAATTTTCCCGCACAGATTTGCCCGAGGCGCCTTCACCCGCGCCTTTGCCGGTATTCGAGGACTTCGGGCCTGCGGAAGAGCCCGCGGATGAGCCGATGAATTATGAAGTGCGCCCGCGCGAGGATGTCTCCCGATCCGCTGCGACGCGGAGCGCCAAACGCCGTGCGCGGGCTTCTTCCCGGGAGGAGCGATAGCAGCGATGGCGCGGCGGCTTGAAGCGGATCGAGTGCTGTTCGGCGCAGTCGTTTGTCTTGTTCTTTTCGGCATCGTGATGGTTTACAGCGCTTCGGCGGTCATCGCTGCCCAGCAATATCATTCGAGCACCTACTTCCTCGTTCGCCAGGTTGCGTGGGCGACGCTCGGGCTTTTACTGATGGTCGGCGTGATGAACGTAGACTACCGAAGGCTGAAAAATCCGATGCTGATTTTTCCGGCGCTCGGCCTGCAATTGATTCTTCTCGTGCTCGTGCTCTTCTCGAGCCTGAACCACGATACCCACCGCTGGCTTCATCTCGGCCCAGCCACGTTCCAACCCTCCGAACTGTCTAAAATCGTGCTCATCATTTTTCTCGCTTACTTTCTCAGCCTGCGCAAGAACCGGGTGAACGACTGGAGCGAAACGCTCCTGCCCGTGGGGCTGATCGCGGGCCTCGACGTTCTGCTGGTGCTGCGCGAACCGGATTTCGGCACTGCACTCGCGCTCGCGGTGATCGTTGGGGCGATGCTTTTTGCAGCGGGTTTGCGCGTCGCCTATATGGCTTATGCCGTGGTCGCGTCGATCCCGGCGATTTACTGGCTCGTCTTCCACGTGGGCTATCGCTACCGGCGGATCCTGGCCTTTCTTCACCCTTATGCTCACTCGCTTGGGGCGGGATTCCAGATCATCCAATCGTATATTGCGGTGGGCAGCGGCGGCATCCTGGGCGTCGGATTAATGGAAGGCAAAGAAAAGCTTTTCTTCCTGCCTGAGCCGCAGACGGATTTTATTTTCGGTGTGATCGGCGAAGAGCTGGGATTGATTGGCGGACTCGTGGTGCTGGGTCTGTTCGGCGTGATTTTGTGGCGCGGGCTGCGCGCCGCTTTTCGGGCGAAAGACGATTTCGGCCGGCTTCTGGCCCTCGGGCTGACGGCGATGATTGTCATTCAGGCGCTTGTGAACGTCAGCGTCGTCGTGGGTTTGCTTCCCACCAAAGGCATTCCGCTGCCGTTCATCAGTTACGGCGGTTCCTCGCTGGTCTTCAGCCTGATCGAGATGGGCATTTTGTTGAACATCTCGCAGAACACGAGCTGAGCGGTGAACGCTTCGAAGGCGGGCAGGGCGCCCTATGACGGCGCCGGCGGTGGGTCAGGGAATGGCGGAGCGAGGCTCGCGGATGGAGGAGGGTGCGAAGCGCCGGATTCGCGTGCTGGTCGCTGCGGGAGGAACCGGCGGTCACATCATTCCGGCGCTGGCGGTTGCACGGCTGTTGCGCGAGCGCGCGAGGGATACCGCTCGGCCGGTGATCGCCAATGAAATCATTTTTTTAGGCACGGGCCGAGCACTCGAAGCGCGGCTCATCACGGAATTTCCGCTGCGCACGGCGCCCGCGGCAGGGCTCAAAGGAATTCGCGGAGCCAGGCTGCTTCGCAACCTGTTATTGCTCCCTCGGAGCGGGATGAGAGTGGCTGCGGTTTTGAAGGAGGTTCGGCCGGACGTGGTCGTGGGGATGGGCGGATACGCCGCCGGACCGGTAATGCTGATAGCGTCGCTCAAGAAAATTCCGGCCTTGCTGATCGAGCCGAATGCTCTCCCGGGATTCACCAACCGCGTGCTTCGGCCTTTTGTCCGCATTGCAGCCGTCGGCTTTGAAGAGGCGGCGCGGTTTTACGGAGCGAAAGCGCGATGGACGGGCCATCCCGTCCGCAAGGAGTTTTTTGAAGTGCCGGCTAAGCCGCATCGAGCTCCCTTCACCGTGGTGGTCATCGGCGGAAGCCAGGGTGCACACGCGATCAATGAGGCGGTTGCAAAATCTCTGCCGCTGCTCTCGTCGCAGCCGCTCAGCTTCATTCACCAAACGGGCGAAGCAGACTATAATGCGGTGCGTGCCGCTTACGGGAGCGCGGGTGTGGCCGCGGAAGTTCATGCTTTCATTGAGGACGTTCCCGCGGCTTTTGCGCGCGCCGATCTGGTGGTCGGCCGGGCCGGAGCGATGAGCGTGGCGGAAATTGCCGCGGCCGGCCGTGCGGCGCTGCTTGTTCCGTTTCCCGGAGCTGCCGACCAGCATCAAATGGCCAACGCGCTGGCGTTCGAGCGTGCGGGCGCGGCGCGCGTGCTGCCGCAGGCGGATCTGACGCCGGAGCGTCTGGCCGGTGAAATTCTCGATTTGCTCGGGAATGCGAACCGATTGCGGCAAATGGAAGACCGCGCCAAATCGCTCACACGTCCCGGTGCAGCGGGCGAAATTGCGGATTGCGTGGAAGAGCTTGTACGGTGACATCCGGCGGCGAAGAAGAGCCGTCGGCCGATGACGCGCGGAAGGCCGCGAGCGCCTTCAGCAGCCAACGAAGGACGATTTATCCATGCTCGGGAAAATTCGGCGCATCCATTTTGTAGGCATCGGCGGCAGCGGAATGAGCGGCATCGCTGAGGTTCTGCTGAACCTGGGCTTTTCAGTCTCCGGATCGGATACGAAACTGACGGCCGTCACCGAACGCTTGGCGCGGCTCGGCGCGCGAATCCACGAAGGGCATATGGCGGCGAATTTGAATGACGCGCAGGTTGCCGTGATTTCTTCCGCCGTTTCCTTGCAGAACCCTGAAATTCTTGAAGCGAAACGGCGAGGCGTTCCCGTCATTCCGCGTGCGGAGATGCTGGCGGAGTTGATGCGCATGAAGTTCAGCATCGCGGTGGCCGGCGCTCACGGCAAGACGACCACGACTTCGATGATTGCCGTCCTTCTGGCCGCAGCGGGACTCGATCCGACGGCCGTGATCGGCGGGCGCCTCGACAGCTTCGGCTCAAGCGCACGGCTCGGCAAAAGCGAGTTCATGGTGGTCGAAGCGGATGAAAGCGACCGGTCGTTCCTCCATCTGCTGCCCACGATTGCCGTCGTCACCAACATGGATCGGGAGCATCTCGATCGTTACCGCGACCTCGAAGAAATCGAGCAGGCGTTTGCAGCGTTCCTGAACAAAGTCCCCTTTTACGGTGCGATCGTGGCTTGCGTAGACCCTCCCTGGCGAACTGCCTTCGAAAGCATTGCGCCCTCGCTCAGGCGCCGAGCCATCACCTATGGAATCGAATGCACAGCGGACGTGACGGCTTCAAATGTCGAGCTCGGTCCCGCGGGGGCTTCCTTCGAAGTAAGCGATCGAGGAAAGTCCCTCGGCCGGTTTGAGATTCGCATTCCCGGACGGCACAACGTCCAGAACGCTCTTGCCGCGCTGGCGGTCGGGCTCGAGCTCGAACTGACTGCGGACGAATTGAGGCGAGGCCTGGAGAGTTTTCGCGGTGCGGACCGCCGTTTTCAAGTCAAGGGTGAGGCGGGCGGCGTGACCGTCGTGGATGATTATGGCCATCATCCGAATGAAATTCGCGCGACGCTTGAAGCGGCCCGCCTGCGGCGCCCCGGCCGCATTCTGGCGATTTTTCAGCCGCACCGCTTTACGCGCACGAAAATGCTGATGGATGATTTCGCGGGCTGCTTTGAAGCCTGCGACCATCTTTTCGTTCTGGATATTTATCCTGCAAGTGAGCCGCCCATTCCCGGCGTGACGGCCGAACGGCTGCTGGAGCGAATGCGTGAGCTGGGCTTCCGCCGCGCCGAGTACGTCCCATCGGAGCGGTCGGCGGTCGAAGCTGCGGTTGCCGGCGCGCGGCCGGGCGACCTGCTTTTGACGATCGGGGCCGGAAGCGTCGGCAGGCTGGGCGAAGAGATTCTGGAAGGACTGCGCGAGCGAACGCCTCGCGTGGGAGCGCTCGAAAAGTGAACAGGGCCATCGAACCCTCCGAGCAGGAACGCCCGCTGACCGACGACTTGATAGCGGAAGTCGAGCCGCGCTATTTGCGGGCGCCGAAAGTCGTGCCCGTGCGCCGAGGCCGCGCGGCGCGGAAGATGCGACATGCCGCGTTTGCAGGTGCGCTCGTGGCCGTGATCCTGATTCCGCTCGCTTACGGCGCATATCGGCTGGCACATTATATTTTGAGCGCGCCGCGTTTCGGATTTGGCTCGAGCGTGCAAGTGACGATTGAAGGCAATCGCTACGTTTCACGCGAGGAGTTCATGAACGCTTTGGCGTTCACGCCGGACGCTAACGGCGCGCAGCGAACCAACATTTTTCGCTTGCACCTCGGCGCCGTGCGGGCAGAGGTCGAATCCATTCCCTGGGTTGAATCGGCCACTGTGCTTCGGACATTTCCGGCGAGCCTGGCGATTTTTGTGGTTGAGCGGACGCCGGTGGCTTTCGCCGAGGTCGGAGGGCACATCGAGCTGGTGGATCGCGACGGCGTGTTGCTCGATCCGCCGAGCCGAGCGATGTTCGACTTTCCGATTCTCGCGGGCCTTGCGAACGGCCAGACTCCTTCCGACCGCCTCGAACGGGTTCAATTGTTCCTGACGTTTATGCAGGCGACGCGGAATTCAATGAAGGGATCAGGCTGGACGGTTTCGCAGGTGGATGTTTCAGACCCTTCCGACCTCAAAGCATTGATCGTTTCGGGACAACGCACCATTCTGGTGCATTTCGGCCGGCGGGAATTCGGCGCGCGCCTGACCAATCTGCTTGCTCTGCTTCCCCGGATTGAAAAGCTGAACGCGCCGGTGGATTCGGTGGATCTGAGGTATAAGAACCAGGTTGTCGTCAATCCGGTGGCGCCGGGCGCGACGAAGCCTGCGGCGCAAAACTGATTCTGGCAGACGGCTGAGGATAAATTAACGATGGCAAGGAAAGACGAACCGATTGTCGGGCTTGACATCGGGAGCACCAAGGTTTGCGCTCTCGTGTGTTTCCTTTCGGATGGTGCGGGGCTTGAAGCGGGCGGCATCGGCGTCGCGGAATCGAGGGGTTGGCGCAAGGGACTCATCGTCAACCTCGATGCCACCGTCATGGCGGTCAAGAAAGCGGTGGAAGCGGCGGAAGCGTCGGCGGGCGTTCCGGTGAGCGCGGCGTACGTGGGCGTCGGCGGGCGGCATGTAAAAGGAGTGAGCGCGCGCGGCGCCGCCACGGTCACCGACCGCGGCCGCGGCGTGACTCGCGAGGAAATCCGGCAGGCGATTCGCGCGGCGCAGGGCGTTACGCTTCCGCAGGACCGCGAGCTGCTCCACGTCCTGCCGCAGGAGTTCCTGCTCGACTCGCAGGACGGCATTCGCGATCCGATCGGCATGGTCGGCTCGCGCCTCGAAGCGGACGTGCACCTCATTACCGCTTCGGCCCTGGCGTGGCAAAATGTGGTGACGGCCGTCAATCGTGCGGGCGTTGAAGTTCCAGAAAGCGGCATCGTCTTTGAGCCGCTCGCTTCGGCGGAATCCTGCCTGACGGCCGATGAGCGCGAGCAGGGCGTCGCCCTCGTCGATCTGGGCGGAGGTTCGACCGGTCTCATTGTCTATCAGCAGGGGACTGTGCGCCACACGGCGGCAATTCCCGTCGGCGGCGAGCACTTCACGAATGACATCGCGGTGGGATTGCGAACGCCAATCCCGGAAGCCGAAAAGATGAAGCGGAGCTGGGGGCAGCCCGAAGGGCTCAAGGCGGAAGCGGCGGCGCTCGAAGTGCCGAGCGTCGGCGACCGCCCTTCGCGCGTCGTCAACGCGGTGCGGCTGAATGAGATTATTGAGCCGCGTGCGCTCGAGTTGCTCGAGCTGATTCAAGCCGAGCTGGATCGCGCCCGGCTTTCGGGACCGCTCGCGGCCGGTGTGGTTCTCGCAGGCGGCGGAGCAAAACTCGGCGGCTTCGCCGCGCTCGCTGAACAATACTTCGAATTGCCCGTGCGCACCGCGTTGCCCGGCGGCATCGTGTGCGCGGAGGATTGGTTGAACGATCCCGAACTCGTGACCGTCGCAGGCCTCGCCGTTTACGGCAAGAAAATGCGCCTGTTGCGGGAGTCGAGGAATCGCGGTTTGGTGGGTAAGATTTGGGGCGCTCTGAGAGGTCCGGTGAACTGAGCGGAGAGGAGCCAGCATGACGATTGAAGGAAACGACGGGGCCTTGCGCGTGGATTTTTCCGATCATCTTCGCCAGGGCGCCAAAATCAAAGTGATTGGCGTGGGCGGCGGCGGCGGAAACGCCGTCAACCGGATGATCGCTGCCAAGCTCGAAGGCGTCGAATTCATGGCGGCGAACACGGATCTGCAGGCGCTCCAGGCGTCGAAGGCGCCGCTCAAAATTCAGCTCGGCGCAAAGCTGACGAAAGGGCTCGGCGCCGGCGCAAATCCGGAAGTCGGCCGCGCGGCGGCCCTCGAGGATACGGAAAAAATCATCGAGGCGCTCGAAGGCGCGGATATGGTCTTCGTCACGACGGGCCTCGGCGGCGGCACGGGAACCGGCGGCGCGCCGATCGTCGCGAGCCTCGCGCGCGAGCTCGGCGCACTGACTGTTGCTGTCGTCACCAAGCCCTTTGCCTTTGAGGGCAAGCGCCGCATGACGCAGGCCGAGCAGGGCCTGGGCGAGCTCAGCCAGGCCGTGGATACGGTCATTTGCATTCCCAACGAGCGTTTGATGCAGTACGTGGACAAAGGCACGAGCTTCTTTGAGGCTTTTCGCATCGCCGATGATATCCTGCGCCAGGGTGTGCAGGGGATCTCCGACATCATCACGATCACCGGCATCATCAACCGCGACTTCGCCGACATCAAAACCATCATGGAAGGCATGGGCTACGCGGTGATGGGAACGGCCGTGGCGTCGGGCGAAAACCGGGCGATCGAAGCGACGAACCGCGCGATGGCCAGCCCGCTTCTCGAAGACGCCTCGATCAACGGGGCGCAGGGCATTCTCCTTAACATCACAGGCTCGAGCAAGCTCACTTTGCACGAAGTGCATGAGGCGTCATCCATCGTCCAGAAGGCCGCGGCCGATAACGCCAACATCATCTTCGGCGCCGTTCACGATGAAGCAATGAAAGACGCGGTCAAGGTCACTGTCATCGCCACCGGAATCAAGTCGGATAAAATGGGGCTCAAGCCGCTCACCGGCGTTTCGCCTGCGCTCCGCAGCGCGCAGCAGACCATCCGCTCGGCCATGATGAAAAGAGAAAAACTGCCTATCGAAGCGCCGGTCAAGAAACCGCCCGCAGAAGTGCCCGAAGACGATCTTGACGTGCCCGCGTTCCTTCGCCGGCCCAAATCTGGCGCGTAGCTTCCGCGCGTCGCACCCACGGATCGCTCGGCGAGCGTCCCGCAGAGGGCCTTTGCCTACGGATAGCCAGATGAATGTTCGAAGGGCCTACGCCGAATGCCGGCGATTGGCGCGGCATTACGAGAATTTTCCCGTCGCTTCGCGCTTGGTTCCAAAGGACCGGCGTGACGCCCTTGCGGCAATCTACGCTTTTGCACGAAGCGCGGACGATTTTGCCGACGAGCCCCGCTTTGGAGCTCGTCTCGAAAAGCTTGACGAGTGGCGGGAAAAGCTTGGCACATCATTCCGCGGCCAGGCGGAGGATCCTGTTTTTGTCGCGCTGGCCGATGCCGTCGGAAAATTCGGCCTCAAGCAGAAACCTTTCGACTTTCTGCTGGACGCCTTCGAGATGGACTCGCGCGGAACGGCCTTCCCGGATTTTAAGGCGCTCATGGCTTACTGCGAGCGCTCGGCAAATCCTGTGGGCAGGCTCGTGCTGGCGCTTTTCGGAGATCGCGATGCGGAGCATGCCCGCTTGTCCGATTGCATATGCACGGCGCTTCAACTGACGAACTTCTGGCAGGATGTCGCGGTGGATTTCAAGCGCGGAAGGATTTATATTCCGCTTGAAGATTTCACGCGATTCGGCTATTCAAGAGAGGGTCTGGTGACCGGCCGGGCGGACGAGCGCTGGAGAAATCTGATGGCTTTTGAGGTGCGCCGCACGCGCGAGCTTTTTGAGCGCGGCCGGCCGCTCACGGATCTTGCTGACGCACGCCTGCGGCGGCAGCTTCGCACGACTTGGCGGGGCGGCATGGCCATTCTCAATAAGATTGAGGCTCTCGATTACGACACGCTCAATCGCCGGCCGCGCCTTTCGAAGCTCGAAGCGGTCTGGCTCTATTTGCAATCGGGCCGGCGCCTTTCTCCGCTCGCGCCGGCGAAAGCGGCGGCTTCAGCGATGGACTGATCGGTCCGTGGCGGGGGCTCGCCAGACGGTCATAACGGGGGGAACTTGCAAAGTCCGGAGGTGCGGCTGACGAACGCGCGGACGACAAACTTTTATTATTCGTTCCTTGTTTTGCGCCCCGAAAAACGGCGCGCCATCGAGGCGGTTTACGCTTTCGCCCGGCGCAGCGACGACGCGGTGGACCGCGAGGGCGGCCATGAGAGTGCGATTCGTGAGATTGCCCGGTGCCGCGAAGACCTGGTGGCGTGCTATCCGGCGGATGGACGTTTCCGCGCCGAGGGCCGCACGCCGAACGTCGTTCAGCTCGCGGCGGCGATTGAGCGGTTCAAAATTCCCCGCCGGCACTTCGAGGATCTCCTGCGCGGGCTCGAGATGGATCTCGTTCGGACGCGTTACCGCACCTTCGACGACCTCGCGGTTTACTGCTATCACGTCGCCTCGACCATCGGTTTGATCTCGGTCGAAATCTTCGGCTATCAAAATCCACGCACTCGCGATTACGCCGTGAAATTGGGACAGGCTCTGCAGCTCGTCAATATTCTCCGCGACCTCGGGAGCGACGGCCGGCGCGGGCGCGTCTATTTGCCTGAAGAGGATCTCGAGCGTTTCGGGGTCAGTCCGGATGGAATTTGCAATGGGCGGCCGGATGGGCGCTTCCGCGAGATGATGGAGTTTGAGGCAGAGCGCGCGCGCGAATGCTTTCGAGAAGCGCGGCGCGCTCTGCCCGAGGAAGACCGGCGCGCGATGCTCGCTGCGGAGATTATGGCGGCGATTTATTGGAAGCTTCTCGAGCGCGTTCTTCAGCGCCGCAACAACCCTTTTGCCGAGCGCGTCCGGCTGTCCCGCGCGTCCAAAATGATATCCGCAGTCCGGGTTTTTCTTGGCCTCGAGTGGTATCCCCAGGCGCCGGGAGTTTGATAAGCACCAGCCGATGCGATTCCTAGTTCTATGCGCGTGCACGAGGGAGCGGCGGCTGTGAACCGTCCCGTCCTGGTGATTGGCGGAGGGTTCGCGGGGCTCGCCGCCGCGGTTGCGCTCGCGAGCAAAGGCCGGCGCATCCGGCTGCTCGAACAAAAGCCGCATCTCGGCGGCCGCGCGCGCTCGCTTATTGAGCCGGTCACCGGCTCGGTCGTGGATAACGGCCAGCACCTGCTCATGGGCTGTTATCATTCGACGCTTCGCTTCCTCGAAACGATTGGCGCCGCCGGCCGCGTTCGATTCCAGCCGGGATTCGCTCTCGAATTTTTGGATGCGTCCGGGAAGCGGACGCATCTCCGCTGCCCTCGTCTGCCCGCACCCTGGCATCTGCTTGCGGGCGTGATCGGTTCGGGGAGTTTCACCGCGCGCGAAAAATGGGAACTGCTTCGCTTCGCGCGCATGCTCCGGCGGAATTCTCGAAGTGCAACCGCGCCCGCCGACGGTGCGACGGTTTCATCCTGGCTTCGGCAGGCAGGCCAGTCGGAAACCTTGCAGCACAATTTCTGGAATCTGCTCGCCGTCGCCGCGATGAATGAAGATCCGGAAATCGCCTCCGCCCAGATCTTCGAGCGGGTTCTGCGCCTTGCGCTGTTCAGTTCGGCGGCGGATTCCCGGCTCGGATTCGCGCGCACCGGACTGAGTGATCTCTATTCCTCGCTCGCTCCCGCTTATCTCCAGGATCGCGGCGGACAGTTGGAGCTCAATCGTAACGTCCGCAGATTCATAATCGAAGAAGGCGCCTGCCGCGGCGTCGAGCTTGCGGGTGGAGAGAGGCTTGAGGCCGATCACATCATCAGCGCTGTTCCCTGGAATTCTTTCACGCTGCTTTTGCCACCCGGCCTGTTGCGTTCCGACCCATTTTTCACTCGCACCCTCGCGCTACGTCCCGCGCCGATCATTTCCATCAACCTTTGGTTCGACCGGCGCATTACCGAAATCGAGTTCGCCGCGCTGCGGGATACGACGATCCAATGGCTGTTCAATCGAGGCGACGACGGCAGCGGCGAGCCGTTTGTGAGCATCGTTCTCAGCGGGGCGCATGCGCACGTTGCGCGGCCGAAAGAAGAGATTCTGGCCATGGCGCTTCGAGAATTGGGACAATTGCTGCCGGCCGCACGGGAAGCCAGGCTGCGGCATTCGCTGGTCATCAAGGAACGGTTCGCTACGTTTTCTCCGCACGTCGGCGTCGAGGCGCTTCGCCCGACGGCTCGCACGCCCGTCCGCGGCCTTTACCTTGCCGGCGATTGGACGGCCACCGGACTGCCGGCAACGATTGAAGGCGCGGCCCAAAGCGGTTACACTGCCGTAGATGAATTGGAGAATGATTTAGGGAGGATCGTCGAATGATCGGACCAGGGAAGAAACATTCCGTTTTGGCTGGTGCGTTGACTGCGGTTGCGGGATTCGTCCTGCTGTTTGCACTCGTCCGAGTTGCGCGACCGAAAGCAGCGAGCGCCGCCGGGACGCGCAAGGCCGCACACAAGCTCGACCCGCGTTTGAAGGGAGCGTACCGATTCGATAAGGCCGGATGGATTTACGTCCATTTGCAAGGCTCGCCGTCCGACATTGGCTTTCAGCATGGCTATCTCCTCGCGCCCGAGATCGAGGACGCTTTCCAGGCAATCAAGCTGAATGACACGCACGGTTCCGGCAAGAGCTGGGAGTTTTTCCGCCAGGCGGCGCGCAATATGCTTTGGCCGAAAATTGACTCCGAATACCAGCATGAACTCGAAGGCATCGTCGCGGGGCTCAAAGCGCACGGCGTTGAAAACATGGATTTGGACGACGTGGTGGCTCTGAACGCTTTCGAAGAGCTGCCGGATTATTACGTTCCGTGGTACGACGCGCAACACAAAGTCGCGGAGAACATAAAGCCCTCCGGCCATTGCAGCGCCTTCGTCGCCACCGGCGATTGGACGCGCAACCACCAAATCGTGATGGCGCACAACGCCTGGACCAGCTATCTGGAAGGCGAGCGCTGGCGAATCATTTTCGATATCGAACCGACGCACGGCTACCGCATCCTGATGGACGGCTTCCCGGGCGTCATCACGAGCGACGACGACTTCGGCGTCAACTCCGCCGGCCTGATGATTACCGAGACGACGATCACCGGCTTCAAAGGCTGGAACCCGAACGGTATTCCCGAGTTCGAGCGCTCGCGCAAGGCGATGCAATACGCCTCTTCCATTGATCAATACGTTCGCATCATGCTCGATGGCAATAACGGCGGATACGCGAATGACTGGCTGCTCGGCGACCGCAAGACCGGTGAAATCGCGCGCTTTGAGGAGGGCCTGAAGCATTGGCGCGTTTGGAGAACGAAAAACGGTTATTACGTCAGCTCGAATTTTCCGAGCGATCCGCTCGTCATGAAGGATGAAACGGATTTCAATCCGAACGACCTTTCAAGCTCGCCGAACGCCCGCCACATCCGCTGGAAGCAACTGATGAAACAATATAAAGGACGGATTGACGTGATGCTCGCGGAAAAATTCCTCGCCGACCATTACGACACTTACCTCAAGAAATTCCGTCCCGATGCGCGCACGCTCGATGGCCACGTGGATCTGTCGGCGCACGGCGTTGCGAGCTGGGATTGGGGTCCGTATTTTCCCGGCGGCGCGATTCAAGGCAAGGCCATCGACAGTCAGATGGCAAAAGGCATGACTTTTTATGCCCGCCGCGGCCATCCTGACGGGATGAATTTCTATGTGAAGCCTTTTCTCAGGGCGCATCCCCAATACGATTGGCAAGCGCCTGTCCTGCGAAATATGATCGCCGGCCCGTGGACGCTTTTCCGCGCCGGGGAGCGCGATTGAGGCGGCGCCGTAACCTGCGCCCTTTCGTCCCGCTAGCGCATTCCGCCCAGGATGGATCCCATGATGCCGCCGACGACTCCGCCCTCGACCGCCTGATTCTGCTGCGCGGGCAGATAGGGAATGAGCGCGTGCGCGAGCCGCGAAATGGGCAGCGATTGCAGCCAGATTCTTCCCGGCCCGGTCAGAGACGCGAGGAAAAGCCCGTCGCCGCCAAAAATCATGTTCTTGATCCCCGGCACCGCTGAGATGGTGAAGGCGACGCCTGCTTGAAACGCGCCGACGTGTCCCGGATGGACTCGCAGGTTTTCGCCCGGCTGGAGATCCTTTACAATCAGCTCGCCTGAAAGCTCGAGCCACGCCGTTCCCGTTCCGCTCAGGCGCTGGAGCAGAAAGCCCTCGCCGCCGAAGATTCCCGCGCCGAGCGATTGCTGGAAGCCGACGCCGATCTGGATTTGCGGCGTTCCGGACATGAACCCGTGGCGTTGAATCATATATTCTTTTCCCGGGCCGACTTCGACGGGGACGATATGCCCCGGCAGTTTCGTGGCAAAGGAAATTGTTCCGGGAGCGCCCATGGCGCGGTACTCGGTCATGAAGAGCGACCCACCGCCCGCCACGCGCTTGATCGCGCCGAAGACGCCACCGCCGCCGCCAAATTGCGTGTGCGTCGTCATCTGGATGGAACTCGTCATCCAGGAAAGTTCTCCGGATTCGGAAAAAACGGACTCATCGGGTTGCAACTCGATTTCAAGCACCGGCATCGTCGTACCGAGAATGCGGCTTTGCATAGCATCTCCTTTTATAATTCCGCCGCCGCATCGGGCTTTCCACCCGGGCGCGGCATTCGATTGAATTTATACCGCGAGTGCCGCGGTTGGCAAGTGCCGGCCTTTGCCTGGGCGCAAATACACCTTCTCAGCATTTCTTCATGATCGCTCGCCCCGCTCCCGGTTGCTATCCGAATGTCACGCGCCAGACGACCTCTGCCGCGAATGGCTGCCATGCCACCGGCGCGAACTTCGGGCATGGGGTGCGCCGCCATGGAAGCTATTGTACAGCGCCAGCCGTCCCGACGGCATTTGAAAGGTTCGCCGGAGGACGGTTATGATTGAGGAAACGGCGCAGTGATTCGCCGAATTGGAAACCGAGGAGCGCCCTGATGCGGATGAAATTGGATGTTGCGAGCAAGCGGAGAGCGATGCGGTTGGAAGGGGCGGTGATTGCTTTGTTTTTTCCCGCGCTCGCGCTTGCGGCGCAATCGCCGGTCCGCGTCACGGGCGGTCTTGTTTCCGGCGTCCCCTTCGCGCACGGCCTTGAAGTATTCAAGGGCATTCCGTTTGCCGCGCCGCCCGTCGGCAAGCTGCGCTGGCGTCCGCCGGAGCCTCCCGCAGCGTGGCGTGGCGTTCGCCAGGCTGATCATTTTGGCGCGCCGTGTATGCAGCCTGTGGAGCCGCATCGCGTCGGGCCGTGGTCAGCTTCATTTCTGTCCATGCGGCCGTCGAGTGAAAATTGCCTCTACGTGAACGTCTGGACTACAGCGAAGCAACCTTCAGCTCCGGAGCCGGTGATGGTCTGGATCTACGGTGGGGGGTTCGTTTCGGGAGCTGCGAGCGTGAGAATTTATGACCCCTCGGCGCTCGCGCGAAGAGGCGTGGTGCTGGTGAGCTTCAATTACCGCTTGGGACCCTTCGGTTTTCTGGCCTATCCCGGTTTGACGCAGGAATCTCCGCACCATTCTTCCGGCAATTACGGACTGCTCGACCAGATTGCCGCGCTTCGCTGGGTGCGGAAGAACATCGCCGGATTCGGCGGCGATCCTCGCGAGGTCACGATCTTCGGCCAATCCGCCGGAGCGGCGAGCGTCTGGCTGCTCATGCAATCGCCGCTCGCGCGCGGCCTTTTCGAACGAGCCGTCATTATGAGCGGCCCCGCGGTGATTCCCACTCCCGCGATGATGTCTGCAAAGCGCTCGCTTGCGGAAGGGGAGGCGCAAGGCCGGAAATTCGCTGCGCTGCTCGGCGCCCATTCGCTCGAACAATTGCGCGCGCTGCCGGCAAAAACCATCGTGAGAGATTCCGGCCCTATCGATTGGGAACCCGTCGAGGATGGCTGGGTGCTCCGTGAGGGCTGGCATCCGCAGCGCGAAGTCGAGGTGATCAACGGCATGGTCGCGGATGATATCGGAATCGGTTATTACGGCAACGGCGCGCCTCCGCCGGTCACGCTTGAAACCTACCGTCAAAAACTTGAGGCGGTTTGCGGAACGGAACTTTCAACCTGCCTCCAACTCTATCCCGCGCATAACGATCAGCAGGCGGCAAGCGCAATCCTGAACGCTCTTCGCGACCGGGCCCGGGTTTCGCTTTACAAATGGGGCGTGCTGCAGACGCGCATGAGCCCCCGAGTTTACATTTACTACTTCGACCGGAAGATTCCCTGGCCGCAGCATCCCCAGTTCGGCGCATTTCATTCTTCGGAGGAGCCGTATGTTTTCGATAATCTCCGCTTGATGCGCCGTCCCTGGCAAGCGCTGGATTGGCGCATCGCCGAACAGATGTCCTCTTACTGGACGAACTTCGCGAAATCCGGAAGTCCCAGCGGCGCAAGCCTGCCGCTCTGGCCGCCTTTGCGCGCCGGAAATCTGGAGATTATGCAGCTCGGCCCGCGGATGAAACCCATGCCGCTTGCCTCCTCAAGCCGCCTTAAGTTCTGGCTCGGATACTTGAAGACCCCGCTGGGGTTTTAGCGGCTCGGTCTCGGAAGATGCATTTTGGGCTTGCGCCGGCTATTTGCCTGCGACCGCGGCGCGGCGGCTTTCGTAGAGAGGGAACCGTTCCGTGAGCGCTTCCACCTCCTTGCGCACTCGCGCTGCCACGGATTCATCCTGCAGATTGTGGAGCACTTCGCTGATCCATTTTCCGATGCGGCGCATCTCAGGCTCCTTCATGCCGCGCGTGGTGACGGCGGGAGTGCCGACGCGGATGCCGCTCGCCTTCATCGGCGGGTTCGTATCGAACGGGATGGCGTTCTTGTTGACGGTAATCCCCGCTCGTTCGAGTCCCTGCTCGGCGTCGCGCCCCGTGACGCCTTTCGAGAAAACATCAACGAGCATCAGGTGATTGTCCGTTCCGCCGGAGACGATGCGGAAACCCTCGCCGGAAAGCGTTTCTGCGAGGACCCTGGCGTTCGCAAGGATCTGTTTCTGGTATTCACGGAATTCCGGCTGCAGCGCTTCGTGAAAGCAAACGGCCTTCGCGGCGATGACGTGCATGAGCGGCCCGCCCTGAATCCCCGGGAAAACGATCTTGTCGAGTTCCTTTGCAAAGTGCGCCTTTGAAAAGACGGCGCCGCCGCGAGGGCCGCGCAGCGTCTTGTGGGTCGTCGTCGTGACGAAGTCGGCGTGCGGGAAGGGGCTCGGATGCAGGCCGGCGGCGATGGGTCCGGCGATGTGCGCCATATCCACCATCAGCAGCGCTCCAGCCTTCCTGGCGATGGCGCCGAAGCGCTCAAAATCAATGATACGCGGATAAGCGCTCGCGCCCGCGACAATCAGCTTCGGCTTGTTTTCAAGGGCCAACTGCTCGAGCGCGTCGTAATCTATCGTTTCGGTCTCTTTGCGGACGCCATAGGGGACGATCTTGTACATCTTTCCCGAAAAATTGAGAGGATGGCCGTGGGTCAAATGGCCGCCGTGGGCAAGGTTCATCCCGAGCAGGGTATCGCCCGGCTGAAGCACGGTCATGTAAACCGCTTGATTGGCCTGCGCGCCCGAATGCGGCTGGACGTTCACGTGTTCGGCGCCGAAGAGCCGCTTCCCGCGCTCGATGGCGAGTGATTCGGCGATGTCCACGAACTCACAGCCGCCGTAATAACGCTTGCCGGGCAAGCCCTCGGCGTATTTGTTCGTGAGCGGCGAGCCCATCGCCTCGAGCACCGCTTCGCTGACAAAATTTTCCGAGGCGATCAGCTCGAGCGAGCGTTCCTGCCGGTCGACTTCGAGGCCGATGGCGCGGCCGATTTCAGGATCAACGCCGGCGAGGGAACGCTGGCGGTCCGGCAAGATCTGGTTCATGGTTTTCTCTCCCTATGCTCCCGCTGGTCAATGGCGGCGATTTTTTCAATGCGGCGCTCGTGCCGCCCTCCTTCGAAGGCGGTCGAAAACCAGACGTCGAGAATTTTCCTGGCCGTTGCTTCATCCACGAGGCGCGCTCCGAGCGTAAGGACGTTTGCGTTATTGTGCGACCGCGCGAATTGCGCGCTCAGCGTGTCATTGCAGGGCGTGGCGCGGATGCCGGAGACTTTGTTGGCCGCGAGCTCCATTCCGAGGCCCGTGCCGCAGATGAGCACGCCCGAATCCGCCGAGCCCGAGGCAACGCGCTTCGCCACGCGCTCCGCGAAATCGGGATAGTCCACCGATTGCGCGGAGCTGGCGCCGTGGTCCTCCACTTCGTAACCCTTGCTCAGCAGATAGCCGCGGATTGTTTCCTTCAGCGGAAAGCCCGCGTGATCCGCCCCTAGTGCGATTTTAAGCTTTCGATCCATTCGCACGATGCCGAAAGTACAAATTTACCGGCGGATTGATTTTATCGAAGGTCGGCGAATCGTGCAATGCGCCGGGGAGAACGCGCAGGGAGCGGAGGACGTTCCTGGTCTAGGAGCGTAACGTTCCCAGGATGTAATTTTGAATGGTCGCACGGTCTTCAATCGGCAAGGAGGGGAGAATCGCGCCGATACGTCCCGAAGCGTCTTTCCGGACGACCCGAATGCGAGTTCGAATGGGTTTCGAGACGCCCGGGAGCTTGAGCTCGACGACGGCTTCCTCGCCGACTTCGATGCGCGGGGCGGAATCGAGCAGCATTCCTCCCTGGCTGATATTGACCGTCTGCGCCCGGTAACTTTTCCCATGCCGCTCGATGGTCGCGTCCGTTACCAGCGGCAGCCGCATGTAGCGTCTGCGCTCCTTCAGGATCATGGACTGCATCGTGTTGAGAAGGCCGCGAAGCCGGTCGGGATTGAAGGGTTTGCTCAGGAAGAAAGTGATGCCTGCCTTGAATCCGCGCTGCATCAGTTCGACGTCTTCGAGCCCGGTCATCATGACGACGGGCATCTGGTTGTTCGAGCGGGAATTCCGGATCAGCTCCGTCATCTTGAACCCGTCGAGGTGCGGCATGTTGACGTCCACAAAAGCGGCGTCAAACTTCTGCCGGTTCAACTGTTCGCAGGCAACGCGACTGTCAGAGAGTGCGAGAACTTCATAGCCCAGCGGCTCGAGCACATCGCTCATTATCCTCAAAACGCCAGGTTCGTCATCCACGACCAGGATGCGAGCGCCCATGATTCCTCCGAGCCGATCTGAGTGAAAGCGGGCCCGCGTTCGCGCAACGCTTCCGCGGGCCGCGCGGGAATTGCGCTAGGGCTCCGCCGGCGCGGCTTTTTCACGCGGCGTATCCAGAACCTCCCGCACTTTCCGCGCGATGGCTTCGGGTGAAAACGGTTTCTGGAGAAAGAACGAGCCCGCGCGCAGCGCGCCGCGCCGAATGACCGCGTCATCGGTGTAACCCGAGATGAAAAGCACCTTCATTACAGGATGCCGGCTCGCCACCTGCTCCGACAATTCTCTCCCGCCCATGCCGGGCATCACCACGTCGGTGACCAGCAGGTGAATGGGCTGCGGCTGAGCGGCGGCAAGCTCGAGGGCGCGCGGACCGTTCTCCGCTTCGATGACGCGATAGCCGCGGGCGGCCAGGATTTCCCGCACCATCGTCCGCAAGGAGGATTCATCTTCGACCAGCAGAATCGTTTCCGTGCCTCCGGCGGAAGATGCGGGAAGGGCGCCGGATGCGGGGAGCGGCTCGCCCTCCGCCGTGAGCTCCGGCAAATAGATTTTGAAGGTCGTTCCCTTGCCCGGCTCGCTATAAACCCAGATGTGGCCGCCGCTTTGCTTCACGATCCCATAGACGGTGGCGAGGCCGAGCCCCGTGCCCTTGCCCGGCTCCTTGGTGGTGAAGAACGGCTCGAAGGCGTGCAGGCGCGTCCGCTCATCCATTCCTACGCCGGTGTCGGAGACCACCAGCATGGCGTATGCGCCCGGGGCAATGTTCAGATGCGTGACCGCGTAATCCGGGTCGAGATTGACGTGGCGGGTTTCAACCGCGACCTCGCCGCCGTTCGGCATGGCGTCCCGCGCGTTGACGGCCAGGTTCATGATCACCTGTTCGATCTGGCCGGGATCAGCCTTGATGCGCCCGAGGGTTTTGTCAAGCGACGTGATCAGAGCGACGTCCTCGCCAATCAGCCGCCGCAGCATTTTCTCAATGTTGGCGACGGTCTCGTTCAAATCGAGGATCCGCGGCTGCAAGACCTGCTGGCGGCTGAACGCCAAAAGCTGGCGGGTGAGCGCGGCGGCGAGATCCGCGGCCTTGATGACTTCTTCGACTGAATCCCGGCGCGGGTCGTTGGCATTCAGTTTTTCGGCGACCATGCTGCTGCGCCCGGAAATGATCGTCAGGAGGTTATTGAAGTCATGCGCGACGCCGCCGGCGAGCTGGCCCACGGCTTCCATTTTTTGCGCTTGCTGGAGCTGCATTTCGAGCTGCTTGCGCTCGCTAATGTCCTCAAGAACGCCCTCGAAATAGAGCGTTTCGCCGGCCGCACCGAGAACCGCATGAGCGTTGTCGCGAGCCCAAAACGGCTCGCCATTGTACCGGCGGAGCTGGACTTCGAAATCCTTGATCACGCCGTCCCGCGCCATGAGGGCCGCCCATTGCTTGCGCTCTTCGGGATGTAAATAGAGCTCCGACGACGACATCCTGAGAGCCGTTTCGCGATCCGGGAAGCGCATCATGCGAAGGAGCGCGGCGTTGACGCTCAAAATCTTTCCGTCCGCCGCCGTGCGGTAAATGCCGATGGGAGTGCCTTCGACCAAGCTGCGGTATTGTTCTTCGCGCGCTTTCAAGGCCTCCGCCATCCGCTTGCGCTCCGTTACGTCGTGCGAGAGGACGAGCACCCCGTTTCGGCCGAGGAACGTGATTTCATGAGACGTGATCTCGACGGTGATGATGCGGCCCTCCTTCGTCCGGTGATTCCACTCGCCGGAGGAGTCGAGTCCGCCGTGCTTCCGCGCGATGTCGTCGAGCAGTTTTGGCCACTCTTCCGGCGCGCGGATCTCTTTGACCGTCATCTTGCGGAAATCGTCGTACGTGTAGCCGTAGTGCTTGACAGCGGCATCGTTGACCGCGAGAAACCCCAGCGTCTCACGGTCGAACACCCACATCGGGTGAGGGTTGCTTTCAAACAGCAGCCGGTATTGTTCTTCGGAGGCTTTCAGTTCCGCTTCCGCCCGCTGTTGGTCGGTCACGTCACGCAGGGTGAGGACGAAGCGGGCAATCTGGCCTGTCGCATCTCGCAATGGAATGCAATAGGTGTCGAAGGTTTTGTTCAGCCGGCTCACCGTGATGTCCATCCGCTGCTCCCGCCCTTCCATCAGGGATGCGAGCCGATGCCAGCCCGAGTCTTCCACCGACCCTTGGACTTGCTCGTAAAACAGTTGCCCGATCAAATCCTGGAACCGCTTCCCGAGTGTTTTGGTCGCCACTTCGTTCGCCCGCAGCACGCGCCATTCGTGATCGAGCAGAAAAACGGGGTCCGGAACCGCGTCGAAGGTCAGCTCCCAATCGCGCTTGGCGGTCACGAGCAGATCATGGAGCTTTTTTTCCTCGACCCGGTGTGTTTTCTCCCGAAGCACCTGCCCGACCACCGCGGGCAAGCGGTCCAACCGGTGCTTCAGAATGTAATCGCTCGCTCCGCTCTTGATATATTCGACCGCCGCTTCATCGCCGAGCGTGGCCGTGACGATAACAAAGGGAACGTCGTCCTTGATCTCGCGCAGGATCTTGAGCGCATCGCTTCCTGTCCAGCCGTGCAAGTTATGGTCGCAGAGGATCAAATCGGGGTTGCCATACCGGAGTTGCCTCTTGAAATCCTCCGGCAAATCCACGCGCTCAAAAGACAACGCGTAGCCGGCGCGTTTGAGCGTGGCGACGATCAGCTCGGCGTCGAGCGGGTTGTCCTCGACGAGGACCACTCGCAAGGGGCGCTGAGACAGCGATTCGTTTGCTTCCGGCATAAGAGCCTTCACTTCGGCTGGAAGGCCGCCAAAGGAGGCGGCTGATTCACGACCAGCCAAAACAAGCCGACTTCCTTAATCATCTCTCGAAATTGCTCGAAGTCCACCGGCTTCTGAATATAGGCGTTGACGCCCAGCTTGTAGCCGCTGACCATGTCCTTTTCCTCTCGCGACGAGGTCAGGATCACGACGGGAATCGCCTGCGTCGAGGGTTGGTTCTTGATTTCGCGGAGGACTTGCAGCCCATCCACCTTGGGCAGCTTCAGGTCGAGCAGCACAAGACGCGGCTGATTTTTGCCATTCCGCCCGGCGTACTTTCCCCGGCAGAAGAGAAAGTCCAGCGCCTCTTCGCCGTCGCGCGCTACTTCCACGTTGTTTGCGAGCTTCTCTTTGCGCAGCGCGTGAAGCGTCAGCTCGACGTCCCGCGGGTTATCCTCGACCAGAAGTATTTGAACATCACCTTCGCTCATGATTCATCTCCTTGAGGATAGCATTCAAATCTCATTCTTCGACTCGCGGCTTTCGGCTTTTCCCACCGTAAAGTAAAACGTCGCGCCTTGATCGAGCGCGGCTTTGGCCCAGATTCTTCCTCCGTGCTTGTGAATGATTCTCTGCACGGTCGCGAGTCCGACTCCGGTTCCCTCGAAATCCTCCGACCGGTGCAGGCGCTGGAACACGCCGAAAAGCTTGTCGGCGTACTTCATGTTGAATCCCACGCCGTTGTCGCGGACGTAAACCACAGCCTGGCCGTTTTCCTGCGCTGTGCCCACTTCGATGACGGCACGCTCGCGCGGCCGCGTGTACTTGACCGCGTTCGAAAGGAGGTTGGCGAACACCTGCTTCATCAGCGCGGGATCGCACTCGACAAACGGCAGTGGCTGGACTTTCCATTCGATTGAGCGCGCGGCGCAGTCGTGTTTCAGCTCGGCCATCACTTCATCCGCGAGCGAGTTCAAGCCGGCCACTTGGACGCTCAGTTCCTTGCGGCCCACGCGGGCGAGATTCAGCAAGTCATCCACCAGCCGGCCCATTTGGATGACTCCTTCGCGAACGAAGCCAAGATAACGCTTCGCCTCGTCGGAAAGGCTGGCGGCGTTTTCCTCCAGCAGCAGCTTCGAGAATCCATCCACATGGCGCAGCGGCGCGCGCAGGTCGTGCGACACCGAGTAGGTGAACGCTTCAAGCTCTTTGTTCGCCGCCTCGAGTTCCGCAGTGCGCCTCGCCAGAGCGGCGCTCGCTTGCTTCGCCGCCTCTTCCGCCCCGTGGCGCACGGTATCGTCGCGAGTGATTTTTGAAAATCCGCGAAGCTTCCCGGCGTCGTCACGCAGCGCCGTAATCGTCACGCTGGCCCAAAAGCGCGAGCCGTCCTTGCGCACGCGCCAGCCTTCGTCCGCTGTGCGGCTCTCCGCTTCGGCCGCCGCCAGCTCGTGCGCCGGCTTTCCGGCAGCGGCGTCTTCCGGCGTATAGAAAATGGAAAAATGCTTTCCGATGATTTCATCGGCGCGGTAGCCTTTGAGCCGTTCCGCGCCGGCGTTCCACGTCAGGACGTTTCCTTCCGGATCGAGCATAAAGATGGCATACCCTTTGACTCCCTCAATTACCAGGAGCAAACGTTCTTCGCTTTCGCGCAGAGCCTCCTCGGTCCGCTTGCGCAACCGAATCTCCTGAGTCAGCACAATGAAGACAAACAGCAGCAGTCCAACGCTTAAAAGGCCGCCGCCGGCAAGGGCAATCAGCGCCCGGCTCGCGCTCGATTGAGCCGCGCTTCTCCCCTGGTCCAAAAGGACGTCTTCACGCCCGATCATCGCGCCAATAACCTTGCGAATTTCGTCCATCGCCCGCTTGCCGCGGTTCGACAAGACAATTTGGTCCGCGGCAGCGAACCCTTTCGTCCGCCTTAAGTCAATAGTCTCCTGCAGCTCAGCGAGCTTCATGGCAATCAGTGGCTTGAGCTGTTCCATCTCCTGGCGCTCGAAGGGGGAGTGGATTGAACGGTCGAGTGAACGGACGGTTTGACGAATGGCTTTTGTCGCTTCGTTGTAGGGCTGCAAATAAGGTTCTTTACCGGTGATCAAATAGCCGCGCTGGCCGGTCTCGGCGTCGTCGAGCTCGGTGAGCAGCAACTGCGCCGTTTCCCGGACCTCCCGGTTATGGTCGCGGGCCGCTTCGATTTGGATGAGGGCCTTCGTGGTTTCGTATGAAAGCAAACCGATCGCGGCAAGGACCGCTAGTGTTTAGTTGCATTAGTAAGCGTTATATGTCAGACTGCCGGCATGAGCAAACAAGCGGCAGTCATTTCCCTTGATGCGGAGGAAGCGAAAATTCTCCGGCAGTGGATGCGGGCCGGAACC
>JAKASG010000070.1:8507-16110 GCA_021828285.1 Acidobacteriota bacterium | reverse complement strand
GGAAGGCCATCGATCAGTTCGTGGCTGCCTATAATCTGACGGCAGCCCCCTTTGAATGGAGAAAGACTGTGGTTCATCCTACAGCTCCCAAACGTTATTACGCGAACTTGCGCAACTAAGCACTAGATTGCAAATAAGAAATTTTGGTTGTCAGGATAAGAAACTTTTTTGCGGCGTCTGGATGCAGGCTTCACATCAATTGATGCTTCCAAGGGGGGCGGCGAAGCCTTCGCGAGAGCGTGCTATAATCTTTCCGTCGCACTGGACGCTCGTCCGTCGAATCATCCGCGCCCGGCGCGAAAGCATTGCTCTGAAGGAGTTCAAGCTCATGCCTCTCGAATACTTCGATCAAGTCTGGCACAACGGAAAATTCATCCCATGGAGCGAAGCGACCGTTCACGTGGCGGCGCACGTCGTCAACTACGGTTCGGGCTTCTTCGAGGGCATCCGCTGCTACGAGACGCCGCAAGGTCCGGCGATCTTCCGCCTGGCGGAGCATACGGACCGCCTGTTCAACTCCTGCAAGATTTACCGCATGCCGCTCGACTACACGCGCCAACAGATCGAGCAGGCGATGGTCGAGCTGGTGCGCGTCAACAACATCTCGAGCTGCTACCTCCGCCCCGTCGCCTTCCGCGGCTATTTCGAGCTGGGCGTCAGCCCGCTCAGAAATCCCGTCGAGATTTATCTGATGGCATGGAAGTGGGGAAAATATCTGGGACACGAGGCGCTCGCCGAAGGAGTGGACGTTTGCGTGAGTTCCTGGCGAAGGATGGCGCCCGATACGATGCCGGCCATGGCGAAAGCCACGGCGAATTACATGAATTCGCAGCTCATCAAAATGGAAGCGATCACAAACGGCTATGTCGAGGGAATCGGATTGGACGCCGCCGGACACGTGGCCGAAGGCAGCGGCGAGAATGTCTTCCTCGTCCGCGAAGGCAAACTCTTTACGCCGCCACTCGCCGCTGCGGGCCTTTCCGGCATCACGCGCGCTTCCGTCATCGTGCTCGCCGAGGAAATGGGAATTCCGGTGACCGAGCAGGATATTCCCCGCGAAATGCTCTATATTGCGGACGAAGTCTTCTTCACAGGCACCGCGGCTGAAATCACGCCCATCCGCTCGGTCGACCGAATTGCCATCGGCGAAGGCCGTCCCGGCCCAATCACCCTCCGCCTTCAGGAACGCTTCCTGAGCGTCGTCCAGGGCCGCGCCGAAGATAAATACGGCTGGCTCACTGTCTGCAATCAGCCCGTCGCTGCCGCACGATAAAAGCTCCGAACATCAAGCCTCGCCAGCAGACGCGCACAGAAGGCAGGCCCGCAGCAGGTGCGGTCAGCATGCGGCAGGCGCCACCTGAAAATTCCCGGCAATCCGTCATACGCTGACCGGACTCGGCAGCGGCGCGGCGGACGGCGAGGATTTTGCGGTCATCAGCCAGCCGATGAACGCGCCAAAGATGAAATTCGAAATGCCGACTTCGAATCCGTGCGCGAGTCGTATGTTCGCCGGCATGATCGGATTCGGCAGAAGCAAAGGTGAAATGCCGCCGAGGATCGAATAGGCCAGGCCCAAAAACAGCATCGTGCGGGTCCGGCCCTTGAGAATTCGCAGCCACGGCAACGCCGCAACCAGAAAGATAAGCGCGCGCCCGACTTCCACAATCAAAAGCGGCCCCGGCGCGGGCAACGTTCGCCCCTGGTAAAACGATTTGACGTGGGGCCAGACGAACATGCCGGCGGTGATGTAAAGCAACAGGTAGATGACGGCGATCACCGCAACGCGGGCCCAAAGCCGCCCCGGGAAATGAAAATCGCGCGAAAGATGGCCGCGAACGGGCGGAGCAAACGCGAGAATTGCCGCGAGCACCAGACTGACCAGAGTGCCGCCGGCAAATAAACCTCCCATTTGCTGAATGGAAAGGACGTGGAAGAAGACTCCTTCGTCAAAGGTATTGATTACGCCGACGATCAACTCGAAAACGAAAACGGCGACGAAGACGTGCCTCCAATTCCCTTCGCTCCAGGCGATGCCAAGCGTGAACACACCCGCGGCGAGCGCACCGCTCAATATCACCGGCCAATGCGGCCGCGCGCCGCCGCTGAAAAGCATCGTCAGCGCGGCAGAAGCCAGAATCCAGCGGATGAGGTTTTTCATTTTCCTTTCTCCAGTCCACGGCAGAATTGCCGTACCGTCTCTTCGGAAAGCACGTCCACGCCGCCCGAGCGCGCCGGCAGCATCGCCCAGATCACGGTCAAACCGAGATGCAGGGTTTTGAACGCGCGTACCAGGGCTTCCGTTTCAACATCGTCACTAATTTTGCCTCGCCGGCGAAGGCTCTCGAACAGCGCGGCGAGGGTCCCATCAATCGCCGGCTGCATGGCGGCAAGCTGAGGTGCGATTTCTTCACCTCGCAGGACTAATTGGGCCAGAAAGACCCGCGTGAATTGACGATAAGGCCGCTTGAGGCGGAATTGCTCGCGGAGATAAAGCGTCAGCAGCGATTCGGCGCCGAGATCGCGCTTGAGCAGGCGGGAAAGACGCTGCTGGACGCGCGCTTCCTGCGCGGCAATGAAAGCGACCAGAATATCTTCCTTGGTTCGGAAATAATTGTAGATGGTTCCCTTGCCAACCCTCGCCGCCACGGCAATTTCTTCGACCGTTGGGCTCTCAAAACCGCGCCGCGCGAAGAGCCTGAGAGCCGTATCGAGAATGCGCTTGCGTGTGGCCGCTTTTTTCCGTTGTCTCAGATTCATGACCATGGTCAATTATGACTATAGTCATATTTATCCAGCTTGTCAAGCCATGAAGAACCGAGATGAAGCTGGCCGCGTATCACAGAGTGTGTTAACCTTCTCCCCACGTTATGCGCGAAAGGAAAGGATTGGCCGATGTCGGAATCAGCCAGTGTAACGAGTGAAATGACGCGAAGCGAGGGCGCGCCGGGCGGCCCTGGCGCCCTGGCGCGAATTCCCTGGCCGGTCTGGGCGATTGCCGGCGCATCGTTCCTGATTCACATGATGACCGCGACGCGCTACGGATATTTTCGCGACGAGCTCTATTATCTCGCCTGCTCGCGCCATCTCGCTTTCGGCTATGTGGATCAGCCGCCGCTCATCGCGCTGGTCGTCTGGCTCGTGACGCACACGCTCGGCACTTCGCTCTATGCCTTGCACTTCCTGCCGGCCCTGGCCAACGCGGGCATGATCGTGCTCGCCGGTGTGATGGCACGGGAGTTGGGCGGAGGCAAATTCGCGCAAGAGCTCGCCGCGCTTTCGATTGCGGTCGCGGCCGTTTATGCAGTGATCGCGCACCAATTCGCAATGAATGTTTTCGAGCCGCTATTCTGGATGGGCTGCGCATATCTCCTCATCCGCATGATCAGGTCTGGCAATCAGCGGCTTTGGTTATGGTTCGGGGTGCTGTCCGGTTTCGGGCTCGAAAACAAATATTCGATGGGCGTCTTCGGTTTCGCCGTCGTGGTCGCGTTGCTGCTAACCGAACACCGGAGAGTGCTGAAGGAACGATGGATTTATTTGGGAGGATTGATCGCGCTCGCCATCTTCCTCCCGAATCTTATTTGGAACGTCCAATATCATTTCCCTTTCATCCAGCTCATGCGCAACATTCGCGCCAGCGGCCGTAACATTGCCGTAGGACCCCTCGGTTATATCGCCCAGCAAATATTTATGATGTCCCCCATGAACATCCTGGTCTGGCTGCCCGGCCTGCTCTATCTTTTTTGTTCGCGCGAAGGCAAGCGGTTTCGAATCCTCGGATGGACATTTCTCGCCGTGATTGCGACGTTCATGATTCTCGCAGGCAAGGATTACTATTCCGCGCCCGCTTATCCGATGCTGCTTGCCGCCGGCGGCGTCGCCATCGAACGAGCGGCCCGGCAGCGCGCCTGGCTCAAGCCCAGCGTGGTTCTGGCGATCGTCCTCGGAACCGCGCCCCTCGCGCCGATGATGTTTCCCATCCTATCGGTCGCTGGCTATTTGCGCTATCAGCGGGCGCTCCACATCGTGCCGCCCGCGACGGAAAAAAGTCATCTCGCTTCGCCGCTCCCGCAATACTACTCGGACGAACTTGGCTGGCCGGAAATGGCAGCCGACGTCGCCAAAGTTTACAACGGTCTTCCGCCGGCGGTACGCGCGGAGACGGCAATCTTCTGCCAAAATTACGGCGAAGCGGGCGCGATTGATTTCTTTGGTCCGAAGTACGGCTTGCCGCCCGCGATTTCCGCGCACCAGACCTACTATTTGTGGGGACCGCGGCAATATACCGGCGAATCTATGATCGTGCTCGGCGGCCACCGTGCACAGCTCGATAAATTATTCAAACACGTCGAGCGCGCGGGAAAATTCGGCGTACCCTACGCGCTCGAACAGGGCCCGATTTGGCTATGCACCGGGCCGCGCGGATGGACCCTTCGCGAAGTCTGGCCGAAGATCAAGAAATGGGACTGATTTCGCAGCCCTGTTTCCACATGGCCGGCCAGCAGCAGATTCTTCGCTTTGCGCAGATTGACAGCCGCCGGGGTAATTTTCTCGCGACACGCTACCGTCGTGCGGCGGCTTCTTGGGCGCGACCGCCGAGCGCCTGGGCCGCCCGGTTCGATAAGAGTAAAAAGCCTCGCACTTGCGCTTCCTTGCGGGCCGATTCGAGGTGCGTCCGTCCCGCGGCAACGTTTCCAGTTTTTATTTCGATCTCGCCCAGCGCGATTTCCGCGCGCAGGGCATAAGGAATGAGGCCGAGACTTCGCGCCTTATTGAAGAGCGCAGCGGCCACCTTCTGCGCATCGGCGCTTTTGCCGGCGGCCGCGAGCGCCCGAGCCTGAACGGTTGAGGCATCGAATTCCGGGTGAACGTCGGAGCCTTCGGGAGCAAGCTGAACGGCCTCATTTGCCGCGCGCAGAGCGCCGGCGGCGTTCCCCTGGGCAAGATCGGCGCGCGCCAGCACTGTTTCGGCGACTGCTTCCTCCCAGCCGTGATGGGCGCGGCCGAATTGCGCCGCCGCTGCCTGCGCGAGCTTCGCCGCCTCGGCTGCGTTCCCTTTCGCAAGGAAGACGGAAGCCCGTTTGACGCCGCCCATCAGGATGTCGCCGCGGCTTTTTTGCGCCTGGGCAATCGCTCCGGCCTCGTCGTAACTTTTTTGCGCTTCGTCCAATTGACCTTCCGCAAGCAGGATATCGCCGAGGTCATTGAGCACGGCCAGCCCTTGTAGTTGATAGCCCATTGGGCGAAACAAGGCGAGCGACTGCTCGTCAAATTGCCGCGCTTTTTCGAGCTCCCCTTCGTCATAGGAGACCGCTCCCAGGTTCTCAAGATTTTTAGCCTCGAGAGCGCGGCTGCCAATTTGCCGAGCGATGACGAGGGCCTCCGCGAATTGTTTCTCGGCCGCCCTCGCGTCGCCCTGCTCGTAGTCGAGGTCGCCGATATTCAGCAGGGTGGACGCTACGCCGCTATTGGATCCCACTTCACGCCAAGCTGCGAGCGCCTGCTGGTCCATTTTCATCGTCTCGCCCGTCTTGCCCTCGTAGGAGAGAATTAGAGCTAAATTTCCCAGCGCGCGCGCAGCGGCTGCCCCGTCCCCAATTTGCCGTGCAGTGGCAAGATATTGCTCCTCGGCTTTGCGCGCCGATTCATAATTCCCCTGGTTGAAATAGGCTCCGGCAATCGTATTGAGCGAGTCGAGGGTCGTGTGCCGGCGGCCGAGCTTTTGTCCCAGTTGAAGTGACCGCTCGGCGAGAGGCAGAGCCTCCTTGAAGTCGCCGCGGCTCTCCAATTCGACGGCGATGTTGTTCTCGCAAGTGGCAACGCCCGCTTCGTCGCCAACTCGGCGATAGATTTCGAGCGCTTGCTTCTGCAAGGACATCGCCTGCGCGGCGTCGCCGACGTCATCGTATGCGGCGGCCAGACTGACAAGCGTGTTCGCCACGTGGGCCGCATCTCCAAGCGCGGTATAGATCTGTTGGGCTTGCTGGCAATCGGCGATCGCCTGTTTCGGCTGATTCAGGTTGTGCTCCGACCAGCACCGAGCGTTCAATGCCGCGGCCAACTGGATGCGCGCCCCAAGCGACTCCGCTTGCTTTTCAGCTTCAGAGGCCGCCGCCAATTCCGCCTTGTAGTTGCCGAGCGCAGCGGCTGCCGAGGCCTGGGCGAGATCAATTCTCGGATCGGCGTTGGCGGGAGCCGGCAGTTTCTTGAGCGCAGCGGTCACTTGCATTGCATCCTGGCCCTTGCCCTGCTCCGCCAGGAGCCGGGCAAGGCGCAGCCCGTATTCGAGATCATCAGGATAGAACTGCCAAAGCGAGCGGTAGGTTTCGGCGGCCTGCGTCAATTGATGGCTCATTTCATGGTAGCGCGCTTCTACGAGCAAGCGGTCGGCGCGCGGCAAGCCTCGAGACAAATCCAGAGCCTTCTTCGCTTCCTGCGCAGCCTGCGCGTCGTAGCCCAAAGCCGACCACGCGCTTGCAAGCGCCGAATGCGCCAGCGAGAAGCTCGGGTCCGCAGCGACGGCTTTTTCGAGCAGGTCGCGCGCCGCGAGCGCGTCATAGCTCCAGAGTTTTCGCAGCCCGTCGTAGTAGTATTGATTCGCCACGGAATTCGACGGCGCGGCGGCGCGAACGCTCGCGGCTTCGGTCGAAGAAAGATTTCCGACTCCCAGGTCTTTGCGAAGCTTTTCGGCCCCTTTTGAAACCAGCTTATAAAGCCCGTCAACGGACAGGGCGCCCGCCTCCGAGACCGAATCCATCGTTTCGCCTCGCCGCGTATTCTGAAGCGTCAGGTCCACGGTGATTTGCCCCTGAGCCGGATCGCCGGCCGCCATGTAGGATCCGACCACGACGTAACTGGCGGCGAGATATGATCCAATTTTTGCGAGCGTGTCCGGCGCAAAGCTATCCTCATCGGGCAGAGACAGGCTTTGCTTCATCCGCGCGACGTCTTCACCGGAAACGACGCGCAACGCGCCCCCGCTCCCCAGTTGGTCGTCAAGCAAGTCTGAAAGTTCAGTCGAGACCCGCGCCACGGTGCGTTCCCCCGACAGGTTCTTAAAGCCGAGCACCGCGACCGAGGGGCGAAGCTTGGCAGGCATTGGCGGAATTTGCGATAGGGCTGGAGACGCTTGGGTGGAAGGATTGACGCGATGACGAATACGAAGAACGATGAAGACGGCGAGAGCCACTAACAGCGCCATGGCAGCCACGCCAGCGGCCAAAACCATTGCACTCCTGGATTTCGGCACGATTGCAGATTCGCCGCGCAACTCTCGGACGGCGTCTTCGGCGCTCGCAAAGCGGTCTTCCGGCTTCCGCGCGAGGCAACGCAAAATGACCCGGTCCCAGCGAGGGTCCAAATCAGGGACAAGTGAGCGAGGCGGCGGAGGCTGTTCCTTAAGCCGCTTGACGGCGGTTGCCAGCGGCGTTTCGCCTTTGAACGGCCACTGGCCGGTCACCATTTCGTAAAGCACGACGCCGAAAGCGTAGATATCCGCCGCGCGGGTGATCTTCACGCCCTCGACCTGCTCGGGCGCCATATACGCCGGCGTGCCGGCAAATGCCGCGGTCGCCTCGGCTTGAGTCAGTCCGCCGACTTCCCC
>JAKASG010000070.1:0-8407 GCA_021828285.1 Acidobacteriota bacterium | reverse complement strand
CATCCTGAGGCGCCCCGCAAGGCGGATTCGATTCGATAACGTTTCGCCGGGCAGAAGCTCCATCGTCAGAAAGGAGATTCCCGGCTGCCCGGGTCCGGTCGCGTGATAGCCCAGATCGAAGATCCGGCAAACGTTCGGGTGAGTCACCTTGCGCGCGAGCTGGATTTCGCGCTTGAAACGCTCGATGGTGTGCGGGTCCCGCGCAATTTCCGGCCGGATGGTTTTGAGGGCGATATCTTCGGTAAGTTCAAGGTCGCGCGCTTCATAAACCTCGCCCATCCCTCCGTGCCCGATGAATCGGGTGATGCGGTATCGCCCTGCGACGACGTCGCCCGAATTGAACGTCGTCGTCGCTGGCGACGGCTCCCGTGCGGTTTGACGTTCGCGCAGAGTCGTTGCCGATGATTCGTCAGGCTTATGAGTGCGCTCCGGGGCGGGCGCGCGAAACGGCGTTGTCAGGTCGGGCATCGCCGTCGTCTTTTCGTCGTTCGGGCTCCCGGACTTTTTCGGCTCTCGGGGAGTAAGCTCCGTCTCGTCCTTGGGATCAGCCATACACGACCTCGGCGCTAGGACCGTTGGCAGGGATTATGCCACGCGCCAGCGCGAAACGAAAGCGCCGGATCTTGCTGCTCTGAGCTGAAAAAACTCTTCCTGCACTCTCTTACGGACCGGAGCGAATCCATGAATTCCAATGAATTTCAGTGATTTTCAGTTGCGAACCGTGGAATGAACGTGTAGACTGGCCCGCTCAAGAAGAGGCTTGTGAGAAACCACAGTGACCTCACGCTGGGCACTCGTGTTTGGCGGATCGGGCGTAATTCCCCCTGCAATCCGCGATACCAATGCGGGCGGCGATTCGGGAGGACTCATTTATGGGTTACCTAAGGACTAAAGTCTTTGTGATTCTGGCGGCCCTGGCGCTGCCGCTCGCAGGCGCGGCGGCGGTTTCAGCACAACCCCTCCAGCCTGCCCGCCTTTTGCGGTTTCCGGACATTCATGGCAGTCAAATTGTTTTTAGTTACGCGGGAGACCTCTGGACGGTTTCAAGCGACGGCGGCGTGGCGCGGCGGCTGACGACCAGCCGGGGCTTGGAGCTATTTCCGAAATTTTCGCCCGACGGACGATGGATCGCCTTTACTGCGCAATATGACGGCAACTTCAATGTGTACGTCATGCCCTCGGATGGAAGCGCGCAGCCGCGCCAATTGACCTACGTGCCGGACATTGGCCCGGTGCCGGAACGCATGGGGCCGAACAACGAAGTGATTGCTTGGACGCCGGATTCTAAGCGCATCGTTTTTCTCTCGCGCCGCGATACGTTCAACACCTGGTTCGGCAATCTATGGACGGTCAGCGTTGACGGCGGCTTGCCCGAGCGGCTGCCGATCGACCGCGGCGGGCTGCTCGCATTCAACGCCGACGGCTCCGAGATGATTTACAACCGCATTTTCCGTAATTTTCGCGCGTGGAAACGGTACACCGGCGGCATGGCTCAGAAGCTTTCCCTCTGGAATTTCAAGACGCACCAGTACGAACAGCTCACGCATGACGCTTACACCGACACGTATCCGATGTGGACGGGCGGCGACATCGTCTATTTCTGTTCCGACCGTGGCACGGCTCACCGGCTGAATCTTTATTCGCTGGATTTGAATTCGCACACCATTCGCCAGCTCACCCACTTCACGGATTTCGACGTCGAATGGCCGAGCTTGAATGGCAATCACATCGTGTTCCAATACGGCGGATGGCTCTATCTCTTCAACACGAAAACGGATAAATCCCGCAAGCTCACGATTGAAACGCCGGGTGACTTCCCTCTCGCGAGAAAGCACTGGGAAAATACAGCAAAATTGATTGATTCGTTTGACGTCTCGCCGGATGGCGAGCGCGCCGCCTTCAGTGCGCGCGGCGAAATTTATACGGCGCCGGCGAGCCACGGCAGCATTCTGAATCTTACCGAGACGCCGGGCATTCGCCGTCAGGACGTCGCCTGGTCGCCCGACGGCAAGTGGCTCGCCTACGTGAGCGACCGCTCGGGCGAGCAACAGCTCTACATCCGCCCGCAAGACGGTTTCGGCGCGGCCGAGCAGATCACGCACCGTGGCACGGCTTTCCTTATGCCGCCCGAGTGGTCGCCGGACAGCACGAAGCTGCTTTATGCCAATAGCTCGCTCCAGCTTTTCTACGTGGACATTCATCAGAAGAAGCCTGTTCTTATTGATACGGCGAAATACGGTGAGATTACGCGCTACAGTTGGTCGCCCGATTCCGAGTGGGTCGGCTACGCAAGGATGGCGGTGAACGACAATCGCGCGATCGAACTTTACTCGCTCGCCGACCATAAGATCACACAGGTGGTTTCGAGTTTTACGGACAACACCCAGCCGATTTTCGATCCGGAAGGAAAATATCTCTACTTTCTCTCCGACCGCACCTACAACGAAGTTCTCGGGCCATACGATATGGACTTTTCGAACCCGAAAGCGACGCGCATCTACGCGATTACATTGCGCGCTGATGAGCCGTCACCCTTCGCGCCGCGCGACGATGAAGAAGAGGAAGACCCGAAGCCTGCGGACACAGCCAACGCTCAGAAAAAGCCGGAAAAGACTCCTTTCCGGGTGGACTTCGCCGGCATCGCAAGCCGCGTGGTTCCCGTCCCCACTCCGCCTGGAAATTACGGCAATCTCGCCGCGGCTGCGGGCCGAATTTATTACTTGAGCGAGCCGACCATGGGACTGTCCGGGCCGTTGCCGGGCGCTCCGCCGGCGATCCACGTGTTCAACATCAAGACCCGAAAGGACCAGGAAATTGTCATCGGAGTCGAAGCCTTCACACTTTCTTTCGACGGCAAGAAGCTTCTCTATGAGAGCCCGGTGAAACCTCCGGGCAAAGTCGCCACCTATGGCATTGTCAGCGCGTTGCCGACGGAGCATCCCCTGCAAGCCGGCGCGGGCGCTATAAACCTTTCGACCATGCGCGCGGACATTGACCCGCCCGCCGAATGGAAGCAGATGTTCAATGAAGCCTGGCGGCAATATCGAACGTACTTTTTTGAAAAATCAATGAACGGCGTGGACTGGCCGGCCGTGCGCGAGAAATACGCGGCGCTCTTGCCCTACGTCGCCGACCGTTATGATTTGAACTATATCATCAGCGAAATGATCGCCGAGCTTTCGAATTCCCACACTTACGTGGGCGGCGGCGATTTCCCGAATCTCCATCCCGTCAACGTCGGGATGCTCGGGGTCGACTTCCGGCTTGATCCGGCGAGCGGCCGGTATCAAATGGCGCAGATTCTCAAAGGCGACAATTGGAATCCCGCCGACCGATCTCCGCTCACCGAGCCGGGCGTAAACGTTCACGCGGGCGATTATCTGCTTGCGGTCAACGGTCACGATCTCCGTGCTCCGGAGAATCCCTACAAGTCTTTCGTCAACACCGCGAATCAAGTCGTGACTCTCACCGTGAATTCGAAGCCGACGATGGACGGCGCGCGCAAGGTGATGGTCAAGCCGCTCGCCAATGAATACCAGTTGCGCTTGCTGCATTGGATTCATTCGAATCGGGAGCGAGTGGCGAAGATGAGCGGCGGGAAAATCGGCTACGTTTATCTCTCCGATATGGAAGACGTGGGCCTCAACCAATTCGTCCACCAGTTTTTCCCGCAGATTCGCAAGGAAGGAATCATCTTCGACATCCGTTACAATGGCGGCGGCTTTGTGGACCAGATTATTCTCGAGCGGCTCCGCCGGATCCTCGCGGGGATGGAACTGGCGCGCAACTGGAAGAGCAACACCGTTCCGCAGCCGGTTTTCTACGGCTACATGGCTTGCGTGACGAATCACTATGCGGCATCCGACGGCGATTTCTTCAGCTACTATTTCAAATATTACAAGCTCGGTCCGCTGATCGGTACGCGCACTTGGGGTGGCGTTCGGGGAATCCGCGGCTACATTCCCCTCATGGACGGCGGCTATATTACCCGGCCGGAGTTTTCGCTCTACAATCTCCACAGCCAGTGGATCATTGAGAATCACGGCGTCGAACCCAATATCGTCGTCAGAAATACGCCGGACCAGGTGATGGCCGGGCACGATCCTCAGCTCGAAAAGGCCGTCGAAGTGCTCATGAAGGAAATCCAGGCGCATCCGATGGCCCTGCCGAAGCGGCCGCCGGACTTGCCGGCATACCCGCAAGGTCCGGGGTAGCCGCTCGAGGAGAAGCCGGCCGATTGGGGAAACCGGTTGCGGCTTGCGCTTCGCGCCGTTCGCTCTCGAATCAGGCGTCGCGCTTCGAAATGCGCCCGCAGAAATTCGTTGGAACGCGCGCCGAGTTTTGATATACCCGTGCGGGGATGATGCGCGCAACGGAACTCATCCGGAAAAAACGGGACGGTGGCGAGCTGAGCCGTGAGGATTTCGCCCAACTCATCGGCGGATTGATGCGCGGCGAAGTGGCGGATTACCAGGCTTCGGCCCTGTTGATGGCGATTTTTCTGCGCGGGCTGAATGAGCGCGAAACCGCTGACTTGACCGAAGCGATGCTGCGCTCGGGCCGCGTGCTCGACCTCTCAAACATCCGTCTCCCGAAAGTTGACAAACATTCGACCGGCGGCGTGGGCGATAAAACCTCGCTCATTATCGCGCCCATTGCGGCGGCGGGCGGGCTTGCCGTGCCAATGATTTCGGGGCGCGGCCTCGGCCACACGGGCGGCACACTCGACAAGCTCGATTCGATTCCGGGATTCAATACACGCCTTGGGATTGATGAATTTCTCCGCGTTCTCGCTCGCACCGGCGCCGCGCTCATCGGCCAGACCGACGATCTCGCTCCCGCCGACAGGACGTTGTATGCTCTCCGCGACGTGACCGCGACCGTGGAATCCATTCCGCTCATTTCCGCCTCCATCATGAGCAAGAAGCTCGCGGAAGGCATTGATGCCCTCGCGCTCGACGTCAAGACAGGCAGCGGCGCATTTATGAAGACGCGCGAGCAATCGCGCGCGCTTGCTGAACGCATGGCCTCTATCGGCGCTGCGCATCACACGCGCGTCCAGGCGCTCGTGACGGATATGAGCCAGCCGCTTGGCGCGGCGGTCGGGAACGCCCTCGAAGTCATCGAGTGCATCGAAACGCTCAAGGGCCGCGGCCCCGCCCGTCTTCTCGAAGTTTCCCGGGAGCTGACGGCCGTCATGTTCCTGCTCGGCGGAATTGAAAGTTCGATGGGTGAAGCCCAGAGACGTTTTGACCGAATCCTTGCGAGCGGAAATGGGCTCGAGAAATTCGCCGAAATCATTGAAGCACAGGGCGGCAAGGCGAGGATTGTGGATGACTATTCCCTGCTTCCGGCGGCCCGCCACCAGGAACCCTTCGTCTCGAGGCAGAGTGGATTTATCGCCGGCATTGAAGCTCAGACGGTGGGATTCGCGGCGATGGCGCTGGGGGCCGGGCGCGAGAGGCTCGATTCGGTGATTGATCCTGCGGTCGGCATTGTTTTCAGGAAAGCGGTCGGGGACCCGATCGCCGCAGGCGAACCGATCTGCGCGCTTTTTTGGAACGATGGCTCGAAACTCGAGAGCGCTCGCGCCCTGCTCGAGCAGGCGATCACGATCGCACCAGAACGCGCCGCGCCCTTGCCCGTAATCCTCGAGAGAATTCCGAATGACGTCCCAGGAGGTATTTCGTGACGCACTTCGTGCCTTTGCTCGGCATCGCGCTGATCCTCGCGACCGCTTACGTCTTCTCAAACAACCGGCGCGCAATTTCCTGGCGCATTGTGATTTGGGGCATCAGCCTGCAATTGCTGGTGGCGATCTTCGTGCTGCGAACGACGCCGGGCTATTGGCTGGTGAGCAAAGTTGCGGGCGGCGCGATCTGGATGTTGAATTTTTCGTACGCCGGGTCGGAATTCGTTTTCGGCCCTCTGGCGAATCCCAAAGGGAATCTTGGCCTTGTTTTCGCCTTTACCGCCCTGCCGATGATCATCTACGTCGCGGCGTTCTTTTCCATTCTTTACTACCTGCGAGTGCTTCCTTTCATGGTGCGGATCATCGGCAAAATCATGGCGAAGATCATGAGGACGAGCGGAGCGGAATCGCTCGAAGTGGCGGCGAGCATTATCATGGGCCAGACCGAAGCGCCGCTCGTCATTCGCCCGTATCTCGACACCCTTACGGAATCGGAGTTAATGACCATCATGACCGCAGGCATGGCGCACATCGCGGGCTCGACATTTGGCGCGTACGTCCTTTTCGGCGCCGACCCGCGGCATCTGCTGACCGCCGTCGTCATGACGGCGCCCGGCACGATTCTCATCGCCAAAATGCTGATTCCGGAAATCGGCAAGCCGCAAACCATGGGTGTCTTCAAGATTGATACCGAGAAGCGCGACGTGAATCTCCTCGATGCGATTTCGCACGGCGTGAACGACGGCTTGTTTCTGGTGCTCAACGTGGCGGCCATGCTCATCGCCTTCATCGCGCTCATCGCGCTTTCGAACGGCATCCTGAAAATCGCGCACACGAGCCTCCAGACGCTTTTTGGCGACGTGCTCGGACCGGTGGCGTGGCTCCTCGGCGTACCCTGGCACGACGCACGAATCGTCGGCAGCCTCATGGCCACGAAACTCGTCATCAACGAATTCGTCGCCTTTTCGATGCTCGGGCCGCTCAAGGGAAAAATCGCCGCCCGATCCTTCATCATCGCAACCTACGCGCTCTGCGGCTTCGCAAATTTCTCGTCCATCGGCATTCAGATCGGCGGCATCGGCGCGCTCGCGCCCTCGCGAAAGAAAGACCTGGCGAAGCTCGGCTTCCGCGCGCTGCTCGCCGGAACGCTCGCCAATTATCTTGCGGCGGCGATGGTCGGTCTTCTGCTCACGCATTGAAGCGAGCCTCGAGCGGCAGGAGGTCTTCGCCCGCGCGCGGCGAAAGCAGAATCTCAAACCATGAACACGCGATCACGCAAGCCCTTCACCGCAGGAACCAGTCGAATGTCACCGGCCTATGCGCAAGCGCTCAAGGCGGCTCGCTTTCTGAAAAAGCAGTGGGCGTCCGCGCCTCCGCAGGTGGCAATTATTCTGGGCTCGGGCCTCGGTGAAGTGGTCGAGTGCATGGAGCGCTCTACTCGCATCCCCTACGCCCGCATCCCTCATTTTCCCCGTCCGACGGCCCAGGGGCACAGTGGAACGCTCCACGCCGGGTTTTGGGGGAAATCGCCCGTCGCGGTGCTCGAAGGCCGCAGCCACCTTTATGAGGGTTATTCGCCTGAAGAAGTGGCCTTGCCCACGCGCGCGCTGGCCCTTGCTGGAATCGAGGTTTTGATCCTCACGTGCGCCGCCGGAGGAATTCATCCGCGAGCGACGCCCGGAAGCTTCATGATTTTCTCAGACCACATCAATCTGTTGGGCGCCAATCCGCTTGTCGGAGTTCACGATGAGGGACTGGGCCCGCGCTTTCCGGACATGACCGTGGCCTACGACCCGGCGCTACGGCGGAGCGCGCTCGGCGCGGCCAAAAAGCTCGGCCTTCGATGTTTTGAGGGTGTTTACGCGGCGGTGCTTGGCCCGAATTTTGAGACCCCTGCGGAAATTCGCGCACTGCAGCGCCTCGGCGCGGGCGCGGTGGGCATGTCCACCGTTCCGGAAGTCCTTGCAGCGCGACCGTTGGGATTGCGCGTGCTCGCCATCGCCTCCATTTCGAACCGCGCGGCTGGGCTCAGCCCGGCGCCGCTCACGCATGCTGAAGTGCTCGCCGCGGGCAAAAGCGCCGCGGGAAATCTGGCGCGTCTAATCGGCCAAATCATCGCCGGCGGATTCACCGGGCGGGCAAATGTATGATTCGCCATTCTGCGCCGCGATCCGCGAATCCAACGCTTCATGGAGGACGCTATGAACGCGAATGAATCCCTCGTCGCGAAAGCGCTCGACGCGCGCGAAAACGCATTTGCTCCCTTTTCAAATTTCAAAGTGGGTGCAGCGCTCGAATTGGACGACGGGAAGATTTACACGGGTTGCAACGTGGAGAACGCAACCTACGGCCTCACGGTTTGCGCCGAGCGCGTGGCGCTGTGGAAGGCGATTTCCGAAGGTGCTCGAAAATTCCTGCGCATCGCCGTCGCTTCAGGCAGCGAGCATCCCGCGACGCCTTGCGGCGCATGCCGCCAGCTTTTGTGGGAATTTTGCGGCGACATCGAAGTGATTCTTGCCAATCCCCGGGGCTTTCGGGAGACTCACCGCCTGGCTGATCTTTTCCCGCATCCCTTCGACCGCAGCTTTCTCTAGTAATACTAGGTTAAGTATCTGTTGCTCTCCCGACCGGTGTCTGCTACATTGTCGGCATGACACCGCGAACCTTGAAAGAACTCGAGGCCCGGTTGACGCATTTTCTCGAAGAGTTGCTGGA
>JAKASG010000069.1 GCA_021828285.1 Acidobacteriota bacterium | reverse complement strand
CCAAAAAACTTCGGGGATGCGTTGCCGCATCCCCGACACAGAGAATCAAACTTCTCGAAGAGCACTTATCTCTTCTTTTTCTTGGCTTTCTTCTTCGCTGCCATTCTATTCTCCTCCAGACTTCGTGATTTCGCGCCAGCTAAAGCTGGCGGAGCGCGTACACAGTCACATGTATAGTAACAGTGAGGAAGCTTGTCAAGAGAAAAGTGAATGTGAGAAGCGCGTCGGAGGAATCTAAATTCGAAAATGTTGCGCGAGGGAGCGCGTGGCGAACGCGAAAGCGGCGTATCGCGCTCCTTGAAAGCTGCATCTAACACGTTTGGCATCGAGAATGGTTCAATCCCTGCGGTCCAAGATTAAAACGAACAAGCCGCGACGCTCATTGATGGTCGCCGCGGCCGTGGCGGGCACAGCGTTCGCCGCGAGCCTCGGCGCGTGGGCGGCGAAACAGGGCGAAACGCCCGCGCCGCCCGTGATTAAGGTGACCTCGGAAGTCGTGAACGTGTATGCCGTGGTCAGAGGCAAGCACGGGCGGCTCGTTCCCGACCTCACGAAGAAAGATTTTGAAATTACGGACGATGGCGTGCCGCAGACGATCAAGTATTTTTCACGCGCGACGAAGACCCCGCTCACGCTCGCGCTGCTCGTGGATACCAGCCCCAGCCAGGAGCGCGTGCTCGGCGTCGAGAAAGAAGAAGCGAAAGCTTTCTTGCAGCAGGTGTTGAGAAAGGAGGACATGGCGTGCGTCGTCCACTTTGATCTCGAAGTCGGGCTGCTGCAGGACTTCACAGAGGATCTTGTGCGGCTCGACCGCGGCATTGATTCCGCGGTCATCAACGGCGGCGCTTACGGGCCCACTCCCGGCACTTTTCCGGATCAATCAGCGTGCTGCACTTACTTGTACAACGCCGTGTATCTGGCTTCGCACAGCCTTTTAAGCCAGCAAATTGGACGCAAAGTGATTATCCTGCTCACCGACGGCCAGGATGCCGGCAGCACGAAAACGCTTCGCCAGGCCCTTAACGCCGCGCAGCGCGCGGACGTCATTATTTATTCGCTCGACATCAGCGACCCATCGTTTTATGGGGGAGGCTTCGCCTTCGAAGGAGATTCCGTGCTGAGGCAGCTTTCCAATCAAACCGGCGGCCACGTTGTTGACATTCGCCGCGCGAAGCAAATGAGCGAAGCCTTCGCCGAGATTGCGGAGGAGCTTCGCACTCAATATCAGTTAGGTTTTGTTCCTAATCCCGCGCCGACGGGTTCTTCATTCCATCGTCTCGAAGTGCATGTCATCAACGGGCATTACAAGGTGCAAGCGCGCCGCGGTTATTACGCGCGTCCCCAGTGAGCCGGCGCTTCGTCCCCCGCAGTTCCTGAACTGAGTTTCGAAAGAGGTGAGCCGCGAGCTTAGCCGCTCGGTGCGAAGTAGCCGCGCCTTGCGCGGACGTGCAGACCCTTCTTGCCCACCCGGATGGTGATCGTGCGGAACGTGCCATCTCGCGCAGCGTTGGTGGGGTAGTAAGCGAGGCTATACTGGCTGCTCAGCTCGCGTGATATTTCCTTGAAGCTCTCCGCCAGGTCGCTCGCCTGGAAGGCGTGGAACGCGCGCCCGCCGGTCTCGCTCGCAAGGTATTGCAGGACTTTATCTCCGCGCGTTTCAAGGCCGCTGCGGTTCGTGCTGATGGCGTAAATCGTCGCTTGCGCTCTTTCAGCCATTGACAGCGCCTCATCGCGCGAGTGCTCGCTTTCATTGTCCCGGCCATCGCTCACCAGAACGATCACCCGCCGCAGGTACGGCTGGGTCGTCGGAAACATCAGTTTTTCTTTGCACACGTAATACAGGGCATCGTAAAGCGCCGTCGCGCCGCCTGACCGAAGGCTTTGGATCGCTTGCGCAAGCAACCCCGTATCGTCGGTGTAATCCTGAACGACCTGTGGTTCCTGGTCGAACCCTACGACGAACGCTTTGTCTTTGCCGGAGCGCAGCGTCTCATCGAGGAAATCAATGGCGGCCTCTTGCTCGAACGTAAGCCGCCCCGCGATGCTGTTGCTCGTGTCAATCATCACGCCGATGCGCAAAGGCAGGTTCGTCTGCTGGCTGAAAAACTGGATGGTCTGAGGTTGGCCGTCCTCGTACACCCGAAAATCATTTTGAGTCAAACCGGTTACCAGCTGGTGCTTCTTGTTCGTGACGGTGAACGGGACATTGACAAGATTCACCTGAATCTTGACTTTGGAGGGGATGGCCGTCGGAGGAGTGCGCTTGGTGGCGGCGAAGACTGGCGCACTGCTTGGGATTACGCAGGCGAGGGCCGTCAACATTGCAGCGCATAAGCTGGTCGCCGTTCTCATCATGCCGCCCTCAGAAAATTATAGGCTCGGCTTCCTGAAGCGTCAACGTCGCCCGCGCGCCGCTCGCTCCGCTTGCCTTGATTTATGGATCACGTTCGAAGAATCCGTTCGACTCTGAGCGCCCGGCCCGATTTTTCGTCCGCATCAATCAAGACACCGCACAGCCGCGTCCCGCTTTTTGCGACTTCGAAACGCACGGGCACCTGGCTCAGGAATTTCTGAATGACAGCCTCTTTCTCGATGCCAATGACTGAATCGTACGGCCCGGTCATCCCGGCGTCGGTGATGTAAGCAGCGCCTTCCGGCAGTAATCTTTCGTCGGCGGTGGGAATGTGAGTGTGCGTGCCGACGACGGCGGTAACGCGTCCGTCCAAATACCATCCGAGGGCAAGTTTTTCGGAAGTCGCCTCCGCGTGAATATCGACGAGGCGGATCTTAACGGACGCCGCCAGGGACTGCAGGATCGCGTCCGCGGTGCGGAAGGGACAATCAATCGCCGGCATGAAGACGCGCCCTTGAAGGTTGATCACCGCGTACTCAATCCCGCGGCCGGTCTTGCCGATGTAAACGCCGCGCCCGGGCGCGGGCGCAGGATAATTCGCGGGGCGCAATACCCTCCCGCCCGGCCGTTCGGCGAGATAAGAAAGAATTTCCTTCCGGTCCCAAATGTGGTTTCCCGAAGTGAGTGCTGCGATGCCCAGGCCAAGCAGTTCTTCCGCCAGCGCCGGCGTAATCCCAAAACCCGCCGCGGCGTTTTCGCCGTTCGCCACCACGAGGTCGGGTGAATATTCCCGGATGAGTTCCGGCAAAAGATCTTTGACGATCTTCCTTCCGGGTTGGCCGAAGATATCGCCGATAAAAAGGATGCGGATCGTTATCCTCCAGAGTTGCGCCGCGTCAGTCTTCCATCTTCAGCAGCCGGTCGAGCGCGGCTGAGCACTCGCCCACCTTCTCATCCACCTGGCGTGCCAGTCCGTCGTATTTGGCCTTCAACTGGTGATATTCGTCGGCGATGTTCATCGCGGAGAGAACCGCGACTCGCAAGGAGTCCACCGTGTGGGTGCGCGAGGCGATGGCGCGCATTTTTTCATCCAGGAACTTCGCCAGCTGCTGGATGTATTGAGCGTCCAGATCGCCGCGGAGATGATATTCCTGGTCGTAAATCTCAACTCGAATGCCGTTTTCGATGTTCGCCATCGCCGGACTCCGATCCCGCCCCCTGCGAAAGTTTCATCCCGTGGAATCGGACTTCGTCAGGAGTTCGATCTGCGAGAGAAGGTTTTCAAGCCGGGCTCGAATCGCTTCGCGCTCTTCGCGAAGGTTCTGGACTTCGCGTTCGAGAGCGTCGATCCGCTTGGCCCGTTCGCGGGCGTCCGGCTTTAGGCGCTCGATCTCTTGCGCGAGGGCGCGCTTCTCATTCTGGTTTGCCTTGAAAAGCTCGATCGCTTTTGAGACCTTTGCTTCAAGCTTCGCAAAGCCTTCGTTCAGTTCATTCATTCGCTTCCTTCCACCGCTGAAAACCCTCCGCCGGCGCGCAACGCTTCTTTGGAAGTGCGTCAGGCGCGCAACCGCACCCCCAGCTCCGCGAGCGCAGAAATCAATTCGCGGCTCGCATCCGAAACTTCTTCGCTCGTCAGCGTCCTTTCCGCGCTTTGGAATGTCACGCGCAGCAAAAGACTATAATAACCCTTCTCGATTTTCCCTTCCGGCAATCGTTCCACCGGCCCGTAACCCCGAATCTCATTTCTCGCGAGCCCTTGAATCATCTGATCGAGATGTTCATAAGTGACCTCTTCCGGAACGAGCAGTGAGAAATCGCGCTCGGCACTTGGAAATTTGGAAAACGCGCGAAACACTCGCGGGCGCAAGGGATGCCGCATCAAAGCGTCCAGATAAATCTCAGCGAGCCAGACGCGTTGCCGCAGTTTGTACTGCGCTGCAAGAGCTTGTCTCAGCTCGCCGAACTCAGCCAGCGCTTCATTTCCGTGCAGGAAGCGCCCCGCAAGGTTCGGCTCGTAAGGGCGCGCGGCGAGCGATTCAAAACGCAGCGGGCGGATGTCGAACACGCCGAGGAGCGTTTCGATGTGTCCTTTGAGGTCGAAGAAACCAAGTTCGCGCGGCTTGTCGTGGACGCCGGCCGAGCCCGTGGATCCGGTCAGTCCGAGTGCGAGGACGCGCCGCTCGTCCGCAAGCGTTTCAGAATGCCGAAGGGAAGCGAGGCCGGCTGAAGGGCCGCTGCTCGCCGGCATGTTCGGCCAGGGGGTGTAGACCTTCCCTATCTCGAAAAATGCCAAGTCGTGCCGGCCGCGATCGAGATTACGCGCGAGCGCGGCAACCATGCTCGGCATCGCGGACGACCGCATGGCCGAAGCTTCCTGGCTCAAAGGGTTTTCGATCGCAACTGGCGGCTGCGCGGTGAATCGGGCGTTTTCTTCCGGATCAACCATCGCAGGCGGAATGATTTCCCGGAATCCTATAGCGACAAGCCCCGCCGTGAGTTCCGATTCCTTTGCCCGGCGGCTATCGCGCTCAATCGAAGGCGGCGCGGAACGCAAGCGCGATGGAAGCCGGTCATAACCGTAATGCCGCGCGACTTCTTCAACCAAATCCACTTCGCCGCTCACATCCGGGCGGAAGGACGGTGGGGTCACGCGCCAAGCCGTTTTTCCGCGGCGGGTGACGCGAAAGCCGAGAGCCGGCAGCAGCCGCTCAACTTTCCCCGCGAGCAGCGCGCTCCCCAAGATGCGGCGAATCTCGGTTTCGCGAAGCTCAATCGCTGCGCGCGATTTTTTGCCCGGATAGACGTCCAGGCTGCCGCGCAAAATTTCGCCGCCCGCCAATTCCGCGATCAGCGCCGCTGCGCGGTCGAGCGCCACCGGAGCCATTTCAATATCTGCGCCCCGCTCGAAGCGATAGGACGCCTCCGTCCTCATGCCGAGTTTCTTTGCCGTGCGCCGAATCGAAGCCGGGGCGAACCACGCGCTTTCAAGAAGAACCCGGCGGGTCGAGTTCGATATTTCAGATTCTTCTCCGCCCATAATGCCCGCGAGCGCAACGGCTCGCTCCGCATCCGCAATCACGAGCTGATCCGCCTCGAGCGTTCGATCCACGCCGTCGAGCGTGCCGAGTTTTTCGCCGGGCTTCGCCCTGCGGACGATGATTCGGTGCTGGCGGATGCAATCGAGGTCGAAAGCGTGCAGCGGATGGCCGAGTTCCATGAGCGCGTAATTCGTCACATCGGCGACGTTATTGATGGAGCGGACGCCGAGCGCTTCAAGCCGCCGGCGCAGCCAATCGGGCGAAGGGCCCACATGGACTCCTTCGACCACGCGTCCGCAATAACGCCGGCAAAGGTCGGTGTCCGCGATCGCAATGCCGACGGCGTCCTTGGCTCGGATGTCTGATTCCGCGAGATGGGCGCCCGGCATGCGCAAAGCCTTGCGATAGAATGCCGCAGCCTCGCGCGCGACACCGAGATGGCTCAAGCAGTCGGGCCGGTTGCTCGTGACTTCGATATCGAGGATCCAATCGTCCTCCTGCTCCCGGACCGATTCGACGTTGACGCCGATGCGCGTCAGATCGGACGCGAGCCGCTTTACATCCGCGGGCGCGGAAACGAACTCGCGCAGCATGTTCAGCGAGATTTTCATGACACAAGACTTCGCAAATCTGCAATCGCCGGAACGGGGCGTCCAGAGGATCGCACCGCCTGCCGCAAAGCGAAATCGCGCATGAACATTCCTTTCAAAATTGCTCGAGAAAACGCACGTCGCTCTGGTAGAAAAGCTGAATGTCCGTCACGCCGTACCGAATCATTGCCATGCGGTCTGCGCCGAAGCCGAACGCCCACCCGGAATATCTCTTCGGATTGATGCCGCCGTTTTTCAGGACGAAGGGATGGACCATGCCGCAGCCCATGATTTCCACCCAGCCGCTCTGTTTGCAGACGCCGCAGCCTTTCCCTCCGCACGCCCAGCAACTCACCGCCATTTCCGCGCTCGGCTCGGTGAAGGGGAAAAAGCTCGGCTGGAAGCGCGTGCGCGTCCCGCTGCCGAAGAATTTCTTGACGAAGAAATCGAGCGTGCCCTTGAGATCGGCGAATGAAATGTCGCGATCCACGGCGAGCCCTTCCACTTGGTGGAACATCGTCGCGTGGCTCGCGTCGGGATTGTCATGCCGATAGACTTTGCCCGGAACGATGAGGTAAAGCGGTGCGCCGTATTTTTCCATCGCCCGGATTTGCACGGGTGAGGTGTGGGTGCGCAGAACCGCTGCGTTGTCTTTCGAACCGGGTAGTTTTACGTATAGCGTGTCCCAATCGTCGCGCGCGGGATGAGTCTCAGGAATGTTGAGCGCATCGAAATTATAGTAGACCGATTCAATCTCCGGTCCGGTTTCGGTGCGATAGCCGAGTTCAAGAAAGATGCCTTCGATTTCCCTCAAGACCTGCGTCACGGGATGCAGCGACCCGAGCGCGCGATGCGCTCCAGGAAGCGTGAGGTCCGGCGCGGCAACAGGATCGGCCGAAGCCGGTTGTACCTGGGTGGCTTCACCGGCCTGCGCCGCGGAGCGATGATCCGGCTTGATCGGAACGCCGGAGGCGAGCTGGCTCACTTCCAGCTCCGCGCCCGCCTGGCGTAACTCATTGAACGCCCGGCCGACGAGCGGTTTCAACTCTCTCGGAGAAGGCTTCAGCCAGTGTTCATCAATCGCTGAGATAATTCCGTTCTTGCGCGCGAGCCAACGGTCACGCAGCGCTCGGCAGGCTTTTTGCCGCTCGGCATCGTTCGCCGCTCCGCCGGAAATCAGGCCTTGCCGCTCTGCTTCCATCGCAGCACGTACTTCTGCAAAGAGCGCCTGGACGATTTCGGCGTTGTCCGCGCCCAATTCGGCAAGGGTCCTTTGAATTTTCTCTTCGATGTTCATGGACGCCGGTTACTGCGCTGCCACGAATTGATAAAGGCGCGTTTCGGTCGCGCCAGTGCAAAGGGCGCCGCGATCCGCAGGCCGCTCGGACAAACGTGCCGCCCCCCGTCAAGCGGGAAGTGCTGACTTCACCTTGCCGGCCAGCTCCGCAAACGCTGCGGCATCGCGCGCTGCCATTTCCGCCAGCATTTTCCTGTCGAGCTCGACATTCAGTTTTTTCAGGCCGTGAATGAGCTGGCTGTAGGTGAGGCCGTTTTGCCGGGCGCCCGCGCTGATGCGGACGATCCAGAGCCGCCGGAAATCGCGCTTACGCCGGCGCCGGTCGCGATAAGCGAACCGGCCCGCGCGGTCGGCGGCCTCCTTCATGAATTTGTAAAGCTTGCTTTTGCCGAGGAAGTAGCCTTTGGTGAGTTTCGCGAGCTTCTTCCGATTGGCGCGGCGGACAGTGCCGCGTTTCACACGAGGCATGGGGTTTTTCTCCTTTCGCGAGCGATTCGAGGCGGCAAGCCCTGCATCCGTCGGCTGTTCACCCGAAGACGAACAGCTTTTCTCAACCGATCGGCGGAGCGGGCGAAGGCACCCAGCCACTGGCCTTCCCGCACTCGTTCTAGGCAGGTTTCGAGATGACGAAAAGATCGCGCCGGAAAGATGCTGCCGGCGCAGGAAACCCTGCCCTTGAAATCTATCCGTAAGGCAGCATCGCGCGAACGTGGCGCACGTCCGCCTTGGAAACATTTGTGCTTTGAACCAGCCGGCGCTTCCGGCGGCGTGGTTTGGAAGTCAGAATGTGGCGCGCTCCGGAGTGGTGCCGCAGGATCTTCCCGCTGGCCGTCACTTTGAATCGCTTTGCTGCGCCTTTATGAGTCTTCAATTTCAATTTCGCCACACTTACCCTCCTGAACTTCCACCAAGACTTGAAGGCTTCGCGGTTTGAACGGGAGCAGGGGGCGCGGTCGCCGGGGGCCGCGAACTGGCCGCGGGCTGCTTACCGGAACTCTTTTTCGGCGCAAAGATGGCCGAAAGATTGGGCCCCTCTTGTTTCGGCCTCACTTCCACCTGGCCCGCCTCGGCAACTTCCGTCACCAGTTGCTCCATCATCTTCCATCCCAGGTCCCGGTGCGCCATTTCCCGGCCTCGAAACATGATCGTGGCCTTGACCTTCGCGCCTTCGCGCAGAAACTCCACGATGCGGTTGCGCTTCGTCTCGTAATCATGGGTTGAAGTCCGCGGCCGCATTTTGACTTCCTTGAGCCCGATTCCTTTCTGATGTTTCCGGGCCTCATGCTGGCGCTTCGAAAGCTGATAAAGGTACTTTCCGTAATTGATGATGCGGCAAACGGGCGGATTCGCCTTGGGCGCGACTTCGACGAGGTCGAGCCCGCGCTCGCGCGCCTTGCGCATCGCTTCAAAGGGCGCCATGACGCCGAGCTGCGCGCCATCCTCATCGACAACACGAACCTCGCGGGCGCGAATGCGCTCATTGGTGCGAACAAACCGGTCAGCGATAAATCAATCCTCCTGCGCTCTCGAGAGCGCGCTTACAGGCTGCCGCCTTCGTGCTCAATTCACGGGGCATCCTTACCTCCGGGGCTCTTTCGAGCTTACCATTTTGAGGCGCGGCTGTCGATAAGCTCGCGCATCCAGCGGATCGTTTCATCGAGCGGGCGGGAACCCTGGTCGCCCGTATCGCGCCGGCGGACGGCCACGGCGTTTGCCGCGGCTTCGCGGTCTCCCGCCACGAGCATGACGGGCACGCGCTGCAATTGCGCATCGCGGATGCGGGCGTTCAGTTTTTCGTTTCGGTCGTCGAGCTGCGCGCGGATCTTTGCTTTGCGCAGCGCTTCCGCCACGTCCCGTGCGTAGGCCGAGTGGCGCTCGCTGATGGGCAGCACGACGGCCTGCACCGGGGCAAGCCACAGTGGAAACGCGCCGGCGTAATGCTCGATGAGGACGCCGAAGAACCGCTCGATCGAACCGAGCAGCGCGCGATGCACCATGACCGGCGTGTGGAGCTTGCCGTCCGCGCCCACGTATTCGAGCCCGAAGCGGCGCGGCAGGTTGAAGTCGAATTGAACGGTCGTCAGTTGCCACGGCCTCCCGATTGCGTCCACGAGCTTCACATCGATTTTCGGCCCGTAAAACACCGCCTCGCCCGGCATCACCTTGAAGGGAATGTTCATACGCTCAAGCGTGTTCTTGAGCGCACCCTCCGCGCGGTTCCATTCTTCGTCCGTGCCCGCGTAATGCGCGGCGTCGTTCGGATCGCGCGCCGAAAGCTCCACCTGGTAACGGTCGAAGCCGAAAGTCCTGAGCACCGAAAAGGCAAACTCGACGCACGCCTGCACTTCCGCCTCGAGCTGCTCTGTCATGCAAAAGATGTGCGCGTCATCCTGCGTAAAGCCGCGCACGCGCAGCAGGCCGTGCATTACGCCCGAGCGTTCGTAGCGATAGACAGTCCCAAGCTCCGCAAACCGCAAAGGCAGTTCGCGGTAGCTTCTGACCCTCGATTTGTAAATCAGGATATGGCCCGGGCAGTTCATGGGCTTGAGCTGATATTGGTCATTCTCCACATCCATCGGGCCGAACATATTTTCACGATAAAAGCTCGTGTGGCCGCTCGTCTCCCAAAGATGAAGCCGCATGGCGTGCGGCGTGAACACCAGATCGTAGCCTCGCGCGACAAGCTCTTCGCGCAGCCAGTCCTCAATCTCTTTGCGAATCACGCCGCCTTTTGGATGCCAGAAAATCAGCCCCGCGCCCGCGTCATCCTGAATGCTGAAGAGATCGAGGTCTTTGCCGAGCCGACGGTGGTCGCGCTTCTTCGCTTCTTCGATTTGATGGAGGAATTCCTGCAGCTCTTTCTCGGTGAAAAACGAAGTGCCGTAAATCCGCTGGAGAGGATACGCGTGTTCATCGCCCTTCCAGTGCGCGCCGGCAACGCTCAGCAGTTTGAAAGCCTTGATGCGCCCTGTCGAAGGAATGTGCGGCCCGCGGCAGAAATCGAGAAACCGGCCCGTCTTGTAGGCTGAAAAGAGCGGCTCCGCTTTTTCCTGTATCAGCTCGCACTTCAGAAATTCGCCTTTTTCCTTGAACAGCTTGAGCCCTTCGTCTTTATCATAATAAACACGTTCGTAGGGCAAATCCGCCGTTACCAGCTCGTGCATCTTCGCTTCGAGCTTTGCCAGATCATCCTCTGTGAAAGGCTTCTCACGATAGAAATCGTAAAAGAAGCCTGTCTCCGTCGGCGGGCCGACGCCCGGATGCGCGTCTGGAAAAAGTTCGAGCACCGCAGCGGCCAGCAAGTGCGCAGAAGAATGGCGGTAAACTTGCAGCCCTTCGGGCGAAGACGGCGTCACGAATTGAATGGGCGCGTCTTCTTCAATCGGCGTCAAGAGGTCCACCAGACGGCCGTTGACTCGCGCCACGAGCGCATCGGCGGCCAGGCGAGGACCGATGGATTTCGCCACATCGAGCGCGGTGACGCTTGCGGGAAATTCCTTCGTCGCGCCGTCGGGAAATGTGAGGTGAACTGTCTTCATCTGCGCGTTGTCCTGAGCTAACTCGCTATTTTCACGAGGTGGGTATTGAGCGAACCTTGGCGGTAACCCTCGAGGTCAAGCGTCACGAATTTAAATCCGAGGGACTTGAAGATTTCGACGAATCGCCCGGCCATTTCCGGCGAAAGGGCTCGCGGCAACTCTTCCGGAGCGATTTCAACGCGCACCAGCTCATCATGATGCCGCACCCGGAATTGCCGGAAGCCGAGCGCCCGCAAAGCTTCCTCGCCCTGCTCGACCACGCGCAAGCGCGCCGGCGTGACTTCGATCCCGTAGGCGACGCGTGACGAAAGGCAGGCGGAAGCCGGCCGGTTCCAAACGGGAATCTCGGCCCGGTGCGCAAGTTCGCGGATTTCAGCTTTCTTCAAGCCGGCCGCGAGCAGAGGCGCAAGTACTTTGTGTTTGAGCGCAGCGCGTTGCCCCGGCCGCCAGTCGCCCTGGTCGTCCGTGTTCACGCCGTAGGCCACGGTCGCAAAGCCGCGCGCGGCCGCAAGCGCGTCGAGCTTCGTGAATAGCTCGTCCTTGCAGAAATAGCAGCGGTCCGGGCTGTTGCGGCGATAGGCGGGATTGGAAAACTCATCCGTTTCGATGAACTCGTGAGGAAATCTGCAACTTGCCGCAACCGATTCGGCTTCCTCACGGTCGCGCTTCGAGTAGCTTGCGGAAAGCGCCGTGACCGCGAGCATCCGGCTGCCCAAAGCCCGGTGTGCGGCGTACGCGAGGTATGCTGAATCTACTCCGCCCGAATACGCCACCAGGAGCGCCGGCAGTTTCTTCAACTGCGCGGCCAATCTCCGCTCTTTGGTTCCCGCGTCACTCACGAGCCATTCCTTTTTCATAAAACAGCATAGCAGACCCCTGTAGACGCCCACAACCCGGCTGCGCACGTGCTGCCACCCGTTACATGAGTCGCGGCAAGGCCGCAATTGTTCCGTTCGCACCTGCCGGGGCTGGGGCGAGCTCCACTCGCGACGTGGGCAAGCATCCCGGCTGAAATGATCCACGGCTCGTAAGCTCTCAGAAAATGCGCCATTGGAATTTGCCTCCTCTTCGCGATGATTCAGATGATTATTGCAAGAGGGCGGAGCCCGAACTGTCAAGCAGAGTTTTGCGCCGACTTTCGCGAAGGCGGAATCGCGCGGCTGGCGCGTCGTAGCATGCCGGAAGGCGCCCGGGCCTCATCCCACGCGAGGAATTCCTTGGAGGGAAACTATTCGGCGTTTCCGTTGGTATCGCTTTTGATGAGGCAGGCCGCAGCAACCTGGTCGCCCTCTCCGAGCGAGATGAGCCGCACACCCTGGGCTGAGCGGCCGGATTCCCGGATTTTGCCGGCGTCGAGCCGCGTAATCTTGCCTTGCTGCGAAATGATGATGACTTCGGAATCTTCCATCACGCTCAATGAGCTGACCACTTTCCCGTTGCGTTCTGCGGTCTTGACGTTGATGACGCCTTTGCCGCCCCGCGATTGCAAGCGGTATTCGGTGATTGCCGTGCGCTTGCCGTAGCCCTTCTCCGTGACGGAAAGAATGAGCTCTTTTTCGCCCACGACTTCCATGCCGACCACGTAGTCGCCTTTTTCAAGGTCAACGCCGCGCACGCCGTACGCCGGACGCCCCATATCGCGCACGTCGCTTTCGGGAAAGCGGATGGCCATGCCTTCGTGGGTGGCGAGGAATATAGTGTCCCGGCCGGTCGTGTGCTTGGCGGCGATCAGTTCGTCGCCCTCTTCGATGCCCATGGCGATGATACCGCGCGCCATGGGATTCGAAAATTCATGGAGCCTCGTCTTCTTGATCACGCCGTGGCGAGTCACGAGCGTCACATATCCCTCTGCGGCGTAAGCCTCGCCGCCGGCTTCGACGTCTTTCGCCTCTTCGGGCAGATCGCGCACGGCAACGAGCGCCGCCACTTTCTCGCCTTGAGCGACGTTGACGAGATTGACGATGTTTTTGCCGCGGCCCGCCGCGCCCACGTCGGGAATCTCGTAAACCTTCAACCAGTGGACTCGCCCGGTGTTCGTGAAGACGAGAATGTAGCTGTGCGTGGACGCAATGAAGAGGCTCTCCACAAAATCCTCCTCGCGCGTCCTCATGCCAAGCCGCCCTTTGCCGCCGCGGCCTTGTTGACGGTAGGTGGAAAGCGGCGTGCGCTTCGTATATCCCGAGTGCGAGACGGTAATCACAACGTCCTCGTCCGCGATCAGGTCTTCAAGCTTGATTTCGGCCTGCTCTTCAATAAATTGCGTTCGCCGCTCGTCGCCGTATTGCTTCTGGACTTCCTTTAGTTCGTCCACAACCACGCGCTTCAGGACTTTCTCATTCCGCAGAATTTCCTCGTATTCAGCGATTCTCTTTTGCAACTCGTCGTGCTCTGCCTGGATCTTTTCGCGCTCGAGAGCCGTCAGCCGCTGGAGCTGCATTTCGAGGATGGCCTGCGCCTGGCGATCGGTGAATTCGAACTGGGTGATCAATCCCTGCCGCGCTTCCGGCGGATTCTTGGAGGCGCGGATCAGCTTGATGATCGCGTCGAGGCTCTTGAGCGCCCTTAGGAACCCTTCGAGGATGTGTGCGCGCTCGCGGGCCTTGCGCAGGTCGAATTCCGTCCGCCGGCGCACGACGTTCACGCGGTGCTCGACGAAAAGCTGAAGCGTTTCAACCAGCGAAAGCGTGCGCGGCTGGCCCGAGACAATCGCCAGCATGATCATCCCGAACGTTTCCTGAAGCTGTGTGTACTTGTAGAGATTGTTCAGGATGACTTCCGGCTGCTCGCCGCGCTTCAGCTCGACGACGATCCTCATCCCATCGCGGTCGCTCTCGTCGCGCACATCGGAAATGCCTTCAATTCTCTTGTCCTGCACGAGCTCGGCGATGCGCTCGATGATTTTTGATTTATTCACCTGGTAGGGAATTTCTGTGATGACGATCTGCTGCTTTTCTTTCGTAGGCCGCTCGATGGCCGCTTTGGCGCGCATTGTGAATTGGCCGCGCCCTTCGGCGTACGCCTTTTCAATCCCGCCTTTGCCGTAAATATACGCTCCGGTCGGGAAATCCGGGCCAGGGACCAGCGCCAGCACTTCCTTGAGCGTCGCGTTTGGTTTCTGAACGAGCAAAATCACGGCTTCGATGATCTCGCGCAGGTTGTGCGGGGGAATCTTCGTGGCCATCCCGACGGCGATGCCGTCCGAGCCGTTAACCAGAAGATTCGGAATGCGCGTCGGCAGGACGAGCGGTTCTTCGGTGGACTCATCGAAATTCGGCGTAAAATCTACCGTCTCTTTTTCAATGTCGGCCAGAAGTTCCTCGGCGAGCCGCGAAAGGCGGCATTCCGTGTACCGGTAAGCCGCCGCCGGGTCGCCATCTACCGAGCCGAAGTTGCCTTGCCCGTCGATCAGCGGATACCGCATGTTGAAGTCTTGCGCCATGCGCACCAGCGTGTCGTAGACCGCTGCGTCGCCGTGCGGGTGATACTTCTTGATGACTTCGCCGACGACGCCCGCGCACTTCACGTAGCGCTTGTCGCTCGTGATTCCTTCCTTGTACATCGCGTAAAGGATGCGCCGATGGACCGGCTTCAGGCCGTCGCGCACGTCCGGCAACGCGCGCCCGATGATCACGCTCATTGCGTAGTCGAGATACGATGTCCGCATCTCGTCTTCAATGTTGACCGGTTGCTGACGCAACGGAGGCTGCGGCGGAGTCGGCGCTTGCCGTTCTTGATCACCCATTTACGATTTCCCTTGTTCGCGGAATCTCATGCGGCGGCGTCGGAATTTGTGGTGATTCTAAACCATTATTTTACCACACTCGTTCTTGCCCATCGAGCTCGCGCAGACCCCTGGCGCCCCCCATCCGCCGGCAACGCCGTTTATTTCTCTGCAGCCGTCCGTCAAAACCGGCGGATTTGGCGCGTAGCCGTAGGCGAGGCGGACGCGCGCTCAGGGTGCGCTATACCGTTGGCGTTTGATGAAGGATCCTGCGCCGGCGCGCCCGACGAATTTCCCGTTCTCAATCACCAGGCGTCCGCGCGACATCACGTGTCTTGCCGCGCCTTTCACCCGGATGCCCTCGAACATCGAGTAGTCCACGCGCATGTGATGGGTCTTTGCGCTGAGGGTTTCCTGGCGGTCCGGATCGAAGACGACGAGGTCGGCGTCCGAGCCGACGGCGATGGTTCCTTTGCGCGGATAAAGGCCGAAGAGTTTGGCGGGATTCGTTGAAACCAGCTCGACGAACCGGTTCACGGAAAACCGTTTTCCGTGGACGCCGCCCGTAAACACCAGGCTCAGCCGATGCTCGATGCCCGGCCCGCCGTTCGGAATTTTCGTGAAATCGTCTTTGCCCATTTCCTTTTGCTCTTTATAGCAGAACGGGCAATGGTCGGTTGAAACCGCCTGGAGCTGATCGGCGGCGAGGCCGGTCCAGAGTTTTTCCTGATGCCATTTTTCTCTCAGCGGCGGCGTAAAAACGTATTTCGCGCCTTCGAATCCCGGCACGTCGAAATTATCAATCGAGAGAAACAGATATTGCGGGCACGTTTCAGCGTAAGCCGGCAGGCCGCGGTCGCGCGCTTCTCTCACCCGCTCGAGCGCCTCCGCGCACGTTAGGTGGACGATATAAACCGGCGCGCCCGCCATTTCCGCGAGCGCAATCGCCCGTCCCGTTGCTTCCGCCTCCGCCGTCGTCGGCCGGGTCAGCGCGTGATATTTCGGCGCGGTTTTTCCTTCCGCAAGCGCGCGCCGCACAATCACATCAATCGCTCCGCCGTTTTCCGCGTGCATGCAAATCAGCCCGCCGCTCTCGCCCGCCGCGAGCATCGCTTTGAAGATCAGCGCGTCTTCCACCATAAACACGCCCGGATACGCCATGAACAGCTTGAAGCTCGTGATGCCTTCGCCCGTGAGCGCCTTCATTTCTTCCAGGCGCGCGTCCGGGAGGTCCGTGACAATGCAATGGAAGCCGTAATCAATCGCTGCTTTCCCGTCGGCTTTTTTCCACCACGTGTCGAGCGCCGTCCGCAGCGTCTGCCCCTTATATTGAATGGCGAAATCAACGAGCGTCGTTGTTCCACCATAGGCCGCCGCAATCGTTCCCGATTCAAAATCGTCAGCGCTCGTCGTCCCGCCGAACGGCATGTCGAGGTGCGTGTGCACGTCAATGCCGCCCGGGAAAACGTAGAGGCCGCCCGCATCGAGCACTTGACGAGCCGCCTCTCGCGGCAAATCCTTCGCGAGCGCCGCGATTTTCTCGTCCGCAATTCCAATGTCCGATGCGAACGTGTCTGTTGCCGTCACCACCATCGCGTTCTTGAT
>JAKASG010000118.1 GCA_021828285.1 Acidobacteriota bacterium | reverse complement strand
TCTTTCTGGTTGAGGCCGAGGTGTTTCTCCATGACCTGCGTGGTATTCATCGAACAGAATTTGGGGCCGCACATGGAGCAGAACGCTGCGTCCTTATAATAATCGTCGGCGAGCGTTTCATCGTGCATCGAGCGGGCGCGTTCCGGGTCGAGCGAAAGCTCGAACTGCTTGTTCCAGTCGAAGAGGAATCGCGCGTAGCTCAAGGCGTCATCGCGGTCGCGGGCGCCCGCGCGATGGCGGGCGACGTCGGCGGCGTGCGCGGCGATTTTGTAAGCGATGATGCCCTCGCGCACGTCCCGCCGATTGGGCAGGCCCAGATGTTCCTTCGGCGTGACGTAGCAAAGCATGGAGGCGCCGTGCCAGCCGATCATGGCGGCGCCGATCGCCGAGGTGATGTGATCGTAGCCCGGCGCGATATCCGTGACGAGCGGCCCGAGCGTATAGAACGGCGCTTCATGGCATAGCTCCGCTTCCTTGTCCACCTGGAGCTTGATTTGATCCATCGGGATGTGTCCCGGGCCTTCAATCATCACCTGAACGCCGTATTCCCATGCTTTCTTCGTCAGCTCGCCGAGCACGCCCAATTCTGCAAACTGGGCTTCATCGCTTGCGTCAGCGAGCGAGCCCGGCCGTAAGCCGTCGCCGAGCGAGAACGAGACGTCATACTTCTGGAAGATTTTGCAGATGTCCGCGAAATGCGTGTAAAGGAAGTTTTCCTTATTGTTTTCGACCGCCCACTGCGCCATCAGCGCGCCGCCGCGGCTTACGATGCCCGTGATGCGATTGCGCGTGAGAGGAATGAATTCGCGCAGCACGCCGGCATGGATAGTCATATAGTCCACGCCCTGTTCGGCCTGCTCTTCTATGACTTCGAGCATCAATTCGGGCGTCAATTCTCGAACGTGCTGCACGCGAGCAATCGCTTCATAGATCGGCACCGTGCCGACGGGCACGGGTGAATGGCGCAAATTCGATTCGCGAATGGCGTGAATGTCGCCGCCCGTCGAAAGGTCCATCACCGTGTCCGCGCCGAAATGAACGGCCGTGTGCAGTTTCTCCAATTCTTCTTCGAGGTTGGACGCGGTGGCGGAATTGCCGATGTTCGCGTTGATTTTGCATTTTGCCGCAACGCCGATGGCCATCGGCTCGAGCTCGACGTGGCGGATATTCGCCGGAATGATCATCCGCCCGCGCGCCACTTCGTCGCGCACGGTCTCCGGCGCGAGATTTTCCCTCCGCGCCACGTATTCCATTTCTTCAGTGACCACGCCCTGGCGTGCGTAATGCATTTGGGTCACTACAGGGCCGGTGCGTTTCTTCACCCATTCGCTGCGAATCGAAGGCGACATCGTTCGCTCCCTTCCTCGGTCTTCGAGCCGGAATCTTCAATCTCAAGTTTACAACGGGCTTCACGTCCGTGCAATTCCGGCCGTCAATGTGCCTAGACTCTCGCACGCTAGACTCTCGCACGCTTGCAGCGAGGTTCGGTCTCGCGTATGATTCACCCTGCCGATGACCACAGATTCCCGGATTGGGCAAGTGGTTTCACATTATCGAGTCCTCTCGAGGCTCGGCGGCGGAGGCATGGGCGTCGTTTTTGAAGCGGAGGACCTTCGCCTCGGCCGGAACGTCGCCCTCAAATTCCTTCCCGAAGAGCTTGCGCAGGATCGCTCCGCGCTCGAGAGATTCCAGCGCGAGGCGCGCGCCGCCTCCGCGCTCAATCATCCCAACATCTGCACGATTTATGATATTGACGCCCATCAGAACCAGCCGTTCATTGTGATGGAGCTTCTCGAAGGCAAGACGCTGAAGCACGTGATCGAAGGACGTCCGATGCCGCTCGACCGCCTGCTCGAGCTGGGAATTCAAGTGGCCGACGCGCTCGACGCCGCGCATCAGAAGGGAATTACGCACCGGGACATCAAGCCGGCGAATATTTTCGTGACGCACCGCGGGCAGGCGAAAATCCTTGATTTCGGCCTCGCCAAGCGGACGGGGGCGGGTTCCCGCGGGTCGGAGGCGAGCGAGCCGCAGGAGGGTCGCGCCACGCAAATGCCGACGGCCGCGATTGACGCCGGGCCTTTAACCACGCCGGGCGCGGTGATGGGGACGGTCGCCTACATGAGTCCCGAGCAGGCGCGCGGCGAAGAAGTGGACGCTCGCACCGACTTGTTCAGCTTCGGCGCGGTGCTCTACGAAATGGCGACGGGACGCGCGCCCTTCGCCGGCACGGCGACGGCGGTGGTTTTTACGGCGATTCTCACCCAGGCGCCGCCTTCGCTCCTCCGCATCAATCCCGAAATGCCGCAGAAGCTCGAGGAAATCATTTCAAAAGCGCTTGAAAAAGACCGCGAGCTTCGCTGCCAAAGTGCTGCCGAGCTGCGCGGTGATTTGAAGCGATTGAAGCGCGAAACCGATTCGGGCCGCGTCGCCGGCGTCACAAGCGCCGCCGTTGCGAACGCACAACCCTTGCCGCAGCCGGAAGTCACGAGCGGAAGTTCGCGCGCCGTCGCCGAAGCGCCGAAAGCCGCCGCGTCAGGAGCGGCGCCGGCCGAAGCGGGCCGCGTGCCCGCTCCGCTCCAGGCGGATCAGAGTTCGGACGCTGTGCTCGCCGCGACATTGATTCACCGGCATCGCAAAGGCCTCGTCGCCGGAATCGCCGCAATTGCGGTTGTCCTGGTCGCCGGATTCCTGGCGTTCAAGGTTCGGCGCTGTCAACGGATCGTGTTGAAAAGGGGGAAGGCATCTCCGGTTAAGCATGATCGGCTCCCAGCAAGTAAAGCCCCAGGGCCCTTTCGGAATGCTGGGGGCTGACGAAGCCGGGGAAGCGGCC
>JAKASG010000117.1 GCA_021828285.1 Acidobacteriota bacterium | reverse complement strand
GCACCGTGCATCTTTTCGACGGCCGTATCGTTGATGAACAAGACCATCGCGCCCACGTCGAGGAGGAAGAACCTCCTGCGAACTGACCGATTGAGCGATGGCGTGGAGGAAATCAATGAGCGCGCTATTCCAAGATTTGAAGTATGGCCTGCGGATGCTGGCCAAGAGTCCCGGTTTCACATCTGTCGCCGTGCTGACGCTCGCGCTCGGCATCGGCGCGAACACGGCGATTTTCAGCGTTGCGAACGGCGTGCTGCTCAATCCGCTGCCTTACGCACAACCAGACCGCCTGGTGGCGCTGTATTCGAAGACGGCGCAATTCCGCCGATCGTCTATTCCGTATCCCAACTTTCTTGACTGGGTTCGAGACAACCATTCGTTTTCCGCGCTCGCCGCCTACCGCGCCGACGAATTCAGCCTGACGGGCATGGGCGAACCGGAACGCGTGCCGGTCGAAATGACCTCCTCCTCGTTCTTTTCCATCCTGGGAGTGAGGCCGGTGATTGGCCGCTTGTTTACTGCGAGAGATGATCAAGTGGGCGCTGCACCTGTGGCGCTGCTGGGTGGTGGACTCTGGAAGCGCAAGTTCGGCGCATCGCCGGACCTCGTCGGGAAGGAAATCACGCTGAACGGGACGGCTTATACCGTCGTCGGGGTGATTCCTTCCACCTTCTATTTCAGCGGAGAAAATTTCCATCGGAGCGATGTGTTCACACCCATCGGCCAGTGGAATGATCCGACCTTCCGTGACCGCCGCACCGGCATGGGCATGGACGCCGTGGGCCGCCTCAAGGCCGGTGTCACCTTGGCGCAGGCGAAGGGCGATATGGACGCGCTCGCGCAGCACTTGGCGGAGGCTTATCCTACGTCCAATAAAGGAACAGGTATCACTTTGGTCCCACTCAAGCAAAATGTGGTGAGGCATGTCCGGCCTTACTTGCTGATGCTGCTGGGCGCGGTGGGCTTTGTTCTGCTCATTGCCTGCGTCAACATTGCGAATCTACTGCTCGCGCGCTCGACGGGCCGCTCGCGTGAATTCGCCGTTCGCAGCGCGCTGGGCGCGGGCCGCGGGCGAATCATCCGTCAACTTCTGACGGAGAGCGTCCTGCTTGCGCTCGCAGGAGGAGGCCTCGGCCTTCTGCTCGCCGCCTGGGGGTTGCGTGGAGCGCTCCGCGCGCTGCCGGGAGCCCTGCCACGCGTTCAGGAAGTTCGGCTCGACACCCACGTCCTGCTCTTCACTCTGGCGGCTTCGTTATTGGCGGGAATTTTGTTCGGCCTCGCGCCCGCGCTCAAGATTTCTTCGACCAGCCCTCAGGAGACGCTTAAGGAAGGCGGGCGCGGCTCGAGCGGCATGCACCATCGCGCCCAAGGCGCTTTCGTCGTCGTGGAAATGGCACTCGCCGTCATTCTGCTGGCAGGCGCCGGGCTGATGATCCGAAGCCTGGTTGACCTCTGGAACGTCGATCCGGGCTTCAACCCGCACCACGTGCTTGTCTTCAATGCTTCGTTTCCGCCCATCAAATCGATTGGCGCAATTCGCGAGAGTATCCGTGAAATCCAGGACAAACTTTCGGCCCTTCCCGGCGTCGAAGCGGCCGCGTTGACCTTCGGTTCTCTTCCCACGCAAGGCGATTCCGAACTGCCCTTCTGGTTGGAAGGGCAGCCGAAGCCGGCGACTGAGTCGCAGATGAAAGTGTCGCTCTTCTACTTGGTGCAACCCGATTTCCTGAAAGTCATGAGGATTCCGCTCGAGCGGGGGCGCTTCCTCACGGCGGCGGATACGGCAAACACGCCTCCCGTCACCGTCGTTGACGAAGACTTTGCCAGACTTTACTTCCCGGGACGGAATCCCATTGGCCAACGCGTCAGCTTCGACATTTGGGGCCAGACGGCGGAAATCGTCGGTGTCGTCGGCCACATCAAGCAATGGGGCCTCAATGAGGGAGCGTCCTCGCCCGTTCTTGCGCAGTGCTATTTATCCGTCTCGCAGATTCCACGCCAATTTGTGCCGCTTATGGCCGGAAATCTCGGAGCAGTGGTACGCACAGCCGGGCCTGCGCCCGCCGCTGTCGGCTCGATTCGCCGCGCCCTCGAACAGGTTAATCCCCAGGCCGTCATGTACGATTCCGAAACCATGGACGGCATTCTCGCCGATTCGCTCTCCGCTCAGCGATTTTCCATGATTCTGATGGCTATTTTTGCCGGACTCGCGTTGATTATGGCGAGCGTGGGCATCTACGGTGTCATCTCCTACCTCGTCGAGCAGCGGACGCACGAAATCGGCGTTCGCATGGCGCTTGGGGCGCAAAAACGCGATGTCCTTGGGCTTGTCATGGTGAGAGGATTCAAGCTGGCGCTCTTGGGCGTTGCGGTCGGGCTCGTCGGCGCCTTCGGCCTGACGCGGTTTCTCGCGAGCCTTCTTTTCGGAGTGAAAACTGCGGATCCGCTGACCTTTGCGAGTGTCTCCCTGGTTCTTATCGCCGTGGCGCTGGCCGCTTGCTACATCCCCGCGCGCCGCGCAACCAAGTTGGATCCGATGGTGGCGCTGCGATACGAATAAAGCTGTCCGCCATCAGACGGGGGCAATTGGAATCGAGCGAGTGGACCGCTGACCGGCGGGGACTGATGGCAGGCAGCGAACGCTGTGAACTGAGAGCTCCAATGATCCAAATGACGAATGTCGAGAAATCTTATCCCATGGGCGCGGGGCGCTACTGGGTGCTGCGGCGAATTGATCTTGAGATCAAGGAAGGCGAATTTGTGACCATCATGGGGCCGTCGGGCGCGGGAAAGTCCACGCTCCTCGCGGTTCTTGGAATGCTCGATAGCGAATTTCAGGGCGAGTATTTCTTCCTCGATCAGCCCGTCCACAAATTGAACCCGAAAAAGCGCGCCGAGCTGAATAAAAAATATATCGGCTTCGTCTTCCAGCAATATCACCTGCTCG
>JAKASG010000068.1 GCA_021828285.1 Acidobacteriota bacterium | reverse complement strand
TCAAGCGCAGATAAACGCCCAGTTGCGCGCGATGATGGATGAGGTGGTTCATGACCATGTTCCGCAGGACGGCGGCGCGCGGCATGGTGAAAATGGCTTTGCCCATGTATGTCAGCGTCCACGGCTTTATCAGGTCTGCATCGGAAGCTCCGGCAATCGCCGCTCTTGCCGCATCGCGCTTCGCATCGAACGTCTCGAGAATTTCGCGGGTCGTTTTAAGCTTTGGTGGACCTTCCGGCGGCTTGCCGCCAGGAGCGATTTCGTATCCGTCTTTCTGAATCACGTTCACAGCAAAACTGGGAAGCGTCGCGAGATGGGCCGCGAGCCGGCCCATGGGCGTTGATTTCGCATGTGGCTGCCAGTCAAATTTTTCCTCCGGCACCCGTTCGAGCGTCTTTCTCAACCCCGCCATCTCGCGATCGAATTCCGGCAACATCCCTTCGCCAATGCTCATCGTTCCTCCTCTTTGTTCCGCCGCGACAGCCCTGCGGGGGCGCGCCGCCATTCCACCGCCTCTTGATTGACGCCGCTCGCCCCTTTCGCGTTTCACTCATTTTACTCCGTCGAGAGACATCTTGGGAATTGCGGACCGCTTAGAACTCGAAAACCCGGGTGGGCGCGGATTGGCTAGCGAGGTGCAATTCGAAGTGGCCGTTCGAGGCGGCACGGCTCGCGAGCGCTTCTTCGGCGGTCATGCGCGCGATTTCCGGATGATTGTTGTTCTCGCTCAAGTGGGCGAGCACGAGGACCGCCGCCGCGCCATCATAGTCATCGGCAAGAAACTCGCTCGTCGCCAGATTTGAAAGATGCCCATGGCGGCTCATCACACGCTGCTTGACGTGCCAGGGATAAGGGCCGACTTTCAGCATTTCGAGGTCGTGATTCGATTCAAAAATCAGGCAGTGGCAGCCGCGCACGTGCTGCTTGACGGCCTCGGGAACGTACCCAAGATCCGTGACGACGCCGATTTTGAGCCCTTGAGTTTCGCAGGTGAAGGCCACCGGGTCGGCGGCGTCGTGGGGCACGCTGAAAGGCGTCACTTCAATGTCTCCGACGGGGAACTTGCGTCCCGCGGAGAATTCTTCAAAGCGTCGGAGGCGCGGGTCCCATTCAATCGTCTCGCGCGTCGCCCGGTTGATGTAGATCGGCGCCTCGAGCGCAAGGGCGAGCGACCGCAATCCGCCAATGTGGTCCGTGTGCTCGTGGGAGATGACGATGGCGTCGAACCGGTCCGCGCGCTCGCCGACGGCTCGAAGCCGCGCTGCGGTTTCCCGTTTGCTGAAGCCCGCGTCCACGAGAAGCCGGGTGCGCTCCGTCGCAATCAGAGTGCAGTTGCCGCGGCTTCCGCTTCCCAGCACGCAGATGCGAACGCTCATCCGAGCGATTATACCCGCAGATGACGCAGATTACACAGACTTCCTGTCATTCCCTCGCCGGCGGGAATCCCGGAATTTGGAAGGCAGGGCCGCTTGCGGAGGCGCGGCGAGCAGGCGAAGAGCAATTCACAATCGCCGCCTTGCCTGCGGTTATAGGCCGGTCAGGCGCGGCCCGGAAACGGAATTTCGGCCGGCGAGGGGAAATTATTTTTGCTGCAGAAGTTCGATGAAGCGCGGGTTATCGCGCAGCGGATCGAGATCAGAATCATGCATAATCCACTCGCGCTGGCCGAAACCGTTAGTGATGGACTTTTCGAGGCAGTCAATGGCTTTTCCGGTTTCGCCCATCAAGGAGTAATTGCAGGCGGCATTGTAGAGGATGGCGGGGTCGCTGGAATCAATATTCATCGCGCGCGTCGTCCAGGCTCTTGCCGTGTCCAAATCCCCTTTTTGCACAAAAACCCCGGCCCCGAACAGAATGGCGCGCGCGTCGTCAGGGTGCATCTGCACGTGCTTCTTCACAACCTCGAGCGCCCCTTCGTCGGAAACCCTGGCATCCTCCGTCTTCCCTAAGGACTTCAAACACATGGCAAGAAAACGAGGCGACTGGAAATCCTCCGGGTTGGCTTTCCAGGCCTGCGTAAACAGCCGGCTGGCTTCCTCCAGCTTCCCCTGCTGAAGGCAGGACCGCCCGTAAAAGTAATAGGCTTCAAAGAGCTTGGGATTCAGGCTCACGGCGGTTTGAAATTCGAGCGCGGCCTCATCGTACCTGTGGCTGAGCATCAGCGCCAATCCGCGCGAAGCGTGGGCTTCAGCGAGGTTAGGCTCAAGTTCGAGCGCCTTGCGGCTGGCGACCTCCGCCTGTTCGAGATTCGATGGGCTCGAATCGAAATACATGTAGAGGAACGAGCAGCAATCCGCGATCCCGGCGTAAGCGCGCGCATAATTCGGGTCAATTTCGATCGCGCGCAGGTACATCTGGCGCGCAAAGTTGAACCCCTTGCCGCGAAATTGATGGAAAAACTGGCGGCCGCGCAAATAGCAGTCGTAGGCGCGCACGTCCGGGGTCTGCTGCTTCACGATGTTCTGTTTTTCGTCTTCGCTCAGCATCAGGCGCAGGGCCTTGGCGATGCTCTGCGCGATTTCATCTTGAATGGCAAAAACATCCTCAAGGTGGCGGTCGTAGCGTTCCGCCCAGATGGAACGGGCGGTGCGCGTTTCCACCAAGCGCGCGGTGATCCGCAGGCGGTTGCCGGCGCGCCGCAGGCTGCCTTCCAGGACATAAGCGGCGCTTAACTCCCGGCCGATGTCGGGCGCGGAAGCAGGCTTATCGCGGTAGGCAAGAACCGCCGAACGGGTGAGCACCCAGAGATCGCGAATCTTGGAGAGCTCGGTGATGATGTCCTCCGTGATGCCGTCGCGGAAATATTCGTCTTCCTTTGACCCGGTGGCGTTGTCGAAATAAAGAACGGCAAGCGACCTCGGTTCGGGCTGCACGGGCGCCGCTGACGCCCGGCTGGAATCGGAATCGCGTTTCAGGCGCTCAAGATCGCCGCGCATTTGTCCCGCCGATTGATACCGCCGCCCCGCATCTTTTTCGAGAGCTTTGTTGATGATCGCGTCAAGCTCGGCCGGAACTTTCGGATTCAGCCGCTTCGGAGGCACGGGCTCACGATTGAGAATCGCCTCAAAAATCACCGCCGAAGTATTGCCGCTGAACGCCGGCTTTCCCGTCGCCATCTCGTAAAGCACGACGCCAAATGAAAAAATGTCGGTGCGCACGTCCACATCTTCGCCGCGCGCTTGCTCCGGGGACATATAGGAGATCGTGCCGAGCACGGAGCCCGGAGTGGTCAATTGGTCGGCGTCAACCGTCGCCGTGGGCTGATCGTCGCCCACCGCCGCGAAACGCCGCATGAAAGGGTGGGTCACCTTCGCCAAACCGAAGTCCAGAACTTTCACCTGGCCCCGCTCGGTGATGAAAATGTTCGCCGGCTTGATGTCACGATGGGCGATATCGCGCGTTTGGGCCGCTTCGAGCGCCGACGCAACTTGAATGCCGAGCGAGAGTATTTCTTCCTGGTCCATCGCTCCCCGCGCGAGCCGTTGCTTGAGCGTTTCGCCTTCCAGCAGCTCCATGGCGATGAAAGGCTGGCCATCGCATTCGTCAATGTCGTAAATCGTGCAAATGTTGGGATGATTGAGCGCGGAAGCGGCGCGCGCTTCCCGCTGGAAGCGCTCGAGCGCCTGCCGGTCTTGCTGCATCGCATCAGGAAGGAACTTGAGCGCCACGCCTCGGCCGAGCCGCGTATCTTCGGCGCGGTACACGACACCCATGCCTCCGCCGCCCAGCTTGGCGTCAACGCGATAATGGGAGATTGTCTTGCCGATCAATCGTTCGAGCGCCTCAAGAACCGCCTTCATTTTAAGATTCCGGAACGCAGCAGGTCAAGCGCCGATTTCACCGAAACGGGCTGAGTCATCGCCGATGCGCGGAATCATTCATTCGTCGAGCGCGGCGCCCGAGAATATGGGCCGCCCGGCGAGCGAAACCTTGAAGCCGTAAATCGCAAGCGCCAATATTAAGCCGACGGAGATGTAGGTCGGCAGGGCGTACCACGCGGTCAGGTGGGTTGTGAGCGGCGAAGTCACCAAGGCAGTGTTGGCGACGAAGAATGTAACCAGCGGCATGAGCCCAAAACGGATAAGAATGAAAATCAGGCTTCCGTAGGCTACAGCGGCAAACACGGCATCCACCCAGGGCCATTGGCCCGTCAATGCGGAAACGCCAACGAAAATCAGGACGAATACCCCGCCCGCCCGCCACTCCTTGCGAAGCAAAAGCTGGAGCAAGAAGAACAAGAAGAAAACTGCCAACGCAGCGCCGAGATTGCCGGGTATATTGCCGAGCGCCGTGCCGATGGCGCTTCCCGCGCCTGAGAGGCGGATGAGCTCCGGTCGGACCGGCTCGGGGCTAACCTTTCCAAACCACACGTCGGCAAAATGGTCGAGCGAGAACCACAAGCGCATTCCGACGCCCAGCGCGAGCCCGATCAAAACATCGCGTCCAACCCACGGATCGCGAAATTGTCCGGCGAGAGCGCGGCTCCAGGAGATAATTGCGTTCGGCCATCGCCGCCGCACGTACGGTTCGAGTCCAATATAGAGCAGCCAGACGACTCCCGCGAAAAAGAGAGCCGCACTGCTCGCCATGACGAACAAGCCAAGCTCCCCACGGGTGGGGACGTGGTGCGCGGTCGCGACCCAAGCGATCAAGAACACGATGAGAACGAAAATGCCGAGACGAAAGGCGCCATGCCGGTCGCCACGCCCGAGGCGCAGGGTTCGCCGCGTCAGGAAGACGGCGCCGGTCAACACCGTGAGAAACAGGATAATCTGGACCGCCTGCCTTACTCGGTTGCGCGCCGATTCATTCGCAGCCTGCATTCGCAACGGCTGCGTCCAGGGCCAAATGAGTTGGAAATAGACTGGCCTGCCCTGATAAGCCGCGGCTTCGACCCGCAGCGGCACGTTTGGCCGGCTGGGCTCCCTCCCGATCCAGGCCTCGCGCGTATCGCTCCAGACGGGCGGAATCCACTCCGGGGTGGCTGATTTGAATTTCGTGATGTCCAAGCCCGCGGCAGCAAAGAGCTTTGACCAGTCGGCCTCGGCAGATTTCCCTTCTGATGGAGCGGCGGCTTCGGCGCGGTCGTTTTTCTTTTCGCTTGCTGCTGCCTCTATCACCTGCGGCGGCACGGCCATAAAATATTCCAGTTGGCCGCTTGGATCGAGACGGACCAGGGTCATTCCGGAAATGTTCCTCGGTGGATCATTTTGCGAAACAATTCCGCTCGCGGGGCCGCTGAATAGGTCTTGAGGCTCCAAATACCTCGGGCTTGTGCGAAACCAGAAGAAAATCGCGGAAGGATTGCCAGCTTTCACTTGTTCCCAGCGATTGGGAGCTTTGTTGTGTTTCTCGATGTTTTGGAGGTAATCCTGGTCATAGTTATAGCCGTAAGCTGAATCTGTCGGCGCCGCCTTGTAACCGAACTGCCGCATCAAATCCTGAGCCTTGGCGGCCAAAACGTCCGGAGAATTTCCGAGCGGAACGATTCCAGTCATTTGCAATTTGGCGCTTAAGAAACAAGCTGCAATAACTCCGACAACCACGAACGCGAGACAGGCGACTGCAAGGCGCGGCTCGAAGCCCTCGGATTCGCCGGCGGCGGCGACAAGCGCCGGCGAAGGCGTCTCACCCGCTGCGAGCGCGGCCGCGAGCGGATCGCCTCCCGGCAGCGCCGCGGCAACGGCCAAGGCGGATGCCGGGCGCTGGCGCGGATCTTTTTCAAGGCAGCGCAAAATCACACGCTCGACGGCCGGGTCAATGTCCGGGGCGACGCTCGAGGGAGGAGGCGGCGGCTCTTCCGTATGTTTCCGCCGAAGCTCCGCGGCCGTTGTCCCATCGAACGCCTTTTTCCCCGTGAAGACTTCATAGAGGACCATTCCGAGGGAGTAGAGGTCGCTTTTGGCCGTGGCTGCTTTTCCCGCGTGCTGTTCGGGGGACATATAAGCGGGCGTGCCCGCCATCTCGCCGCGACCCTCCGCTTCCTCGCCTTGAACCGCGAGCCCGAAGTCGGTGATTCGCGCGCGCCCTTCCCCGTCAATCATCACGTTCGCGGGTTTCAGATCGCGGTGCAGCACGCCTTTGTCGTGCGCGGCGCCGAGTCCCGCGCAAAGCTGCCGCGCAAACTGGAGCGCTTTCGGCCCCGGCAGCAGCCCGATGCGCTTCAGGAGCGAGGACAGGTCTTCGCCGTCCACATACTCCATCGAGATAAACGGCTGGCCATCGACTTCCCCAATGTCGTACACGCGGCAGACGTTCGGATGCGACACCTGCCGGGCATTGCGCACTTCAGCGCGGAAACGCTCGATGTAAGTGGAGTCGTGCGCGGAGGCGGCGGGCAGGAACTTGAGCGCGACGGGCTGCCCGAGCGTCAAGTCTTCCGCGGCATAAACTTCTCCCATGCCGCCGCGCCCAAGCCGCCCGCTAATGCGATAGCGGCCTGCCAGCATGTCGCCCGCGGTAAACCGCGCCGCGGCCCGGCTCGAGGAAATTCGCGCCGGAGTCGTGGGGGCTGAAGGCGTCTTTTTCACTCCTCCCTCCGGCTGAGGAGCCGCGACCGTCGGCATGTCCATAAATGAGTCGGTCGCCTGGCCGCAACCTGGACAGAACCGCGCGGATTCCGCCATCTCTCCGCCGCAGTGGGCACAGTGCTTCATGAAGTGCATTATTCTATCGCAGGTTGGATGATTTGGATTCAAATTGCTTTGCAGTCGAAGCCTCAATTCGGCGGTTCTCTTTAAGGTCATCCACCGTTGATAGAAACCCGAGGAATGCCCGCAAAGCACTGCGCTGACGGAGTCGGTCAATTTCGCGCGGCGCGGTTTTCTACTACATTATTAGTAATAAATCATCATGCTTGGAATCAGTAGATTAGGTTAGCTCCTAATGGGTCATCCACATTTCGGATACGGTATCACCTCGGCGAGAGCTCCCTTTCTGAGCCAGCCCGGGCAAATCAGTTTCTTCGGAGCGTGATATAATGAGAAGGTATCGTCAAGCGGGTTTCGCCCATCAGTCTGGAGAAGTTTGGAATTAGCAGGCTGTTGTGCCGGAAACTCTCACAGCAAGCGCTGAATTTGTATCTCAATTTTGAGCGCGCGAACCATGGCCCAGATTAAAAAGGAGACGCTCTCGAACGGCCTGACGGTGGTCACGGAGGCGATGCCCTCGGCGCTTTCCGTTTCCGTCGGCATCTGGCTGAAGATCGGGTCGCGCAACGAGCGGCGCGAGGTCAATGGCATCTCGCATTTTCTCGAACACATGGTGTTCAAAGGAACGGAACGGCGCTCGGCGGAAGATATTGCTCGCGCAGCGGACGCTATTGGCGGCCATCTGGACGCGTTTACAACCAAGGAAACCACCGGTTTCACCATCAAAGTGCTCGACGAGCACTTGCCGCGCGCAATGGATATTCTGGCGGACATGATGAAGCGCCCGCTGTTTCTCCCCGAGCACATTGCCAAGGAACAGCAGGTGGTGCGCGAAGAAATCAAGATGGTCGAGGACACGCCCGACGATCTGGTGCAGGAAATCTTCACGGCGAACTACTGGCGCGGCCACGCGCTGGGCCGGCCGATTCTCGGCACGCGGCAAACGGTCTCACAGTTCGACCGGCGGCGTCTGCGCGCTTACTTCGAGCGGCACTATACGCCCGCGAACATGCTGGTCACGGCCGCGGGGCGCCTGGAACACGCGCGCATTATGGACTTGGTGCGAAAGGAATTCGGGGGCGGTCGGCGCCGGCCTGCCGTGACGCGCGGCCCCGCGCCCGCATCCTGGCCGAACATCAAAGTCCGCCGGAAAAAGGATTTGGAGCAAGCGCACATCATTTTGGGCGCGCCCGCTTATCGGCAATCCCATCCCAGACGTTACGCCGCGTATGTTCTGAACACGGTACTCGGCGGCGGAATGAGCTCGCGGCTGTTTCAGCATATTCGCGAGCAGCGCGGCCTTGCGTATTCCGTCTTTTCGAGCCTCAGCACTTTTCAGGATGCGGGCTGCTTCAGCGTTTATGCTGGAACGGGCGCTTCGAACGTGCGCACGGTGATTAGCCTGATCCTCAAGGAGCTGGTGGAGCTCAAATCGAAGCCGCTCGGCCAGGAAGAACTCCGCCGCGCAAAAGATTATCTGAAAGGCAGCTTGCTGCTGGGACTCGAGACGACTTCAAGCCGCATGGCTTACCTTGCCCGGCAGGAATTATATTTCGGCCGCTATATTCTCCCGGAGGAAATCGCCCGCGGTTTGGAAGCGGTGACGGCGGATGACGTCTCGGCCGTCGCTCGCGAACTTTTCCTCTCCCACCGCCTCGCGCTCACCGTTCTTGGCCCAATGAACGGTCTCGTCATCACCCGTGCCGATTTGAATTGCTGAGCGTTATCCCTCACGCGAGCCGCGCGGCGTGATTTTACCTTGCATTCGGCGCGTGCCGTTCGCTATACTCACGCCTTATGGTTTTCGCTTACGCCAGCTCGTTCGGTTACCGCTTTTGGGGCTTTACCCCAAAGCGGTAGAGTGGCGTTGGCTTAGACCGGAAAATCGAAGGATTTGCGAGCCAGCCCACTCAAGTTGAGTGGGCTTTTTTATTTCAAGAAGCTGTCAGCCGTCTGCAGTGCCGAGGCGCTTCGTCGCTGATCGCTGAAGGCTGAAGGCTGAGGGCTGAAAGCAGAGTCCAAGGAGCGAGCCATGATCATTTCCATGAAGAAGGGCGCGACGAAGGAGCAAATCGAGCACGTTTGCGAGAGGATCCGCGAGTTCGGATACAAGGTGCACTCGATTGAGGGCGAAGAGCGCGTGGTGATTGGAGTGGTCGGCGTGGGCGATGTGACGGCGTGCCTCGAATCGCTTGAAGCCGCGCCCGGCGTCGAAAGCGCGGTGCGGATTTCTTCCCCTTACAAATTCGTCAGCCGTGAATTCAAGCCGGAGCGCTCGCGCATCCGCATCAACGGCGCGGAAATCGGCGGCGGCGAATTCATTGTGATGGCGGGGCCGTGCTCAGTCGAAAGCGAGCGGCAGATTCTCGAAGCCGCCCGCGCGGCGGCGTCCGCGGGAGCGAAAGTGCTGCGCGGCGGAGCGTTCAAGCCGCGCACTTCGCCCTATGATTTTCAGGGCCTCGAGCGCGAAGGCTTGGAGCTGCTCGCCCGCGCGCGCGAAGAAACGGGACTCGCCATCGTCACGGAGGTTTTGAGCGAGCAGGACACCGATCTCGTCGCCGAATATGCGGACATCCTGCAAATCGGCGCGCGGAACATGCAGAATTACGCCTTGCTCAAGCGGCTCGGCAAATGCTCGAAGCCGGTGCTCTTGAAGCGCGGCATGAGCTCGACGGTGAAGGAGCTGCTGATGTCCGCCGAATATCTCACCGCGCACGGCAATCCGAACGTCATCCTTTGCGAGCGCGGCATCCGCACGTTTGAGACCGCAACGCGCAACACCTGCGACATTTCCGCCGTCGCCGTCCTCAATGAACTGACGCACTTGCCCGTGATTCTCGATCCGAGTCACGCGGCGGGCAAACGCAGCCTGGTTCCCGCGCTCTCGCGCGCGGCGGTCGCCGTCGGCGCCGATGGGTTGATCGTTGAAATTCATCCGCAGCCCGAAAAAGCGTTATCCGACGGCGCGCAGTCGCTCACGCTTCCTCAGTTCAGCGCCATGATGGATGATCTCAAGCCTTATTTGCGCTTGTGGAAAGCGGCGCGCGCCGCGGCAGCCACTGTCGCAACGCAGTAAATCGAAAAGGCGGAGCTGGCGCAGGAGATGGAAGCGCTTCTCAAGAACGGCCGGCAGGAATTCATTCCTGAAAGCCTCACGGCGCAGAAGGCGTGCCGTGGCGCCCCATCACAATTTGAATTCCTGTTTGACGCGCGCGGATTTTTCCGCGACGGAGCGGGCGAGTTCTTCTTTGTACTCGGCGAGTTTTCCAGCGACTTCCTCGTTCGACGTGGCGATGATTTCGGCGGCGAAAATCGCGGCATTGACGGCGCCGGGCTTGCCGATCGCCGTGCATGCGACGGGAACGCCTCCGGGCATTTGCACGGTGGAAAGCAGGGAATCGAGTCCGGCAAGCGTCGTCGTTGCCATCGGAACGCCGATGACGGGGAGCGTGGTTTCCGCCGCGATGACGCCGGCGAGGTGCGCGGCGCCGCCCGCTCCGACGATGATGACTTTGAGCCCGCGCTTGATGGCCGTGCGCGCATATTCGGCGGTGCGCGCCGGCGAGCGATGCGCGGAAGTGATGTCAATTTCAAACGGAATGTCGAATCGCTTGAGCGTTTTCGCCGTATCCGTCATCGTCGGCAAGTCGGTGTCGCTGCCCATCACGATGCCGACCCACGGCTTGGTTTCCATCATCGATTCTCCCCGTTATAAGTGCGCGCCCCGGGGATTCGTGCCGAGGCTCGGAGCGCTGCCGCCGGGCCTCAGGCGCCGCAATCCTTTGGCGCCGATATCCCGCCGGTAGTGCATGCCCTCGAAATGAATTTTGCCGGCCGCCGCGTAGACGCGCTCGATTGCGGCAGGAAGGTTTTCCGCCGTCGCGGTCACGTCCAGTACGCGTCCGCCGGCCGTGAGCAAGCGCCCGTCATCAAAGACGGTTCCGGCGTGGAACACTTTCACCCCACCGAGCGATTCCGCCACGTCGAAGCCGGTGATTGCTTTTCCCGTATCCGGCTTCCCCGGATAGCCTTTTGAGGCAAGCACGACGCAGACCGATGGGTTGGGGCTCCAATGAACGGGAAGGCCGCCGAGCCGGCCTTCGGCGAGCGCCTGAAGCAATTCCACCAAATCCGTGCGCATGCGCATGAGCGTCGGCTGCGTTTCAGGATCGCCCAGCCGGACGTTATATTCGAGCACCTTCGGACCCTCGGCGGTCAGCATCAAGCCGAAATAAAGGAACCCATGATAGGGCAAGGCTTCTGCCGCGAGGCCCGAAAGCGTCGGGCCGACAATCGTTCGGAGAATCTGTTCCTGCAGTCTCGGGCTGATGATCGAATCGTCGCTGTAAGCCCCCATGCCGCCCGTATTAGGTCCGAGGTCGCCGTCGAAGGCCGCTTTGTGGTCCTGCGAAGGAGCGAGCGGCGCGACGCTTTTGCCGTCGGTGAGGATGATGAAGGAAATTTCTTCGCCCGCAAGCCGCTCTTCCATCACCACGCGCTCGCCCGCCGGTCCAAGCGTTTTCTGCCGCATCATCGCATCGAGAGACGCGACCGCTTCTTCATGCGTCGCGGCGAGCGCTACGCCTTTGCCCGCGGCGAGGCCGTCGGCTTTGATGACCACTTGCGGGCCGAAGGCGTCGAGCGCGTGCACCGCCGCCTCAAAATCTTCAGCGACTTCAAAGCGCGCCGTGGGGATGCGATGGCGCTCCATGAATCGCTTGGCAAAAGCTTTGCTGCCCTCGAGCTGCGCCGACGCCCGGGGCGGACCGATGATCGTCAGCCCGGCGCGTTCGAATTCATCCACCACGCCCGCCACCAGCGGCAATTCCGGTCCGACAAGGGTGAGCGGCGCCTTCACCTGCTGCGCGACTTCCAGCATGGCGCGGGGGTCCGCGAGGTCCGCGGGAATACATTCGGCTACCTGCGCGATGCCGACGTTCCCAGGAGCGCAGTAAAGCTCTTCGACAAGCTGGCTCTCTCGCAGCTTCCACGCCAGAGCGTGTTCACGGCCGCCGGAACCGAAGAGGAGAACATTCATTTAAGGCCGGTTAAATTATCGAGACTTTCATCGTTTGTCAATCAAAAGAGTCGCGAGCGGCCGGCCGTCGGCGGCCGACTGTGGGTGGTCCGCCCGCTGTTGTCCGTTGAGGCCGGGAATTACGCTTTGCCGGCGGAAGGCTGACGGTTGAAGGCTGAATGCCGCAGGCGGAACGCGTCACAACCGGCGAAAATCCTGCTACAATAAAACGGAAGCGGAGGACAAACCTATGGCGGTTGCAACAGCGATTCCAGGCGGAGTAACGCGGGCGGGAGCGGCGCGCAACACCGCGCGCGTCCAGGAAATTCTGAGCTGGTACGAGAGTGACAATCCCGGAACGAAGACCAATCTCGCGCGGCTGCTGAATAGCGGCACGCTTGCGGGAACGGGGAAACTCGTCATTCTTCCGGTGGATCAGGGATTCGAGCACGGGCCCGCGCGGAGCTTTGCCGTGAATCCGCCGGCCTACGATCCCAATTATCATTTCGAGCTGGCGCTCGATGCGGGATTCAACGCTTATGCGGCGCCGCTCGGCTTTCTCGAAGGGGCGGCCTCGCGCCACGCCGGCGAAATTCCGCTGATCCTGAAGCTCAACAATCATGAGGTCCTGCACGATGAGCCGGATCCGCTCTCGGCGGTGACGGGAACCGTTCAGGAGGCGCTGCGCCTCGGCTGCGTCGCCGTCGGATTCACGATCTATCCCGGCTCGTCCCAGTCCCGCACGATGTATGAAGAGCTCAGAGCGCTTGCCGAGGAAGCGAAGCGCCACGGCCTCGTCGTCGTCGTTTGGTCTTACCCGCGCGGCTCCTCACTGAGCAAGGAAGGTGAAACGGCGCTGGACGTAGTTGCTTACGCCGCCCACATCGCGGCGCAGTTGGGCGGGCACATCATCAAAGTGAAACTCCCGACCTCGCACATCGAGCAGCCGGAAGCGCAGAAAGCTTACACGAAAGCCGCCGTGCCCGTGGCGACGCTCGCCGAGCGCGTCCGGCACGTCGTCCAGAGCGCCTTCAACGGCCGCCGCATCGTCATCTTCTCCGGCGGCGCGAAGAAGGATAATGATGAGGCGATCTTTGAGGAAGCGCGCGCCATCCGTGACGGCGGAGGCTTCGGCTCCATCATGGGCCGCAATTCCTTCCAGCGGCCTCACGACCACGCCGTGAAGTTCATCAATACGATTATGAAAATCTACTCCGGCGAGCTGAAATAGCCGGCGAATTCCTGATACCTTCCAAACGCCAGGGGCGGGCGTTCAACTCCCGCCCTTGCAATCCGCCTTAAAATTTCTGCCCTCCGCGGGGCGAATAGCGTGTGAGCGCCGCATCGAGCGCCCGCGCCGCCGCCGGCACGCCCACGGCGTTCGTAAAGAGAATGTCCTTCGCCTCGATTTCGCGCCCATAAAGCTGGTGATTGGATCCGTTATCCGGCTTGACGAGATCTCCCTCGAGCGATATCCCGGCGAAGAGCCAATGCGAGCGGGAATAAGTCAGAATCTCGGCGTGCATCTGAGCATCGGTCGCAGCCTCCGAACTCCGTCCTACCGGTCCCGCCGCCGCCGTTGCATCCGCGCCGAGCTTGACTCTGCTTTGCAGCAGTTTTCGAGCGCCGTTCGGATTCATCACCACAAGCACCAGATCGGTGGATTGGACGCCAATCTGGAACCCGATGCTCGGCCCCGTCAATGTGAACATGGAGGGCGCGCCCCACGCGCCCGTTCCGCCGCGCCGGCAAACCAGCGCTCCACGCCCAAAAGCTCCTCCGATGCCGAATGCCGCTTTCTTGAATCCCGGAACGACCGCCACGCAAACCGCTTTATTGAGCAGGTCCTTGGGGATCGCTTTCTCCGGTGTTGCCATGATTTGTTTGACGATGGTCGCCGCTCTTTGTAGTCGCTGCGATACCGTGTCCGCCTTCATGCGCTGCGGAGCCATCGCCGCCAATAAAAACGCCGAAGCAATGACGTATTTCATTTCAATTCTCCTTTTTCCAGCCGGGTTGCGCCCGAGAATTCACTTCCCTGCCGCGCAAGGGATAAAAGATGTCGCGTGGCATCCTATTCATTCTACCGCAGCTCGCGCCTGACCGGCGCGAGTTTCAAAACCGGCTTCCCCTTGTGATGCAGGCTGGCGGCGGATAGACTACTTGTCGCTTTTGCCGGGGCGCGGCATCAACCGGGCTAAGGGACTGCGCCGGCGAAGCCGTTCATGACGAATCCAATCCGAGTGGGCATTGTGGGGGCGCGTTTTGCGGCGCGCTTGCACTATGAAAATTACCGGCGTGTGTACGGCGTCCCCGTGCGCGTCGCGGGGGTGTTCTCGAAGTCGGCGGAGTCCTGCGAAGCATTCGCGCGCGAGCGCGGCATCCACGTTTTTTCATCTCTCGACGGCCTCTATGACGCGTGCGATGTGGTTGATCTTTGCGTTCCTCCGGCGCTTCACGAGCCGCTCGCCGTTCAAGCGCTCCGCCGCGGCAAGGATGTCATCATCGAAAAGCCGTTCACCGGCTGCTTCGGTCCTCGCGAAGCGGGCGAGGATTTTCGCGGCGACCGTTTTCCGAAGGAGGAGATGCTCGGCATGGCGCTCGCCAGTTGCGACCGGATTCTTCGGGCGGCCCGAGAAAGCGGGCGGCGCATCGCTTACGCTGAAAATTGGGTTTACGCGCCGGCCGTCGAAAAAGAGCGGGAAATCCTCGAAAAGACCGGCGGCCAGATTCTTTGGATCATCGGCGATGAATCGCACAGCGGCTCCCATTCGGCTTACTACGGAGTTTGGCGGCACTCGGGCGGCGGCTCGCTGATCGGCAAAGCCTGTCATCCGCTCTCCGCAGCCCTCCACCTGAAGCGCGCCGAAGGCGCAGCCCGCAACGGCCGCCCCATTCGCCCCGCGCGCGTTTCTGCCAGAACCCACGCCATCACACGCCTTCCCGCTTTTCGCGACGCCGGTTTTCTCCGCACCGATTACCGCGACGTCGAAGACTATGCAAGCGCGCACGTCACTTTCGAAGACGGCACAGTCGCGGACATTTTCTCTTCGGAGCTGGTGCTGGGCGGCGTGCACAACTGGCTCGAGATATTCGCCAACAACCATCGTACCCGCTGCAATTTGAATCCGGTGGACGCTCTTGAAACCTATAATCCGCGCGAGGGGCAGTTCAAGGACGTTTACGTCGTGGAGAAAATCGGCACGAAGCAGGGCTGGTCGAAGCCCGCCGCCGATGAAGACTGGCAGCAAGGCTATGCGCGCGAGCTGCAGGATTTTATGGAGAGTTTCGCCGCCGGCAGCGATCCGCTTTCAAGCGGCGAGCTTGCCCGGGACACCATCGCCGCCATTTACTGCGGCTACCTTTCCGCCGAGCGCCAGGGCGCTGAAGTCGAAATTCCCGCGCCGGAGCCGACCCCTCGATGACTTTTCGAATCCTCTTGCTGAGCGTCAGCCGCCGGACCAAGCGTATCTTTGCCGAGGTGGCCGCCCATGTTTCCGCCGAGCTGGTGATTCCGCCGGACTTCACCGCAGCGGAATTTCCGATCCTTCGCGAGCGCTTCGACCTGATTTTCGCCGACGTGGAGTTTCCGGGTCTCAGCCGCCAGCCTTTGCTGCAGGCGATCCGCGCTTCAACCCTGAATCACCAGACGCCTTTGTATCTCATGACCGGATTCAAAGGGCCTGACGCGTACGCCGGACGGGAACGCGAGTTCACACTGCTTCCCAAACCAGCGGCGGCGAGCGAGATCGAACCCCTCGTTGTTCGCTTCAGGCAAAAGCTCTTCGCCGAGCGGCGCCGAACCGGACGCCTTCCGTTCCAGACGGAGGTTCACCTCCAGCAGGGCGCAAAACGCTTTCGCGGAACCAGCCGGAATCTGAGCGCTCAAGGATTACTGCTGGCAGCCGATTTACCTTTGGAGCGGGGAAGCGAACTGGAAGTCCGCTTCCTCATCGAGCCCGGTGCGCCGATCTTCCACGCCCGAGTGCGTGTGGTGCGCGCTGGAGATTCGCCTCTGTTTGGCGTGAGCTTTGTCAGCCTGGACCCGTTTCATCGGCAGCGGTTGCAGGAATTCCTTGAACGGCATTTGCCCACAAGATCCGCCGGCCGCTGAGGCAAGACGTTCGTACTAGGACTAAAGGGATATTGACGGGTCCCCCGCGGTGATTCAGAGTGAGCAATGGGGCCGGGCGGTTGCGAGATTTAAGGGAATCGGCTGAAGAAGCCCTTGCGCCGGGGCTCAACGCCGGGACGCGCGGTCCCTATCCCAGGGCCTGACGCGAGATCACGGGGGGAATGTGAATATGGAGCAAAGCGATTTGCGGCGGACCGAAAGAATCGCGATTGATCTGCCGGTGGAAGTTTCCGGCACTGACGGTACGGGCCGCGTGTTTCTCGAAGAGGGCTCGACCGTGCTCATCAGCCACCACGGCGCCAAGATTTCTCTGCCGAAAATTCTCGTCCCTGACCAGGAGATTTACGTTCGCTGCAAGCAAACGGGCAAGGAAGCGCTGGCCCGCGTTGTGGGCGCGCTCGGCGATGCGCCGTCCGGCACTTATTATGGGGTGACCTTCCTCGACAAGGATTCGAACCCCTGGGGCATCGAGTTCCCGCCTTTGACTGAAGGCGCTGACGCCGTGGGCCGGGTTTTGCTCGAATGCGTTGCCTGCCATACGCGCCAGGTCTCCTATCTCGATGAATTTGAGCTGGAAGTTCTCGAAGCGAATAGCATCCTCTCGCGGCACTGCAGCCGATGCAGGGATGCCTCCGTGTGGAAAAAGTCGTTCGAGGAAGTTTCTCTCGAGCTGATCGAGGAAAAGTCCGGAGCGGCCAAACGCGATCTGCGCCGCGAGCCTCGCCGCGACCTGCGCATTCAAGCGTGCATCCGCAGCGCCCGCCACGGAAACGACATCGTGATGACGCTGAATATCTCCCGCGGCGGCCTTTGCTTTGAAAGCCGGCAGTCTTACGAAAAAGGCGCAACAGTTGAAGTCGCCCTCCCTTATTCGAAGGGCGGCGGCAATATCTTCGTTCCCGCGCAAGTCGCCCGGAGAGAGCATGTGCCGTCGCAGGGGACCTTCCTTTACGGCGCGTTTTACATCAAAGGCCCTCAATACCCGTGATCCCGTGCGCTCGGCCGCTCGCGGGGAGCAATAAGCCCGTTGAAAATCACCCTCCGCGCGCCGACCATTTGGCGCGTCACGCTGCGCCGATGACTTTACGCTCCTCGTCCGTGATGCCGTAAAGCTCGTAAACCAGATCGTCAATTTCGCCGTCGGTGGCGGCGATTTCGCGATCAAGTTCCGTGGCGCCAGCATCCTGCTGGCCTTGCCGCCGGGACGGCGGCGCTACGCCCCTCCGCTTGTTCAGTTCCAGCATCCGCTCGACCAGCGCCACCATCTTGTCGTGCCGGGCTTTGTCCGCCGGGTCTGAAAAATTGATGTCGCGGATAGGAAGCCGTTCGATGTATTGCCTGCTGTAGGCGTAATAGCCGCCGCTAAACGTGGCGGATCAACACTCACTCTCGCACCTCACGCACGCCCCTCGTCTCGCTGTCGAACCAGCCGACACGCTGAATCATACCCGAGGCTAGGATTATACCCCCGCGATGGGTTCTTGGGGGAATGCGTGCCGCTGGCTCTTTCGCCTAAGGTCGCTGACTACCTCAAGGTGCGCTTCGGGGGTTCCCAGCAATCGTCCAAAATAGCGAAATACCGCCGAGCCAACTTGGGCCCAACTTTTGACTGTTTTCGGGTGTTTTGGAAGGTGAGCGGGAGTAACCCGTTGTGAACGGTCAACCTATTCAGCTAATGAAGGTTAGGCTCGAAATGTTGGAGGCGCGGGACGGAATCGAACCGTCGCATAAAGGTTTTGCAGACCTCTCCCTTACCACTTGGGTACCGCGCCCTGGAAAAGCTCTAAGGAGTGGTTCGTGGCGAGCAAGCGACCGCCGGGATA
>JAKASG010000067.1 GCA_021828285.1 Acidobacteriota bacterium | reverse complement strand
TGAAGACAACTTGTCGTGGGGATACGGCGCGGAAATCGCCGCCCGCATTGCCGACGAACTTTTTGATTTTCTTGACGCACCCGTCCGGCGCCTCGCCGCGAAGGACGTTTACATTCCCTATCATCCCCTATTGGAAGAAGCGGTACTGCCCCAGCCCGCGGACATCATTCGCGCAGCACAAAACCTGGCGGCATTTTAACGGACTCATCGCAGGTTGTGAAATACCCAAAGGGAGGGATACGAAAATGCCGAAATATGTGATCGAGCGCGAAATCCCGGGAGCAGGGAAACTTTCTCCTGCAGAAATTCAGGCCGTTTCGCAGAAGTCGTGCAGCGTCCTGAACAAGCTGGGGCCGCAGATTCAGTGGGTGGAAAGTTATGTCACCGACGACAAAATCTATTGCGTGTATATCGCGCCCAACGCCGAAATGATCAAGGAACACGCCCGGCAGGGAGGCTTCCCCGCCAATCGCATTTCGCAAGTGAAGAGGATGATTGATCCGACGTCGGCGGAGGGATGAATCCTGGGAACGGTCGCATCGCGCCGGGCGGCGGCGATCAATCGCCGCCCATCCGTCATCCGATGCCCAGCTCATCCATTTTTTCCAATGCCGTTCCGCAGCGCCGGCAGATGACGGCGGCGCAATCGCCGCACACCAGCGGGTCCGTCACTTCATGCTGGCAGGTCGGACAATAGAAAACCGGCTCTTCCGCCTTTTCCTCAACGGGGCTCACGTCGGCGCCTCACTGGGACTCTACACCCGGCGCGCGGCGCATCCAATTGAAATCCGCGCGAGAGCCGGCGTGTCCGCCAATCGCCTTGTCCGCTCATAACTCCGCGAGGAATTGGGCGAGGGCCTTCTGCACTTCGTCCAGACGCCCGGTGAAGAAATGGTCGGCGCCCTCGACCCAATGCATTTTCTTCGGCGCGGCGAGCGAATCAAATACCGCCTGCACGCTCCTCCGCTCGCCAAATTGATCCTCGCTTCCTTGCAGGATGAGCTTCGGCTTTTGCACGCCGCGGAGAAAGCTGAAATCAAAATCAACGGTTGGAAGGCCGAGCCCGGCGAGCGAAGTGACGCGCGGATCCGCGGAGCCAATGCCGAGCCCCACCCATGCGCCGAACGAAAATCCCATCATGTAAATCGGCGCGCCTTTGAAGCGCCCGGCAAGCCAGTCGAGCGCAGAGCGCGCATCCTCGTGCTCGCCGGCGCCATTCGCAAATTCGCCTTCACTCGCGCCTACGCCGCGGAAGTTGAAACGCAGCGCGGGCATCCCCGCTTCAATCGCCGCCTTCGCCGCGCGATAGACGACTTTATTGTGCATCGTTCCCCCGTAGAGCGGATGCGGATGGCAAACGAGCGCCGCGCCGCGTGGTTTTGCTTCCGGACGCCATTCGAGAAGCGCCTCGATTTTTCCAGCCGGTCCGCCGATTTCCACCCTCTCAAGTTTTATGCTCAGGATAATCCTCCCTGCCGCCGGGGTTCAGGCCGGCGCGCCCCTCTCGACGCGGTCGCCGCTTAAAATCGGACATCCGTGCCAACCGCTTCCTGCGCCGCCGCACTCCGTTTAGTGTAAAATGACGGTCAAGCGGCAGCGCAACGCGTTCGCATCGCTCCGAACGCCCTGCGCCGGCCGCGGGAGCGAGGGCGTTTCTTTGAAGGCAAAAGTCTTCATTCCCATCATCATCGTAGCCGCCTTGGCGGGCGAAGGATATTATCACTTCGTTTACCTGCCACGACATCGCCCTCCGCTCGCCATCGCTTATGTCATGCCGAGGACGCTCGAAGTCCTCAACACGCCGGCGCAGGTTCGCGTCCGAGTGGCGACGCTCGACCGGCACGATATGGTCGAGATTGTGAACATCTACGGTCCGTGGCGGGAGATCCGCTTGCCAGGCGGCAACCGCGGCTGGGTGCGCGCCGATGGCCTGATGGATTCCTCCACTTATCACGCGGGCCAATTGCTCGCGACGAAGGTGGGGCATTTGACAGCTCAGGCCGCCGGCCACACCTTGACGCAGATGGGTCTTCGCGTCGAGCCCAGCCGTCGAGCGCCCTTGCTCGCTGAATTGCGGAACGGGCAAGTGCTCCGGATCTTCGGGCGGCGCGTTGTCGGACCGGCGTCCCTGGCGCCCATGCCCTCCGAGGTCTGGTATTTGGTCCAGGCGGGCGCGATGGCGGGATGGGTCCGCGGGCGTCTGGTCTCGCTCGATATTCCCCCCGCGATCTCCATGTATGCCGAGGATGTGAACCTTGTCGCCTGGATCACCCTGCAGACGGTCCCCGACGATGGCCGCGAAGTCCCCGAGTATCTCACCGCCGATCGCGGTTACGAAGCCCCCTGCGATTTCACTCACATCCGTGTGTTCACTTGGTCCGTGAAGACGCAGCAATACGTAACGGCTTACGTTCGAGGCGGTCTCTGCGGATTTTTCCCCATAACGACGGAGAAGAAGGACGGCGTTCCCTATTTTTGGCTGCGGTTGAAGGACGCAAAGGGCCGCGAGTATGAGCAGGCCTACAAAATGCTCGACACCATCGTGCGCCCGGCCGGAACCATCGAGGGATGGGGTCCTTCGGCTGCGCCTGCCGCGTACCACGCGCTCGCTTCAATGCGCGCCCGGCGGCGGATGCAGCCCGAATCCCTCGCGGACCGCCGCAGCCCCCTGCAACTCCGCGAAAGAGGCTGAGCGAGATTTCCGCCTTGAAACCTCGATCCTCGATTTCAACAATCCCCGCCGGATATTTCTTTGCGCGCGCGCTCGCGCGGATCGCCTTCACGCTGTTTTTCCGCAACGTGCGGCTTTTGCGCGCGGAGAATATTTCTGATGCCGGTCCGGTCATCCTCGCCGTCAGCCATCCGGGCAGTTTCCTCGACAGCGTTTTGCTGATTGCGGCTTTCGATCGCCCGCTCCGCTGTGTGCTCGATTCCTCCGAGATGGGCGGTCCGCTGCGGACTTTCGCCGCTCGGCTTTTTCGAATGATTCCGCGGGCCGAGGGCGATGAGGGATTCAGCGCCGTGCGCGCCGCTTCCATCGAAGCCCTGGAGCGCGGCGAGACCGTTGCCCTCTTCGCCGATTTCCCCTCCTCCGAGCTGAATGGCGCCGGCCGTCATTTCCGCTCGGCCTCGCGTCTCGCGCTTGAAGCGGAGGCGCAGCTCGCCGGTCCGCTTGAGGTTTATCCCGTGGATTTGCTCCTGCCCGTCGGACGCGCGCAAACCGGAGAGCTTGCCATTTACGTGGATGCGCCGCTCGTTCCTCGCGAGTATCTCGCGCGTTTCGAGGGCGACGAGTCTCAAGCCGAACACGCTCTCGCGCTCGAGCTCGATCCCTCGGGCCAAATCCGCGCCAACGCCTTCGCCCTTTCGCCCGAGCGGCTCGAATTTTTCTATTCCGATCTCGAACAGGCGTTGCGCGCGGAGCTGGCCGGCCGCTGGGCGGCGAAAAAGAATTGGAAGCAAAATCCGGAGGAGTTCCGTCTGAGCGGATTCGTCCGCGACTGGTCGGAGACGATGAACGCGCTCAATCCCGGCCGGCTTCTGGCTCTGGGCGAATGGCTCAGCGCCTGGCGCGAACGCCATCGCCGCTGCTCGCTCGGCGAGATGCTCGTGGGGGAAGCGAGCGTCTGGATTCGCTCCGCCGGCGCGCGAGCGTTGGTGTGGGCCGAAGTGCTCCTCGGCTTCGCGCCCGCGCTCTGCGGCGCCATCAATCATCTTCCGGCTGCGATCGCTTTGCGGCTCGCGGGGCTTCATCGCCACCGTCCCGGCCGCGAGCGGACGCTCGAATGGATTCTTCGCTCGCTCGTTGTGGCGGCGTTTTATGCGGTTCAAATTTTCCTGTGCGATCGCTGGCTCGGACGCGCCGCGGCCGGCTATTACGCCCTGGCGCTTCCCGCTTCCGGCCTGTACCTCGCGCGATATGCCTGGCTGCTCCATCGCCGCGCGCGCCGGCTCTGGATGCGGGCCCGCTCTCAAGCGCGCGCCGGCCGCGCCCGCCGCCTGCGCGAGGAGTTGCTGGCTCGCCTCCGCAGCGAGCTTGACGCTTACGCCAAAGCCGAGCGCTCGCCCGCACAATCCTGACGGACTCACCGGCTGTCGCGCTTCGGGTTTTCGAGGATCGTCGCTGGCGGCAAACGTCTTTATTGTATAAAATTCCCTTCTTGCGCGCGGCTTGCCCATTGCGCCAAATGTCATTCCGAGCGAAGCGAGGAGTCTGCTTTTCCGGGCGGGCTGTAATTAGCCAAGCAGGATATTACACTGAAAGTTTGGAGGACACGTGCCGCTCTTTCTGACGGAAGCCGACGTTCGCGAATTGCTCCCCATGGCGAGCGCGATCGAGCGCGTCGAAGCGAGCTTCACCGCGCAGCACTCGGGCCAGGGCATCAATCGGTCGCGGCAGCGGATTCTCGCGCCTCACGCGTCGCTGCACTTCATGGCCGCGGGGCTCATCGAAGAAGGCTGGTTCGGCGCCAAGATTTACACGATAACGCGCCAGGGCTTCCAGTTTGTGGTGGTGCTCTTCGACGCTTCGAGCGGCGCCCTCCTGGCCGTCATCGAAGCCGATCACCTCGGTCGCATCCGCACGGGCGCGGCGAGCGGCGTCGCCACGAAATTCATGGCGAGAGAGGACGCGCGGCGCGTGGGACTCATCGGCGCAGGCCGCCAGGGAATCACGCAGCTCGAAGCCGTCACTCGGGTGCGGAAGATTGAAGCCGTCCGTGTCTTCAGCCGCGATCCCGAACGCCGCCGCGCCTTCTGCCGCGACGCCGCCGAGCGCCTCAAAATCCCCGTCGAGCCCGTTGAGACCGCGGAAGCCGCCGTCCGCTCGGGCGACGTCGTCATCACCGCGACCAACGCGAGCGAGCCCGTCGCCTTCGGGAATTGGATTCAGCCGGGAACTCATTTGAACGTGATTGGCGCGAATATGGCGAATCGCCGCGAAGTGGATTCTGAAGTGCTCCGCCGCGCGCGAATCCTCGCCGTGGATTCGCTCGAGCAGGCGAAAATCGAAGCGGGAGATTTGATCCACGGTCTCGGACCCGCGGGGCGCGATTGGGATTCCGTCGCCGAACTCCACGCCATTGTCGCCGGCGCGCGTCCCGGCCGCGAATCTCCACAGGATGTCACGCTCTTCAAATCCTCAGGGATCGCCTTGTGGGACGTCTCCGTCGCTGGCTTCATTTACAACCAGGCTCTCGCCCGCGGCCGCGGCTTTCCATTGCCCGCTTCCACCGGGAATTAGAAGCGCAGCCTGTCATTCTGAGCCATCGTTTTCCGCCCCTCATTCTGAGCGCAGCGAAGCATCGGCTTCTCCGCGGCGTAATCCGCGCCTCGGCGATTCCAGTGAAGCGTCCCTACGCCGATTCGCGGAGTCGCAGGATTTCTGCGATGCATTCGCGCAACACGCGTCCCTTGCCCGGATCAATTGTGTCGTGCAGGCTCGCGTAAGTGACCTGCTGAATCACGATGACGTATTTCCGGAACTCGCATTCGTCCGGCAGCAGTAGCTTGTCGCTTTCGTAGATTTCCCCGAAGCGGATCTCTTTCGCTTCGGCGTTGATCTCCACTTCTGCCGCGACGACGCGCGCAGCAAGCCGATCGCTCTGATAAATCCCGTCGGGATCGCGCTCGCCCGCGGGCGCCGCGCCGCCCTGAGCCTTCGTTTCGGTTTTTGTTGCGTTCTCCAGGAAAATCGCCTCCCTTCCGATGCCCATTCACACCGACTTCCACTCAAACTGAGCCTTCGAGTCTCCCATCTCCATGTTACCGGCAGGGACGGCGCGGTGCAACACTTCGCGGCAAGGCTGCCAAATATAATTCGTTGTTTCGAGAACGGCAGTTATGGTTTAATCTGCGGAAGGCGGGGAAGGGATACGGCCGTCGCCGGGCTTCCCTGAATCAAACGGAAAGCGCCGGGGAGGATGGGAGCGGGTGTTCGCACGAATTTGGCACGAGCTTGTATGGCGAATCCTTCGTCTCCTGATCGCCATTCTTTTCCTCGTCGTTCTTGGCCTCATCGGAATTGGAACCTGGTTCGCCGCCGCCGAGTGGCGGCAAGCGGCGGCTCATCATGCCGTCTGGTGGGTTCAGGCCCTGGCGGCCGCGAAAACGATCGGCCTTCTCTTCGCCGCAATCTTCATCGCCGCGCAGCCGGTCATCGCATTTTTAGCGCGCGGTAAATCCGCCTTTGCCCGGCGCGATCACGGGCCGGTCCCGCCTCGCTGATTTGATTCCGCTTCCGCAAGTCCTCAATTCACCGGCCAAACCCGCCGGCTGCTTCTGACCCGGGAAAAACAAAAGGCCCTGCCGCTCGACCGAACTCTTCGAGCAGCAGGGCCCTTGATGGTTCCGTTCTGCGAGCGACTACTCGTGCGCGCGGACGACACGCAACGGAGGCTCGTGGAACTGATAGAGCACGCCCACGTCAGGCGCGTTATGCGGATAGTACGGCGTCGAGCGCTTGCCCTCCGGTTCGAGGACGATGTCCACTCTCCGGTTCATGGCCAGCACGTCGAGGTACCAGCTCCGCATCTTTTCAACCTTGTTCGGGTTCTGTGCTTCGAGCGCCCGAACTTCCTTCAAGCTGAGTTCCTTGGTCTTGCCGTAAGCGTGCGTCTCGATCGCGTCCGCAGGCACGCCTTGCGAAACCAGGTAACTCTTCACGATATCCGCGCGCCGTTCGCTGAGTTCCTGATTGTAGCGAAGCGGTCCGCGCACATCGGCGTAGGCGTCGAGCGAGAGCATCGAATCCGAGATGGCGTTGTGGAACTTCACGAACGCCGCTGCCAGCTTATCCAGCTCAGCCTTCTGGCTGGCCAGCAAGCCGTCATCCGGATGATGCGCGCTCGGCCGCGAGGTTGGGAAGAAGACGCTCGTCAGCACGGCTTCGACTTCCGAGCTGGTCACCGCCGGCTCGATCAAGCCGGTGATGTGGACGGTGGCCGTTTCGGTTGCTGAACCGCCGCACTCGTTCGCCGCGTGCAAAGTGTATGTAACGTCCTCGTTGACCGGACCGTTCGAGGTCTGCGTCGGCGTCGGCGTCACCGTCTGGCTGCCGTTCGGCGAAACCGATCCGATGGGGTCAATGCTGACGGTCTGTGCGTTCGAGGTTGTCCAGGTCAGCGTTGTCGTCCCTTGCTCGAGCACCTGGCTACCGCGCTTATGGTAGCGCACGGTCGAGGGCTCGGCCGTGAGCGAAGCCTGGATCGCCGTGTTGACGTTGACGGTCGCGCTCTGGTGGACGATGCCCCCCGGCCCCGAAGCCGTAAAATCGTAATCCGTGGTTTGCTTCGGTGAAACGGACTGGCTCCCCGAGGTCGCCACGTTGCCCACGTTGCTGATCTGCGCGCCGACCGCATTCGACGATGACCAGGTCAGCGTGCTCGAATCGCCGCAGTTGACGGACGTGGGACTCGCGGAAAACTGTCCCGAGACCGGCGCCACAGCCGTCGTCGAGTGGAAGAGACCCACGGTGTACCGCGGCAGCGAGCTGAACTTTCCGCCCTTCGGCCAGGGTTTGGTCGAGGTCGAGCCGCCGTGATTGACGTCAACGATGGTTGTCTGGTTCGGCTTTACGTCCACCGTCCCGCTCCAGATCGTGTTTCCCCACCAGGTCACGTCCACTTGCTGTTGTCCGGGAGGAACCACCAGCAAATGGTGCAGGAAAATGTTGCTGTCCGTCCCGCTGACGTGCTCTACAAAATAGTCCGGAGTCGTGCCGTTCATCAGCACGGCCGCGTGCGGCGGGCCCTTGATCTCAATCCGGCCCCACGGAGGCGAAACTGGGCCCCCTTCCTTCGTGAGGGCAACGTTAAGGTGCGTCACCTTCCCTGCCTCGATATCCACCTTGCGGTCTTCCGTCTTGTATCCGTAATTGTGGACTTCGACAGTGTGTTCGCCTGGCTGCAAATGTATGGTGCATAACAGCGAAGCCAGGGTGCAGTTCCCTTCTTTTAGCGCGGCGCCGTCAACGAACACATAGGCGCCCCTTGGGGACACATGAATTCTCAGTTTCCCCTCGCTGCTCTTTGCAAACGCCGGAGAAACGCTGCTCAAGTAGACCATGGTCGCGAGGCACACAACCATTTGGTAGATACGTCGCGGGCTCATTCCGCTCACCTCCATTTAGCTTTCCTCATTCCACTTGCGAAACCTAGCAGGCCGTAAGTTACTGTAAAACAAACCAACTGGTGAAGAGTAGCAATGCCGCTGCTAAATGTCAAACATTTTCTGCGTTTCCTTTTTATCCACCTTTATGCCCCGCTCATGAATTTCGCCTTCACCGGTCGGTCCTCTTTTCCCTCCGCAATCTCGATTAAGGCTGCGGCCCCGCATTTGCCGCCATCCGCGCTTCCCGGTAAGTGTGCAGTACGCGGTGAACGACCGTCAGGTTCGATAGCACCACGATCACCCAAAGCACCGGCGCCATCCGTTCCGTCAGCGCGCCGATAATAATCAGCACGATCCGCTCAGGCCGTTCCAGAAAACCCACCTTGCAAGTGGGGATCAGGCTTTCCGCCCGCGCCCGCGTATAGCTCGTCATCACCGAGCCGATCATTGCCACCGCCACCACCGTTACGTATTCAAATCGGTTGATCCGTCCGTAATAGATCAGCAGGCCGATCAGCAGGCATAAATCCGAGTAACGGTCGAGCACCGAATCGAAAAACGCCCCGAAAGAGGTCACGCGGCGAGTCGTGCGCGCCACCGGCCCGTCCGTCAGGTCGAAAACCGCCGCAAAGATCACGGCCACTCCCGCCCACCGGAAATATCCGCCGGCGAAAAGATATGCCGCGCCCAGGTTGATGGCAAATCCCGTGAACGTCAGGACGTTCGGATTGATTCGAATCCGTGCCAGGCCCTGCACGATCCCGTTGGCCAGATATCCGCCGGCTTTTCCGATTTGCCGAGTGATCATCGCGCTGGCAGGCTTTCCCTCGCAGCTTTCTTTCGACGATATCTTATTCAACTCCGCCCCGCCGCGCAAGGTGCGGCGGCTTTGTGCCGCGGTGGCTGTCTGTAGCCGCGGCTCCGCGCAGCGGCACCTTTATGCCGCCTATCTGAATCGCAGCGTTTTTTGCCGGCGCACCGTCATTCTGAGCCCCGATGCTTTTATCGGGCCGAAGAATCGCGATTGAGCAAGCAGCGCGGGCCGGAGGTGGTGTCCTAGTTTGAGCGTGCCCTGGACCGTCTTTTCTTGACGGCCGGCAGGAGGGGCGCGGTGAGCTTTTCGTAGAGGGCGAAGAGGTGCTCGACGCGCTGGCGGTCGTTCTCGAAAGGCTGCGGGCGATAGCAGACGTCAACGGCGCGGTCGAGCGCAGCGTGGGCTTTCACCAAGGCGGGCGGCATCGCCAGCGGATCGTAGAGGTCTGCCAGCGTCGCATCGGGGAACTCCTTCCGCGCGTCCAAAACCGCCTGCGCGGCGGCTTCTACGGCGGCGCGCTGCTTGGCGTTCGGCGCTTCAGGCCACGGGTACTTGTGAGTGCGGTAACGCCGCCCAGTATTTTTTCTCTTGGCTCGGCGCCATTTCACCGATATGATGACTTTGGATATTGCTTTGAATTGGGGGATAGGAAAACGCCGCGACACCCTACGGAAGGCCGGCATGGATGCTCACCCGAGAAATTCCACTCAACGACGCCACACGCCGACAAGCACGGTTGGCCGTGGCCGCGCCGTTGAAGATGTAGCCGCCCCTGATATGGCGATGTGGTCGGACGGGCTCGTATCCATCCAGCTTGGTGACAGCCTCCAACACTACGGGCAATGGCAACCACCAACGGTCATCGTGTCCGATGGAGGCTACGGCGTGCTTGGTTTCGAAGGCGACACCTCAGACCACCTCGGCTTGCCGCAATGGTATGAGCCGCATATCGCCGCCTGGTCGAAGCGTGCAGCGCCGTCGACTACTCTGTGGTTTTGGAACTCGGAAATCGGTTGGGCCGCAGTCCATCCCATCCTTGAAAGGTACGGCTGGCGCTACATCAACGCGAACATCTGGAACAAGGGCAAGGGTCATATTGCCGGCAATGTAAACACCTCGAAAATTCGGCGCTTCCCGGTAGTGTCGGAAATGTGCGTCCAGTACGTGTACGAAGCCCGAGTTCATGGACTTCCTCTAAAGACCTGGCTCCTTCAGGAGTGGAAGCGCAGCGGCCTACCTGTCCGCAAGGCTAACGAGGCCTGCGGCGTCGCCGACGCCGCCACGCGTAAATATTTAGACCAAGGCCATCTGTGGTACTACCCGCCGCCGGAAATGTTCGCAAAGATGCAAGAGTACGCCAACCAGCACGGCGACCCCGCTGGAAGGCCCTACTTCTCGATAGATGGGAGGCAGCCCTGCTCTGCCGATCAGTGGGCCGCCATGCGTTCCAAATTCAATTGCCCCCACGGCTTCACCAACGTTTGGGAGCGGAGCGCCCTCCAAGGGCCAGAGCGCTTTAAGGTCAACGGCGACAGTGGCAGGGCAATTCACCTGAATCAGAAGCCTCTCGACCTCACCACGATGATTATCACCGCCTCGTCGGATGAGGGCGACGTCGTGTGGGAGCCCTTTGGCGGCTTATTCACTGCCTGCATTGCCGCCCGCAACGCCGGACGGCGGGCTTTTGGCGCGGAGATTGACCCCACCTACTTCCACTACGGCGTCAAGCGCCTCATTCAACAATCTCGCCAATATGTTCTTCCCGGATGTCGAAGCGCTCGGCCAGAGCTTGACGGATAGCCTCATCAGAACCTTGAAACAGCAGGCGGCCCCACTGCGCGATGGTCTGCCCGCGAAATTTCGTGCCGAGCACGCGCTGCTTAAAATCCTCGACTCCCGCGTGGACAATGCGATCCATCTTTGCAAAGTTCGTGTCAAGACGATAGGGAAACCGCTCGGTAAGCTGGCGAAGGAGCACTTGATAGTTCCTTGTGGGTTCGTATCTTCGCCCGCGCGGCCCCCAACTTTCCACAAGACTTTGGGCCTTCCTAAACTGGGTTGACGTGCCCTGCCATTTATAGCCGTTGGTGTTCGTCTGTTGAAGATTCCGTGTCCGCGCAGCCGTGTCTTCTGGCTCCACCACGAGGTAGTCAGGCGGGTGGTGATAGTGGTTGTCCCGCGCCTCAGCAACCGACCGCCCCGATACAATGCACACGTCGATGATTTTCGGCCTCCCGAAAATCAATTGATCCGGCAGCCAAGCCAACATGCAAACGCGCGTCTGGTCGTGTTTGAAGTGACGCTGGCTATCTTTGAATCGAGCCGTGATTTCCGTCGCTAGCGGGAACCAGGCTTTGATTTCGAAGCCGGGTGTTGGGCTGATCGTCGGCGCTACAAAAATCGCGTCAGGGAAGCCTGGGTCCTGCCGCTTCCACTCGCCTAACTCCTGATATTCCGGCTGATGGTTCAAAAACTCCACGGTGTTAAACTCAATCAAGTTTCCAACCAACGGTGACAATTTCGAGACGACCTTCGAGAGATTTACTGCGGCGTCCGGCGAAATCGGTTTGGAGATCGTCAAAACATCGAAAACATGCCCCGACAAGCCTTGCAGGTGGAGTGATGCTGAAGCAAGGACCTCCCACGTATCAGGCATCGAACAGCTCCTTCGCCTTCATGCCCAAAGCCTCAGCAATTTTGTAGATGTTGATTAGGCTGATATTTCTTTCGCCGCGCTCGACGCCGCCAATATAGGTGCGATCAAGATCGCAGGCCAGCGCTAGCGATTCCTGCGAGAGCCCCTTTTGCCTCCGCAGTTCACGCACTCGTTCGCCGAAGCGTTTTTGAATCTCCGTTTCCCGCCTCTCGCGCATCGTGACAATGGAATCACTGTGGATGACAATAAGTCCACGGACTTTACGTACCGTTGGGAAATTTTCAGCCGGACGTTACGTTCACTCCTTCGGCGAGTTAGCAGGAGGTTTATACCCGGGGGTTCGTATCAGCGGCCATTTGGCAAGGCCCTTTAAATTCGTCTGCTTCTCTGGAGTCAGCTTTGCAGAAGCCTCTTGTGCTCGACGAGCGCGACGCCCGGCCAGAACAAATCAATGTAGCCATAGTCGCCGGAAAGGTTTTTGACCGGCTCTTCGAAGCTCGCCACCACGCGCCGGCGGATGCCGAAGACGTTGAAGAACTCGTTCCAGAAAGTTTGCTTTTCCGCTTGTTCACGCTTTGCGCCTGTCCATTCTTTGGAAAAGGCGATGGCGCGGTGGCGAATCTCATTCCACGACAGAGGCATCGGTGGATGATACCAAAAACCGAGCGCGGCGTCCCCCCTCGGACCGCGTGATCAAACTAGGACACTACCGGGCCGGACGAGGCTTCCGGCTCGGCCTTCCCACCGGGACCGCGCACCCGGGTCGCTCAGGCTGCGACACACCGCGAGATCCGCTTCATCCTCTGCGTCGGCATCGCGTTGTCGCTCATAGCCAGGGGCACCCAATCACCGTCGCGATCTCCGCTATATTATTTATGTCCTGAGAGCTCAGTGGAACGTTGGGGTTCTGGACGATCTCCCCGACGGTCGTGCATTGCTGCGCGTCCGATGACCCAGGTTCAATGTCCGGCGCACCGCGCCACGCGCTGCTGGTAGAAGACGAACGACCAGGGAAACCGATTCTGTACGTCGGGCTTGAGGCCGATGACGAGGTTTTTGCTGGTCGAGCTCAGGCGGAGGACGTAATACTCGCTGGCTGCCTCATACATCGTCTCGGCGTAGCCTTTGAAGTGCTTAACGCGAGCCGCCGGGGAATCGTCGTGAGTCCCGGCTTCCGCCTCGAGCAGGGCAAACTCACCGAAGCTCGTGGCGCAAAGGCCTTGAAGCTCCAGTCGGGGCGCGCCCCCGGAGCCGAAGTACGTCGCTTCGTTGGACGCATTGGGCAGCTCCTCGACTCCGCACACTGAGACCGGGCACGAGTTATAAGAACTCGGCCCGAGCTGGAAGCCGAAGACGCGGATGTGGGCGCGCAGGACCGCCGCGCGCACTTGTGCGAAGCTGGCCTGGTGCTTTTGCGCGAGGCCCAGGGTCGCAACGTTGCGAAGGGTACCAAAGAAGCCGGGCGTCCTTCCTTCCAGCCCCATGGTTACCACGAAGATCGCGTCGCCCGGCCTCGGCTTGCGAAACCAAGTTGTCGCTTCGAGCAGCGCGTCGCGTATGCCTTCGCCCTCCGCCGGAACAGGGGGCGCTTTTGCGAGCTGTTCGGCCGCGGCGAGAAGCTCAGCCCGGCTCGAGCCGAAGCGCACGGCGATCCGCTGGCCACCCCCGGTCAGGAGCGCGAACGAATCCTGCGGTCGCGCCTTCAAAAGCACGCGCGTGATCAATGCCGACTCGATCCTCCGGGCCGCCGGCGTCATCTCCGCGCCGTTTTCGGCGACGAAAATGATTCGGCGAGGGCTGCGGTTGACCCTCACCGACCGAATAGCTACCGGGCGTTGCTTCCCCCAAAAAGTCGGCTCATACGCGAAAAGCCACTTGCCGGGAGCGCCAGGAATAAGGTCTTTGCCTGGCATGATAACTAACCGCTCGTGCGGGTAGAGACGTAGAGGCAAGTACTGCCACCCGTGGTTGACGCGCCAACCGGGCACGCCCGACATCATTCGGAGCGTCTTGTTCCAGTCAGCACTCACCTTCCGTCTTTCCGCGACGGCCGAGGCGGGCAGGTGGTATACGACAACATCCAGGGGGAGCTGGCAACGCGGTCGTCGGGCTGCCGCGCCGCATAGTGCCGCTGCCCCCAAAAAGAGCGCGCCTGCGAAAAGCAGGTACAGCCGCCCCGGAGCCCTGGTATCCATCCGATGAGCCCTGATCTTCATCTTTGCTCAACAATGTCGGCGAGTGGCCCAAGAATCCTACGGGTATGGAACGGGCCACACTTGGCTCGACGCGCTCCCCGGTATAATCGTGGGCGGGGTTGATGGCACAGACGACAGAATCCCACGGATCCGGAGGTCAATTCCGCCTGGCACCGGCGAGAATCCCACCTGGACTGAGCAAGACCCGCCAGCACACTGCGTGCTGACGTAATTGAAGGTTCCCGCGCCCGAGTTCGCCACGCTCGTCATCTGCCCTTCCGCATCCCAAGTATAACTGTTGTACCCGTCGCTCGTCACGTCGCCCGAAGCGTCGTAGCTGAACCCCCCGCTCGTAATCCGGTTGTCCGCGTTCACGCTGAGGCGGAGCAAAGGCGCCGAACATTTGATCACGTTGATCGCGAGCAGGTTGCCGTACTGGTCGTAGCCGCCCGACGGCACCGACTGCCCCCAGCAGTCCGCGCCGCGGGTCGCTTGGCTCAATGCGCTGTCGATTCGGTTCAGCGCATCGTAGCCATAGGTCACCGTGCGCCCGTTGTCCAGGTTGTTGGTGATTGTCTCGACCGCACCGTCTCCATAGTAACTGTAGCCCAGGCTGAGAGCCGTTCCATTCGAAGGGTCCACCGCCCAATGCTAAAGAGAAAGGTTTCCTGCACCTTCAAAAGAAAATTCCCTCTTGAAATTCAAGAGACAATCTACCCGCTTCGTGGGTGACGTATCCCTCATACTCCGCCTGCGTCAGCACGGCAACTTCGGGCGCTGCCCGTTAACCGCCGCTGATCGCTCGCTTCATAGCTAACGGCGCGGATTGGGCGCGACTAATGATTCCCTGCCAATGCCAAGTAGTTAACAAAGTACTTCTGTAACTTGCACTCGACTGGCGCGCCAGCTTTCGGTAGGGGGACAACCTCAGCAATCGGTCGTTGCGCACGCGGATCGGGTCGCGTGGTCACCATAAGCGCTAATGAAGTCAGCCTGCCGCTCCCCGTGAATTTCTCGTCCGTGATTCTCAGGGTCAGGTCCATGCCTCTGAGCTTGAAGCTTCGGGTCGCGCCGAATTCCGGAATGCGAGCGCAGGCCCCCCGGAGGTCAGCCGCAAAAAAGCGCCCCCTGCTTTCCCAATCCCTGCTCTGGTGAGCATCCTCGGTAAGCAGCGTGCTGTACGTGTTGGGCTGCCCGATCAGACTGAGCCGACGCTCGAAATCCCCGCTGTAATCAAAATCAGGGTCACCGGTATACCCCGCCGAATGGCACTGCAAGTGATATAGGGGGACGCCTCTCACCGACTCGATGTCGAGCGACACGTTGGCCTTGGCAACATCAGGAACAATGAATATGCGGTGAACTGGTCTGACCGGCGGGTATGATTGGGCCCATAGGCGGGAGGAGCCCGCAAGGCCGAAGGCGGATGACATAAGGGCGATACACGCCCAGGCTTCGGGGGCGCGTATTTTTAAACGCTTCCAGTTCGACCCCATGCCCGCAACTACCACCTGATTCTCCCTGCAACCGCAGGAGCAGGCGAGCCAGGAGGCGGGAGCACAGGGTCTCCGAGTACGGCGGGACTCGTACCCGTTGGACAACCGAGCGTTTCCGGAACATTAATCGTAACGGGTGTGTTGGCCCCTTGGTCTGCTGCTCCGGGTATTTCGAGGATTAGCTGGTCAGGGTAAAGTTCCTGAAGCGCCGCACGGACGTTCAGGCCCTGTATTGGAGATTTCCCAGCTATCACATCTGTGGCGCCAAAGAACGTAGCTGCCCCGATGATGCCGGAAATGTTTGGCGCGTATGGTCCCAGGGCGGTGCCGGATGAAACTCCGAACTGTTCAGGGATCACAGCCGCAGTCCCTGGCTCTACGGTCTGCCCTGGAATTCCACCCTGCTTGCCCGCTAGCGCCGTATTGCCGGACAGCCCGCGGCCAAAGCCATTGCATTCCTGCGATTGCGGCAGGTCGCCGGGGCCGGCAGGCAGCGCTTGCGGCGGGTTGGCGGAGGCGCAGTGGGGGTTGTAGATTGGGCAGCCTTGGTTGGCGTAGTGGCCTCCGTAAGCGTCGCTCTGCCCCGTCCCGGCGTCGCTGTTCCCGCCGCCGCCCGCGTCGCCGCCGGAGGAGCCGGGGCCTGTCTCGGAGCAGATCAGGATGAACTGGCCACCGACCAGTATGGCCGGCGTTCAGGTAAAGCCGAGCCCCAGCGAGTCAATGAATGTCGTAGGATTATTGAGCACGTAGGCGTAGCGGTTGAGGGACTGCGGATTCATGATGTCGCCGCCGAGCGGGTCGGGCGAGAGCCAGCGGCCCGAGGTCGGATGATACTCGCGCATGAGCGCATCATATAACGGACACGGCCCGGTCGTCACAAAATCCTGCCGCATCCTTGCAGGCTCGCGACCCCCCCAATGGTCGCACACATCGCAACATGCGCGATGCGCCACCCGCGAAATACCCGCGTCACAAAATCCCTGGCGTGGCCACCGCTGCCGGCTATTACCCGTCAGCTCTATGAAGGCTTCCTTTCATCAGAATCAGATAGCCGCCGGTGCTTCTTTTTAGGAGCCACTGCATGTCATTGTCGGTCGTTGGAAAGGCAGCCAGACTATAGCCGCCCGAAAGTTGGAGGCGGAAACCGCCGACAGCGTCGGCCTTAACACTCTCAACGACGAGATCTGGTCTGAGGCTGTAGATCGCGGCATCTTCTTGCCTACCCAATAGCTCCCGGAGTTTTTCGTCCTGCAAATGGCCCGACTGCGCGTTTGGCTTCCAGGCCGGATCCGAGTTCCCGCTCGCCGGAAGACCGTAGTCCTGGGAACCAACGACGACTTGGTCACGCTTTTCGATGCGCCACGGACACTCCAGGCTCAGCATAAAGTCCCAGTCGCTGCGGGGTGTTTCCGGGCCGGCAGCGCTGAAGTAGAAGATGCGAGTGCCCAACAATTTCCAACACTTAAAGAGCCGAAGGCCGACTAATTTCGCGAGTTCGCTTTCAATATCAGCCGCCTTGGTCAAGGATGGCGTGCTACCGCTCTTCATTGACAAAGCACCTCCCGCCAAGCTTCCAACAGGGTTTCCCACGAAACCAACCCATCCGGTCCTTTCTGTTCTTGAATGATCTCATGCACCGTGTTGAAGTCGTCGGGCTCGGGCGCTCTGCATCCCGGCTCCCTACTGACAATCCGAGCGGCATCCAGGTTCTGTTGAATGTCCTCCTTGTAAGCTAGCCAGTTCTGATATCCCCATACGACGCCCTGTGCCACCCAAGGTGCGGCCAGGAGGCCAATCGCGCACCACGGACATGCGACGTCACCCAGCCCCTCGCCGACGTCCCCGAGGACCGCAGCGGCGGCAAAGCCGCTTCCGATGCCCGGCCCGCAGTCGCCAAAGTCGCCGCAATCGGGGATGCCGGTTGGCAGCACCGGAAGCCCCGCGCCGAAGTCGCCGCTCATCAGGCCCCCGCCTCCTTGCGCGTACAGGCCCGAGAGGCTCGCTGCGACCGTGTCACCATAAAGTCCGAAGAACACGTTGCACGCCGCGAGGCTCTGCTCGTCCACGCAGACCTGGTAATCCACCCAATCCTCCATCCATTCCAGGCGGCTCACATCGTCGTTCGCCCGGGCCCAGCCCTTGTCGCAAAATTTTGGCGGGTTCGCGCTGTCGCAGGGTGACAGCCCCAGCGGGTCAATGAATGTCGTGGGATTGTTGGTCACGTAGGCATAGCGGTTGAGGGACTGCGGGTCGGTCATGTCGCCGCCGAGCGGGTCGGGCGAGAGCCAGCGGCCGAGGGCGCTGGAGTAGTCTCTTGCCGGCGTGCGGTCGAGCTGCGTGACGCCGTCCCGCTCGCGCATCCCGG
>JAKASG010000066.1 GCA_021828285.1 Acidobacteriota bacterium | reverse complement strand
GCGCGATTCCTCGCGGCCTGATTCGATATCGCCCTCCATGCCGGCGTCAAATACGCGCACTCCGACATGGAGCAGGTGGTGTGGCTCCCCGTCCACCAAACCTACTATCGCCCAGCCTAGGGAATTGGTACCCAGGTCGAGTCCCAGAACGTATTCGCTCGCGGTCTGACCATCCATAAATCCTCCTTGACACTTGCGGGAATTGCGATAGTATATACCCGTATCTCAGCAGCGATTCCTGCTTATCTTAGTAAGTAGGTTCTGCCTGCGTAAGGCAACACTCGAAAGAGCGACCTTGAGCCCCGCCCAGTGCGGGGCTTTTTATTTCCGGGGGTCGGCGCGCCAAGTCCGCGTCGCCGAAAGATTCCCGCCCGGTTAAGGTATGCTCGCCGCTGGCGCTGGCCGGCGCGAATAGATACAATGACGGGTTTCAGCAGCAAGCCGCCGCGAAACGAGTGGCGCCGTGCTGCTCGAGGGAGAGTTCGTGGCGCTATTCGGCGGGATCGAGTCGGGAGGAACGAAGTTCGTGTGCGCGGCTGGAACCGGTCCGGAAGATCTGTGCGCGCGAGTCTCTATTCCCACGACATCACCGGATGAAACGATTCGCTGCGTCATCGAATTCTTCCGCGAGGCCACACGGCGCGAAAAAATCTCGGCCGTTGGTATCGCGTCGTTTGGGCCGGTTGACCTGCACCCGGACTCCGCGCAATTCGGCTTCATCACCTCGACGCCGAAGCCCGGCTGGCGGAATACGGACCTGGCGGGCCCGATCCGGCGGGCGCTCGGCGTGCCGGTCGCCTTCGATACGGATGTCAACGGCGCCGCGCTCGCCGAAGGAATCTGGGGGGCGGCGCGCGGACTCGACAACTTCGTTTACCTGACGGTTGGAACGGGAATCGGCGGCGGCGGAATCATCGAAGGGCGGATGATCCACGGCGCGCTTCATCCGGAAATGGGCCATATGCGCGTCACCCACGATTGGAGCGCGGATCCATTCCCGGGCGCCTGCCCGTTTCACGGCGACTGCTGGGAGGGTCTCGCCGCTGGGCCTGCCATCGAGGCGCGCTGGCGCGAGAAAGCGGAGAACCTGCCCTCCAACCACCCTGCCTGGGTCCTTGAAGCCCATTATTTGGCTCAGGGATTAATGAACGTGATTTGCGCCATTTCGCCGCGGCGCGTCATTCTTGCCGGCGGCGTCATGCAGCGAGCAGAATTGCTTCCACTGGTGCACCGCGAAACCTTGAGATTGCTTAACGGCTATCTTCAAGTCAAGGAAATTACTGACCGGATGCACGACTACATTGTGCTCCCGACCCTCGGCGACAATGCCGGAGTTCTCGGCGCCATCGCACTCGCTCAGAAGCTGGCCGAAGGTTCCTCGCAAAGACCCTGAAACCCGTTGGAGAACATTTCTCCCTTTCGGTCTCGCCGTCCCGATCCACTAATCCATGCCTTTCCGCGCTCTTCTCAGCCGTAAATATCTCAAAACAAAAGACAAAGAAACTTGACTTAGCCGTACAGATTGTCTATGCTGAATTCAGGCTAGGAGTGCGAGTTCTGGAGCAGACGCCCCACGGGTGTAGAAGAGGGTAAGTCGCTCTGATCGCTCGATTTTTGGAAGGGGAGAAATTGGAATGCCAACACCAGTCAACAATGTTGAGGAGTTAGCGACGCAGGATTACAAATACGGGTTCGTCACCGAGATCGAGCAGGAGACGGTCCCGGCCGGACTGAACGAGGATGTCATCCGCGTAATTTCGGCAAAGAAGAATGAGCCGGAATGGCTGCTCGAGTGGCGGCTGAAAGCTTACCGGCACTGGCAGACGATGACGGAGCCGAAGTGGGCGAACATCCACTACGGCCCGATTGATTATCAGGCGATTCGTTATTATGCGGCGCCGAAGAAGGCGCGGCCGAAGAGCCTTGAGGAAGTCGATCCGGAAATCCTGCGGACGTACGAGAAGCTGGGCATCCCGCTGCGCGAGCGCGAAGCGCTTTCGGGCGTCGCGGTGGACGCGGTGTTCGACAGCGTGTCGGTGGGGACGACGTTCAAAGCGAAGCTGAAGGAGCTTGGCATCATTTTCTCTAGTTTTTCGGAAGCGGTCGAGGAGCATCCGGATCTGGTGCGCAAATATCTCGGCTCCGTGGTTCCATACTCGGATAATTTTTTTGCCACGCTCAACTCCGCGGTATTCACCGACGGCTCCTTCGCATACATTCCGAAGGGGGTGCGCTGTCCGATGGAGCTTTCGACTTACTTCCGAATCAACGCGAAGGATACGGGCCAATTCGAGCGGACGCTGATCGTGGCGGACGAAGGCGCCTACGCGAGCTATCTCGAAGGCTGCACGGCGCCGGTGCGCGATGAGAACCAATTGCACGCGGCGGTGGTGGAACTGGTGGCGCTCGACAATGCGACGATCAAATACTCGACGGTGCAGAACTGGTATCCGGGCGATAAGCACGGCAAAGGCGGAATCTACAATTTCGTGACGAAGCGCGGGAAATGCCTCGGCAGGAACTCGAAGATTTCCTGGACGCAGGTCGAGACCGGCTCGGCGATTACCTGGAAGTATCCGGGCTGCATTCTGCAAGGCGACGGCTCAACGGGCGAATTTTATTCGGTCGCGGTTGTGAACAATTACCAGCAGGCCGATACGGGCACGAAGATGATTCACCTCGGCAAGAACACGAAGAGCACCATCGTCTCAAAAGGCATCAGCGCGGGGCGCGGGCAGAACAGCTATCGCGGCATGGTGAAGGTGCTGAAAGGCGCGGAGAACGCGCGGAATTATTCGCAGTGCGATTCGCTCCTGATCGGCGACAAGTGCGGCGCGCACACGTTTCCGTACCTCGAGGTCAAAAACTCGACGGCGCAAATCGAGCACGAAGCTTCCACTTCAAAAATCGGCGAAGACCAGATTTTCTATTGCCGGCAGCGCGGGCTTTCCACCGAAGACGCCATCGGCATGATCGTCAACGGATTTTGCAAGCAGGTCTTCCGCGAATTGCCCATGGAATTCGCCGTCGAAGCGCAAAAACTTTTGGGCGTGAGTTTGGAAGGCAGCGTCGGGTAATTATGAATTACGAATTATGGCTTGCGAATTACGCGCGGCGGCGCTCCCAAAACGGTTGCCGATGAGCTTGCGAAAGCTGGCTTCCCGCGAGATCGAACCCCAACCGGGTCGCTGCACTTCGAGGAGTGGATGGCTTCACAATAGGTTCCGAGATGAGGGTCCAATACTTTGAGGATACGGAGACGCTGTACATTACGCTCAAGAGCGGCACAGTGGCCGATACAAGAGACCTCGATGAAAACACCGTGGTTGAATTCGACGCCGCGGGGAACCTGATGAATATGACCATCGAGCACGGGCGCGAGCGGGCGGAGCTTCCGGACTTTTCGTTCCAGCGGGTCGCCGCCGCCCGAGCGCCTGCGCGATGACGTGATGATGGGTTTCCTGGATTCCCGCTTTCGCGGGAATGACGGGGGACAGCGAACGACTGACAGGGATGAAAAACGAAGCACGAATGGCAAAGGACGAAAAAACGAATGCTACTTGAAATCAAAAATTTGCACGCTACGGTGAATGGCAATGAAATCCTGAAAGGGATTGATTTGAAAATCGGCCTGGGGGAAGTGCACGCCATCATGGGGCCGAACGGCTCGGGAAAGAGCACGCTCGCGCAGGTGCTGGCGGGCCGGGACGTTTACGCGGTGACGGAAGGCGAAGTGATTTACGACGGGAAGAATCTGCTCGAGATGGCGCCCGAAGACCGGGCGCGCGCCGGCGTGTTCATGGCGTTCCAATATCCGGTGGAAATTCCGGGCGTCTCAAACACATATTTTCTGCGCGCGGCGCTCAACGCCATTCGCAAGCAGCGGGGGGAAGAAGAGCTGGATGCGATGGATTTTCTCGCGCGGATTCGCGAAAAGATCAAGCTGCTCGAAATGGACGAGACGCTGATGACGCGGCCGGTGAACGAAGGATTTTCCGGCGGCGAGAAGAAGCGCAACGAAATTGTCCAGATGGCGGTGCTCGAGCCGAAGCTCGCCATTCTCGACGAAACGGATTCCGGGCTCGATATTGACGCGCTCAAGATTGTGGCGAGCGGCGTGAACGCGATGCGCGCGAAGGACCGCTCGATCATCGTGGTGACGCACTATCAGCGCCTGCTGAATTACATCGTTCCCGACACGGTTCACGTGCTTTCAAACGGACGGATTGTGAAGTCCGGGTCGAAAGAACTGGCGCTCGAACTCGAACAGAAGGGCTACGGCTGGATTGAAGAACCGGTTGGAGCGTAGAGGTAATTTCAAATTATGAGCTACGAATTCTGAGCGCAGATTCTTCGTCCGTCGGTTGACGGACTCAGAATGGCAGAGGGCGCACTCAGGATGACGGAGAAGCAGATTCTTCGGTTCGATCAGAATGACAGGCGAAAAAGCGACAGACAAAAGGACAACGCGTGACGACAGCGACTGAAACACAGATCGAGAATTATCTGAGGCAGTACGGGGAATTCGAGAAAAAGGCGAAAGCGCCGGAGTGGCTCCGGGCGATCCGGCGGGAAGCGATGGAGGCGTTCGCGGAGCTCGGATTTCCCACGCTGCGGCATGAAGACTGGAAATACACGAACGTCGCGGCGATTAAGCGGGAAGAATTCGAGCCGGTCAGTTCGGAAGCCGGAGAGGAGCATATTTCGGCCATTCGGCGGCGGATACAGGCGCTCACGAGCGAGCTGGACGGCCCGCGGGTGGTTTTCGTGAACGGGCGCTACGCGGCGGAGCTTACGGATGTTCGCGGAAGCGGGGCGCGGATTGGAACGCTCGGCGAAGCGCTCGAAAAAAGGCCGGAGGCGATCGAACCCTACCTCGCGCGCAGCGCCGATTACCGCGCGCATCCCTTCGTCGCGCTGAACACGGCGTTCATCGGAGACGGCGCGTGGATTGAGATTCCGGAGCGAACCGTGGTGGAGAAACCGATTGCCGTGATCCACGTGGCGTGGCCGGAGGGGAAGCCGGCGGCGGTTTATCCGCGCAACCTGATCGTCGCGCGGCGGGAAAGCCAGGCGACGGTGGTCGAAATCTACGTGGGCGCGGAAGTCCCGAATTATTTTACGAACGCGGTGACGGAAGCAGTGGCCGAAGAAAACGCGGTGCTCGAACACGTGAAAGCGCAGCTCGAAAGCGAGCGGGCGTTTCACATTGCGACGGCGACGTTCCATCAGGCGAGGAACTCGATCGTGCGCTCGACGACGGTGACGCTGGGAGCGGCGCTGGCGCGCGAAGAACCCGCCTGCGTGCTGGACGGCGAAGGCGGAGAAGCGACCCTCAACGGGCTTTACGTGCTCGCGGGCACGCAGCACGCGGATTCGCACACGACGCTCGACCACGCGAAGGCGCATTGCGGAAGCCGGGAAGTTTATAAAGGGATCCTCGAAGGCAAGTCCACAGGCGTTTTCAACGGGAAAATCATCGTGCGGCCGGACGCGCAGAAAACGGATTCGAAGCAGAGCAACAAGAACCTGTTGCTTTCACCCGATGCGACGATCAATACGAAACCGCAACTCGAAATCTGGGCGGACGACGTGAAGTGCACGCACGGAGCGACGATCGGGCAGATGGACGCGGAGGCGCTTTTCTACATGCGGTCGCGCGGGATCGGGCGGAAGGAAGCGCGAAACCTGCTGGTGGCCGCTTTCGCGAACGACGTGCTCGACCGGATCAACGATGCGCCGCTGCGCGAGAGCCTGAAGCGGCATATTTCGGCGCGGCTGGCGGGAAAAGGGGATTAGCGGGTTGCTGAAAAGCTGAGTCTTCGTCCGTCGGTGGACGGACGGGTCCGTCGGTTGAGGGACACAGAATGACAGGTGCTTCGCTCAGAATGACATCTGCTTGAGGGTTTTTCAGCAGCCTGTGGGCAGGATGAACATGGAAACGGAGACGGAAACGCAAGGAAGAACCTTCGACGTGGCGCGGGTGCGAAAGGATTTTCCGGTGCTCGAGCAGACGGTGCACGGCAAGCCGCTCGTTTATCTCGACAACGCGGCGACGAGCCAGAAACCGCTCGCGGTGATCCAGGCGGAAGAACAGTTTTATCTGCGCGACAACTCGAACATCCATCGCGGGGTTCACGAGCTGAGCGAGCGGGCGACGCGAGCTTATGAAACGGCGCGCATCAAGGCGCAGGAGTTTCTGGGCGCGAAGGAAAGCCGCGAAATCATTTTCGTCCGCGGAACGACGGAAGCGGTCAATCTGGTGGCGCAGACTTATGGACGCGCGCACACGGGGCCGGGCGACGAAATCCTGATTACCGCGATGGAGCACCACTCGAACATTGTGCCGTGGCAGATTCTTTGCGAGGAAAAAGGCGCGCGGCTGAAGGTCGCGCCGGTCAACGACCGCGGCGAACTGGAACTCGAGGAATTGATCCGGCTGATGAGCGGGAAAACGCGGATCGTGGCGGTGGCGCACGTCTCAAACGTGCTTGGAACCATCAATCCGGTGCGCGCGATTGTGGAAGCGGCGCACGCGCGGGGGATTCCGGCGCTGGTGGACGGCGCACAGGCGGCGCCGCACCTGCCGGTGAACGTGCGGGAACTCGATTGCGATTTCTACGCTTTTTCGGGGCACAAGGTTTACGGGCCGACGGGCATCGGCGTGCTTTACGGTAAAGCGGAGCGCCTGGAAGCGATGCCGCCTTACCAGGGCGGAGGCGACATGATCGCTTCAGTCAGCTTTGAGAAGACGACCTACAACACGCTGCCGTATAAATTCGAAGCGGGCACGCCGAACATCGCGGCGGGCGTGGGACTGGGCGCGGCGCTCGACTACGTGAACGCGATCGGCATCGGGAAGGCTGCCGAGTACGAAGCGGAGCTTCTCGATTACGCGACGGGAGAACTCGAGCGAATTCCGGGGCTGAGGATTATCGGGACGGCACGCGAGAAAGCGGCGGTGATTTCCTTTGAAATGGAGGGTATCCATCCGCACGACGTGGGGACGGTGCTCGACCAGGAAGGCGTCGCCGTGCGCACGGGACATCACTGCGCGCAGCCGCTGATGGATCGCTTCGGCGTTCCGGCGACGACGCGAGCTTCGTTCGCGTTTTACAACACGAAAGAGGAAGTGGATGCGCTGGTTCGCGGGTTGATGAAGGTCAAAGAGGTGCTGGGGTGAGGGACCGGGTTGCGCCCGAAGCGATGTTGGGAATGGACGACGGGAAATGACGCTGCCGCCTCTGAGACCTTTGCATGCAGAGGGCGCGCGGCGTCGAAGTGCCGGAGACTGAGGAGCAAAGAGAATGGGTGATCCGGTTTGCGCAGCACATCGCACCCGTCCCTCGATAACGATGCGAAATATGGCTGACAAGGCGAGGATGCGTGTCCGATCTTAGAGGGCTCTATCAGGAAATGATTATTGACCACAGCAAGCGGCCGCGGAATTTTCGCGCGCTTGCGGACGCGACGCGGAAGGCGGAAGGTTACAACCCGCTGTGCGGCGACCGAATCACGCTCTATTTGAAGATGGAGGGCGAACGGATTGCGGACATCGGGTTTCAAGGCGCAGGGTGCGCGATTTCGACGGCGTCGGCGTCGCTGCTGACGGAGGCGCTCAAGGGCAAGAGCCGGGCGGAAGCGGAAAAACTTTTTACGGAATTCCACGCGCTGGTGACGGGGAAGACGGATGACGGAGCGGAGCTTGGCAAGCTGAAGGTTTTTTCCGGCGTTTCGGAATTCCCGATTCGAGTGAAGTGCGCGACGCTTGCGTGGCACACGCTCAAGAACGCGCTCGAAGGCGGCGAGACGGCGACGACGGAATAGGCAGGCTGGCCGAAAAGTGAATCCGTCATGCGCCGGCGGACGGGCTGAGAATGACAGGCGTGGGAAATGAGGGGTTCGAGATGGCGGACGACAAGACGGAAGACGGCAAAAATCAAGTGAACGAGAAGGCCGCTGAGAATGCGGGCGCGACACTCGATGAAGCGGGAATCAAGGCGCTGCGCGAGGAAGTGATTGAAGTGGCGCGGACGTGTTTCGACCCGGAGATTCCGGTGAACATCTACGATCTCGGCCTGGTGTACGAGATTGAAGTCGAGCCGTCGGCTGAAGTGAAGGTGAAGATGACGCTGACGTCGCCGGGATGCCCCGCGGTTTTCAGCCTGCCGGGCGAAGTGGAAGACAAGATCCGGCGGCTTGAAAAAGCGAAAGACGTTCACGTGCACGTGGTGTGGGAGCCGGCGTGGAATCCGAGCAAAATGTCCGAGGCGGCAAAACTGCAATTGGGAATGATGTGAAGAGAGGCGTCCGAGGGATTAAATCATGAGACTAACGGCGCAAGAAGAATACGGATTGCGATGCCTGCTGCGCCTTGCGGAGGTAGGCGACGACTCGAGCCTGACGATTCCGGAAATCAGCCAGATGGAAGGGCTCTCGGTTTCCTACGTGGCGAAGCTGATGCGGATCCTGCGGCGAGGCGGGTTCGTGATGAGCGAACGCGGCGTGACGGGAGGGTATCTTCTGGCGCAGCCAGCGGCGAAGATGAAGGTGGGCGAAGCGCTGGCGTGGCTCGGGGGAAGGCTCTACGACCCGGCATTCTGCGACGAGCACGCGGGGATGGATTTGATTTGCGCGCACGCGACCGGTTGCACATTGGCGTCACTGTGGCGGAGGGTGCAGACGGCCGTGGACGGGGTGCTGAGCCAGCTCACCTTAGAGGAGCTGGCGCTGGGCGAGCAACAGCTCACCGCGCAGAGCGCGAGATTCGTGCAGCTTTCCGCGGCGCAACCGGTGAAGACGGAATCGCAGCCGCCGCGCGCGCGTTGAGAAGATTCGGAAGCGAGAAGCGCCGAGAGGAAGCCCGGCGCGACGAACGTCCGGGGCCCGGCAGAATTCAAGTTTCGGCAGCAAATTCATCCCATTGAGCGAAGCATTCCGCAGCCGGCTGGCTGATTATCATCTCGCGCAAGGCGCGACGCTCGGCGAATATCACGGTGCGATCGTGCCGGTGCGCTTCAGCGAAGCGGCGGCGGAGTATCGGGCGCTGCGCGAGGCCTCCGGATTGCTCGACCTGGCCTTTCGTGCGAAGTTCGCAATGAAAGGCCGGGATGCGCAGCGATTCCTGCACCGCATTGTTTCGAACGACATCAAATCCCTCGCGCCCGGCCAAGGGACTTACGCCGCGCTGCTGAACGCGCAGGGACATATCCTCGCCGACCTGCGAATTTACGTTTGTGAGGACCGCATCCTGATTGACACCGATGCCGATTTGCGCGATAAAGCGATGACGACGCTTCGCCGATATATTATCGGGGAGGCGGTCGAGGCAGAAGCGGTGGAACTCGATGCGCTCGGGTTTGAAGGGCCGCGAGCGCGCGGGCTGCTTGAGAAGACGCTGCACATCGAGTTGCCGGAGCTTGGCCTTTTCGGGCACTTCGAGACCCCATACGCCGGCATTCCCATCCGGGTGGTGAAGGCGAGCCAGACGGGCGAGAATGGCTACGAAGTGTGGACGGAGACAAAAGGATTGATGACCGTCTGGGGCGCGGCGTGCGGGCGGGCGCCGAGCGACGGAACACTCCCTTGCGGAACGGAGGCGATCGAGGCGCTGCGGATCGAAGCGGGCATTCCGCGTTACGGCTCGGAACTCGGAGAAGACACGCTGCCGCTCGAAGCCGGATTGTGGAACGCGCTGAGCTTCAACAAGGGATGCTACGTGGGGCAGGAGATTGTGGAGCGGTCGCGCAGCCGCGGACACGTGAATTGGAAACTCGCCGGGCTCGCGGGACAAACGGGTGCGCCGCTCGCAAGAGGAGAGAAGCTCGAAGCGAACGGGCGTGAAATGGGCGAAATCACGAGCGCGAGTTTTTCCTGGCGGCTTGGGAAACCGATCGCGCTCGGCTACGTGCGGCGGGAAGTTGCGGAGCCGGGAACCTTGCTCGCAACGGCCGGGGGCGCGGCGGTCGAAGTGAGGACTCTGCCGTTCTCGGAGGGCGCGCAGGCCGGCCGGGAAGCGCCAGGAGGCAACGAAAGCTGACGAGCGGCGTCTTGAGGCGAAGGATGACTGCGGTCAATAGGGGCAAAGGGCGGCGGCGCAATTCGCCGGGCGAAGCAGGGTTCTCATTTCTCGAGCTTTTGGTTGTGGTGGTCATCATCCTGATTCTGCTGGCGCTCGAGATTCCCAGCCTATTTCGGTCACGGGCTCTTGCCCGCCAGGCCGCGGCCGCGGCGACGTTGCGGACGCTGCAAGCGGCTGAACTCACTTACGCCGACACTTATTCGATGGGATATAGTCCCGACCTGAAATCTCTCGGGAGCATTGCAGGACAGCCCGCATCAGCGCAGGCGGCCGGGCTGATTGACGAGCTCCTCGCTTCCGGCGACGATAACGGCTACACCTACATTTATCTGCCCGATCCGCCGCACAACGGAAAAATCAATGGATTCAGCATCGTTGCGGTCCCGGACGATCCGTGCGTGACGGGAATTTCGTCGCTCCAGGCTACGAGCGCCGCGCCGCCCGGGCCAATGCCCGGAAACGACGGGACGCTGCCGATATTTGGGTCGCTCGGGTCCGTCACCGTCACGACGGGATGCGGGCAGTGACGCGGAGCGAACGATCCCCAAAGGCGTGAAGCGGCTGGAGAGCCAGGGTCGCGTCAATGAAATAGGTTGGACGTCCGATGGCTCGTCATCTTGAGCGCAGCGAAGAATCCGGCTTTGCCTGTTCGAACGGCGGAACAGCAGATGCTTCGCTTCACTCAGCATGAGAGCGCGGCGACGGTATGAATCGCTTTCATCTCTCACACGGCGCCAGGGAACGCGATGGCTGAATCAGGAGAAAAAAGAAGGCGATCGGACCGGTTCATGGTGACCGTTCCTCTGCTCATTCAATCGGACGATCCCGACGGCGAGCAATTTGAGTGCGAGGGGCAGACGGTGACGGTGAGCCGGTTCGGCGCGCGCATCCAGACGAGCCATGCGCTGGCGAGCGGGCAAAAGCTGCGCATCACGAACCTGATCAACAAGAAGACGGCGAAGTTTTGCGTGGTGGGCGCGCTCGAAGAAAAGCCGGAAGGCGGTTCGGAATGGGGCGTGGCGGCGACGGAGGGGGATCCGGACCTGTGGAGCATTTATTTTCCCGCCGCGGCCGTCGAGCCGAAACAGGCGAAGGCGCTGCTCGAATGCAGAAATTGCGGGAAGGTTTCGGTGGCGCACCTCTCGCAATCGGAAGTGGAGGCGCTCGAAGAAGGCGCCATGATTAGCCGGCGCTGCGAGGCGTGCCAATCGGAAACAGCATGGGGCTTTACGAGAAAGGCTCCGGGCGCTTCACGGGATACGGCGGAAGCGGACGCCGGGGCGCTCGAGGCGGGCGCCGAACCCGGCGAGCGCCAGGGTTCGCGGCGAAATCCGCGATTTCACCTTCAACGGCCGGTCACCCTCCAAAGACCATCGGGACAACACGAGCAAGTGCTGAGCGAGAACGTTTCGAAGCGGGGATTTTCCTTCGTCAGCTCGCTCGAATATGTGAAGGACGAAGCCGCCAGCGCAGTGTGGCCGCATGGGCGGCAAGGTCAGGGGATTGAGGCTCGGGGCAAAATCGTATGGCGGAGGGATCTGGGCGGAGGGCGGCGAATGTACGGCGTCGAATTCGACGCGGCGCCCGTGCTCATACCGGCGCCGCGGGGCGTGACGGTTGAAGGGCTTTATGCGGGACTTGTGTTTGCGGTGCTGGGCTCGACGCTGGCCGTTGGCTGGAGCCTGGCGGCATTTGTCTCGAATCTGTACGCGCCGTTCAGCGGAATGCGGCCCGCCGGAAAGGCGGTGATCGGGTTGCTGTGCCTTTACCTTGCCGTCCGGCTATGGAAGAGAATCGAAGCGAGGGAGGGTGACGGCGACCGCTTGATTCGCCGCAAACACCGGATTGCCCTTACCCTGAGCGGCGCCATCATTGTAGCCGCCGCCGCGGGAGGGGTTCTCTACGGCCGTTCGGCGGGCAGGATGGTGCGACGAGCCAGATTCCTTGCGCGCGATCTTGCGATCGAGGGGATGCTGGAGCACCAGATTGATTCGACGCTGACGCCGCGGTTCCAAACCCCGGCGTCATTCGAGAGCATCTGGTCGTCGCTCGAGCCGCGGCTCGGCGAATGGAACGCCAGCCTCGACCGGGTCTCGACGGATGCGGCGAGGCTGGATGCCCGCGCGCTCGGGAAAGACGCGTGGAAGATGCGTGAGTTTAATGAAATCCTCGAGATCGAGCATCGCAAGGCGCTGATTCTGAGCCAGCAGGCCGCTCTCGCGCGGCAAATGGCCCGCCTGCCCGAGCCTCAGCAGCAAACGCTCTGGGCCGGCGAAGTGCTTCCGCTGCGCGACCGCGAATTGCAATTGCAGGCGCGCAAAAGAGAATTGCTGAATGAAATGGCAACGGAGTGAACTGAGCGTCATGGATTTTGTCACAGAGCATCTTGGGGACGGCGGCGGGAGGATGCATCCGTGCCGCATGACGACGGGGCCGAGCGGCAGTGAGACGGAGTACCTGCACGCGGACGCGCTGGAGACGACCACGGCGATGACGAACCAGAGCGACACGCTCGAACAGGACAGCGTTTACTTGCCGTGGGGAGACGAGCTGGCGAGCTCGGGGAGCCGAAACGCGGTGTTCTTTGCCGGGATGCGCGAGCGGGACGGCGTCACGCAGCTCGACCGCACGCCGGCAAGAGACTACTCCAGCGCCCTCGGCCGCTGGCTCTCGCCCGACCCGCTCGGCGGCGACATCATGAATCCGCAGTCCCTCGACCGCTATGCCTACGTGACCGACAACCCCACGACGTTCACCGACCCGCTGGGGCTGTGCAAGGCCACAGGGCAGCCGGGGCCATGTTCGATGGGGCCGCCGAACGGCGGCTCGCCCGTGAACGACGTCGAGCGCGGTGCCGAGAGCCCGTGCGACGGCGTTTCCTTCGACCCGCTCGGCTTCCCGTTGTGCCACATGTCCAGCGAGATCGCGGCGTCCCTGGCCGCGTATGAATCCTGGGTCGCGGCGACGGAGGCGATCGGAGGGACCTACACAAGGCAGACCCCGCGTGGGCCTTTGGCGTACACGATTGACTGGGGTGTAGGCGACGGAGTTTTCTGGTCCGGTCCCAACGGCGAGCCGCTGTTCAGCGCGGAGGCTGACGAGATCGACCTGCCGTCCCTGCCCGGCACGGTCGTCCCATTCAGCAGCAGCGGCTGCCTCGGCGGGCCGTGCCCACAGCTGCGTACGCCCCTTCGTGCTCTGCTGCCCGGTACGAACTACTGCGGTCCTGGGGGAAACGGAAAGGCCCCAACAAACAGCCTGGATGCCGGGTGGCAAGCTCACGACTATGCGTTTTACGCGGCAGGGATGAGCTTCAAGGACACGATCCCGCCATGGTCGTGGTACCTCTCGCCAGCGCAGGTGGCCGCCATGAACGTCGCGAACCAGCACTTGTGCGCTGACATTGCGGGCATACCGCCTGAGGAACTGCTTGCCAACCCGGGCGAAACTGCGGAGGTCGGGGCTGTTTCTGGGTGGTTCGGCTGCGGGCCGTAGACCGGGGAGGGGTACTGGTGGCACAAGGAACGAAGGCTCGGGCATCGAGGGTTGTAGCGCATCGGCTGGGGGTAGGGCTGGGTGTGGTCATGGGCCTGGTATTCTTCCCAGGTGCGATGCGGGCGCTGTTCATCGGCGGGATGAAGGACTGGATTGACGTCATCTTATGGCTCGCCGATACCCTATCAGAGCTATCGTTTTTGCCTCTGTCCGTCTTGGGTTGGTTCAGACCTCGCGCCGCCGCCGTGGGCTTCGCCACCGCCTTGGCCGCTTCCCTCAGCTCAACCGCGGCCTTGGTGATACTGGGATACTGGACGCCGTACTGGACGGTGTCGGGTGTCGTGAAGACCTTACTCTTCTTCGTTTTCCCTCTGCTCGCCGTCGCGTGGTTGTTTTTCTACGCCTCCTCGCCCGAACCGGCTGGCCCCGCGGTGGCTGCTTCCCCCGGCCCGGATCGCTTGGCGGGGCGGATCCTCCAGACGCTGAGCGGCGGCACCTGGCGCGGCATGACCCGTTTGCTGGCAATCGCTTTGGCGCTTGCCGTCGGCGCGTGGCGCTTGCCACATGCCGTCTGGCTCCTGCACGGGCCCTTCGGGTTTCGCCGCATGTGGCCAGAGGTTGCCGTTCTGCTGCCCGACTTAATGCTGGTGCCCGTGGGAGCTCTGGCAATCGTCAAGCCGCGCCTCGCGGCATACGTCGCGTGGGGCAGCGTAGTCGTTCCTCTTGTGGTGCCTGTGATCGTCTCCGGCGTTTTGAGCGGCTTCGCTTTGATGATGGCGGCCGTGTGGAATTTGCCTCTGCTTTTGGTGGGAGCCCTGCTGTTTTACGCGTCCGCCGAGCGTGGCGAACTCGGGCTCGGGAAACTTTAATTACGTTTACGACGGCGGGGGCGAGCGGGTGGAGAAATCTTCCGGCTCGACGGGGACGCTCTACTGGCGCGCGCTGGATGGGTCAGTGCTGGAGGAAACCGACACGTCGGGGAACTGGGCGAACGACTACATCTATTTCGACGGCCAACGGCTGGGGCAGCTCGTGGCCTCCCAGGGAGGCGCGGGGTACATCTGTTATGCCGACGCGCTCGGTTCCGAGCACACGATCACGGGAATGACGGGGCAAGTTTGCTACGACGCGGATTTTTATCCCTTTGGCGGGGAGTTGAATTTCAAGGACACCTGCGGGCAGAATTACAGGTTCGCGGGCATGGAGCGCGACCCGGAAACGAGCAACGATCATACCTGGTTCCGGCAATACGATTCGGCCCTCGGCCGCTGGCTCTCGCCCGACCCGCTCGGCGGCGACATCATGAATCCGCAATCCCTCAACCGCTACGCCTACGCGCTCAATAATCCTACGACATTCATTGACCCGCTGGGGCTGTGCACCGCAGGTCAGAATGGATGCGTCAACCTGCAAGGGACGGGACCGTGCGTGCAAGGGGATGAGCATTGCCACCCGATAACCTGCGGCGACTGGGACTGCGCGGACGAGTACTACGGGGGCTGGTCGTATTTCGGTGGGTGCCTGGGACCTGAGTCTGGCCTCCCGGAGCCGTGGGCGCTCCGGCCGGCAAGGGAAGGCCGATTCGTGTTGATCGAATCATGATGCCGGGCGACGAACGGAGACGAATCTGAGGAACAAGCTGGAAATCAGAGTGCTGCAGAGTTTCAAAAACCGAAACTCTGCGCTACCTGCTTGAGACTATGCACACAGGGCGTTTAAAGAACGCAGTCGAGATGAGGGACGCCGGGCGGCTGGAAGAGTCGCTTCGAGAACTCGAGGCCGCCGAGTCGGTAACACCCGACCCGGTCGAGCGGGCAATGGTTGTGCTTAACCAGTCCGCCGTTCTCGCGAGGATGGGCAGGGTGGAGGAGGCCCAGGCGAGGACTCGGCGGGCCGCGAGCCTCTCCCCCGCTCCGGAGGTGCAGTGCAATGCCCTGCATTCCCGCGCCGCTGGCCTTGCCATTGCCGGGCACCTGGACTCGGCGCTTGTCGAATTCGAGCGGGTTCTCCGGGAGTACCCCGGTGTGCTGCGCAGCGAGGCTTACGCCTTTCTGTACGAGGACGTCCAGGTCCGCCGAGGGCTTCTCCTCACGCAGTTGAACCGGTACGAAGCTGCCCGGAAGGTGCTTGAGGAGTGTAGCTCCTTCGATCTGAGCGCGGACGAGCGTTGGAAGGTGCTATACAACTTGGGCCGCTGCTACTTCAACCTTAAGGATCCCGGCCGCGCGAAGCAGACCTTCCTGGAATTCCTCGGGCGCGAGGATCAAGCCGATCCGACTCACGTTGCATCCGCGCACTTCCTGCTCGGCACCATTTACTATAACGAGGGAGCCGGTGCGAAGGCGTTGCTAGAGTTCGAGTGGCTCCTCCCCAGGGCTGAGCAGGTCGGGATGCCGACATCGCTCCTCTACACGTGGCTTGCGAAAACCCACAGGATGCTGCGTAACAAGCCGGAAGCAGAGCGGTACGAGGCGATGGCGAAGGCAGCGCACCGTTGAGCAGTGCAGGCGGGTTCTGTAAAAGGGGGACGTCGGGTGATAAGGCGGGCATGGCAGCCGACTGCGCCGCAGGGAATTCAGCCGCCTGCAAAGCCGACCCCGCCCCAGCCGAAGCCCGTGTTCTCGCCCACGAGGTGTTTTTACCTCCATGTGGGGTCGAGTTACGCGGCGCTCGTAGGGGGCTTCCTGCTTTTTATGCCAGACCCTACCGTCGCTAGGGGCGCCTCGATTACGCTCTTCGTAACGAGCGCGGGTCTCGACGCCGCGACCTGGGTCGGCTGCAGACGCGCAGCTATGCACGACCGTCGGGGAGATCGTCCAGAACCCCAACGTTCCACTGAGCTCTCAGGACATAAATAATATAGCGGAGATCGCGACGGTGATTGGGTGCCCCTGGCTATGAGCGACAAAGCGATGCCGACGCAGAGGATGAAGCGGATCTCGCGGTGTGTCGCAGCCTGAGCGACCCGGGTGCGCGCTCCCGGTGGGAAGGCCGAGCCGGAAGCCTCGTCCGGCCCGCGCTACTTGCCAAGAATGCGCCGCCGTTCCGGCGGCAAATGCCGGCAAGATGCCGGCGCTACGAGCGGCTTCAACGCCGCGCATTGTAAATTCTTCTGCGGGGCGCCACACTCGCTCGGCGCTGCGGATTCCAGCGGGCACTCGGTTTACGGGGGAGGCGCGGCTTGACGGATGGGGGCAAGCCGTGGTATTACTATTGTGCGAAATGTAATGGAGGCTTCAGTGGAATCTGCGCTCACCGTGAAGGGCCAAGCTACCATCCCCAAGGTTGTGCGCGAGCATCTCGGCTTGAAGCCCGGAGACCGGGTCAAGTTTTTTTTCCACCCGGATGGCACGGTGGTTCTGCTCCCCAAAATCCCCGTTACGGCTCTAAAAGGCATGGTGCGACGGCCCCGGCGAGCGGTCACCGTTGAAAAAATGCGTCAAGCCGTCGCCAACGGAGCGGCCGGGCTCCGTCGCCTCACTTCCCGGCGATGATCGGACTCGATACAAACATCCTCGTCCGCTACCTGGCGCAGGATGATCCCGTGCAATCCCCAAGAGCCACGAAAATTATCGAGTCGCGCATGACCGAGGCGAATCCAGGTTTCATCTCCGTCGTAGCTATGGTCGAGACCGTATGGGTATTGGACCGCGCTTATGGCCTCTCGGATGGCGAAATCGCTGCCGCTCTTGAAAGGATCCTGCAAGCGGACACTCTGGTGGTTGAAAACGAGCAGGAGGTCTTCATGGCAACGATGGCGCTCAAGGAAGGAAATGGTTCTTTTGCCGATGCCCTCGTCGCAGGGCTTGGGGCCAGGTCCGGCTGCGCCCGCACGCTAACGTTTGACAAATCGGCTCTGTCATTGCCCGGTTTTGAACTCGCTTAGGCAACTGGCAGCCGCAATCACGTTCACTCGTCTCGACCCGCGGCCTTCGGCGCCCAAAAGCCGCAACCCCGGCGGTCTGCGCACCCGCGGCCGGCCCGCGCTGCTTGCTCAATCGCGATTCTTCGGCCCGATAAAAGCATCGGGGCTCAGAACGACGACGCACCGGCAAAAAACGCCAA
>JAKASG010000065.1 GCA_021828285.1 Acidobacteriota bacterium | reverse complement strand
GCGCTTGACACTTTGCGGAAGCGCGTGCTAACGTGCTACCTCTTTTTCGCAGTTCACGAAAGTCGAGCGAGGGCAAGAGTTCCCACTTGCCATGGGCCACATCGGCAGCCAACTCGTACACCTTTATGTCCAATCCATCCCTACCATTGTGTTCGTCGTCATCCTTTTCCTGATCCTGAAGCAAATTTTCTTCAAGCCGCTGGCGGAAGTACTAGAAAAGAGGGAACAAGCTTCCGCGGGAGCGATCGAGCAGGCGCGGCGCGAGACGGAAAACGCGGCTCAAAAGCTGCGCGAATACGAGGCGGCAATCGAGGCCGCTCGCCGGGAGTTATACAAGCAGCGCGACGAAGCGCGGCAGGCGGCGCTTACGGAGCGCGAATCGCTGCTGAAAAAGGCGCACGAGGAATCAGAGGGACGGCTGAAGGAAGCGCGGGCGGCTCTGGCGCGGGATATTGAGGCGGCGAAAAAGGAAATGACGGGAGGGATTGAGGCGATTTCCGAGGAAATCGTCTCCAAAATTTTCGGCGGCGCGACGGGGCCGGAAACGGACGGGAGGGTGGACGCTTGAACCACGCGCTGCTCTTCGACACGATCAATTTCATTTTGCTCGTCGGCGGGCTCGGCTATATTCTCTGGAAAGGCATTCTGATCGGGAAGCCGATCGGACAGATTTTCAAGGATCGGTCGGAAGAGATTCGCCGCGGGCTTGAAGAAGGGCGCAAAGCGCTCGAAGCGGCGCGGGCGCAGCTCCACGCGGCGGAGGAGAAGCTGGCCAAACTCGAGAGTGAAATCGCCGCGCTCAGGGACCGGGCGGTGAGCGAAATTCAGACGGAGCGAGACCGACTGAAAAAGGCCGCGGAAGAGGAAGCGGCGAAAATTGCGGCCTTCGTGCGAACGGAAATGGAATCGGAAACGCGAATAGCGCAGATGGCGCTCAAGAACTTTGCCGCCGAACAGGCGCTTTCGCGCGCCGGCGACTCGCTTCGCGCGCGCATGAGCGAAGCGGGACATCGGCGGCTTTTCGTTCGCTTTTTGATGGACCTCGAATCCCAGCAAAGCAGCAATTGAGCCGCGAGAATCCGGCGGCTCGGAGGACGAATCAGGATGTTTAGCGCCGCGGCGAGCCGGTACGCACGCGCGCTGGCCGATGTCATCGGGCCGGCGGGCGATTACCGCGCCATGCTCAGGGAGCTGGAAGATTTCGCGGCCGTTTACCGCGAGAGCCGCGAATTGCGGGAAGCGTTCGACAGCCCCACGGTGACGGCGGCGCAGAAGCGGAACATCCTCGACGCGGTTTTGAAGCGCATGGGCGCTTCGCCGCTCGCTTCGAACTTTTTCCGCGTGCTGCAGGCCCACTACCGGATGCCTCTGCTCGAGGCGGTGATCGGGGCTTTCCGGCGCATCGCCAACCGGCGGATGGGCATTGTGGAAGTCCGGGTGGATTCGGCGCGGCCGCTGACGGCCGAAGAGCAGGACGCCTTGCGCGAACGCTTCGCCAAGCTCACCGGGCGCACGGTTGAGATCGAATTCCACCGGGATGAAAAGCTGCTGGGAGGCGTCAAGGCGCAAATCGAAAGCACGGTGTATGATGGGAGCGTGCTCGGTTATCTGGAACGGATCGGCCGCCAGTTGAAGACGCAGTAAAGCGAAACAGCGGAAGGTTCGGGGCGGGTCAAAGGGTTTAAAGGACCAGCAAGACAATTCAACAATCTGGAAGAGCGCGCAGCGCCGGAAGCTGAGTTTCCGGCCGCCGGGGGGCGCAAAGAGGACGACAACGCATGGCGCAAATTAAGGCCGACGAAATCACACAAATTATCCGCGACCAGATTGCGAATTTCGACCGAAGCGTGGAAGTGAACGAGGTCGGATCGGTGCTCTCGGTGGGCGACGGCGTGGCGCGCATTCACGGTTTGGACAAGGTGATGGCTGGCGAGCTGCTCGAGCTGCCGCACGAGATCGCCGGGCTCGCGCTGAACCTGGAAGAAGATCAGGTGAGCGCCGTGCTCCTCGGCGACTACACAAAAATCGAGGAAGGCGACGTCGTCAAACGAACAGGACGAATCATGTCCGTGCCGGTGGGCGACGCGCTGATCGGCCGCGTGGTGGATGCGCTCGGGCGGCCGGTGGACGAGCGGGGGCCCATCGCAACCGAAAAATACAACCCGCTCGAACGCCTGGCGCCGGGTGTGGTGGACCGCATGCCGGTGCGGGAACCGATCCAGACCGGCATCAAGGCCATTGACGCGATGATTCCGATCGGCCGCGGGCAGCGCGAGCTGATCATCGGCGACCGGCAGACGGGCAAAACCGCAATCGCGGTGGACACTATCATCAACCAGCGGGGCGGCGACGTGATCTGCATCTACGTCGCCATCGGACAGAAGCTGTCAACGATTGCGCAAGTGGTGAAAACGCTCGAAGACCAGGACGCGATGAAATATACGATCGTCGTCTCGGCGGGTTCCTCCGATCCGGCGCCGATGCAATATCTGGCGCCTTACGCGGGCTGCGCCTTCGGCGAATTTTTCCGCGATAGCGGCCGTCATGCGCTGTGCATTTACGACGACCTTTCAAAACACGCCGTCGCTTACCGCGAAATCTCGCTGCTGCTGCGGCGCCCTCCGGGCCGCGAAGCCTATCCGGGCGACGTTTTCTATCTGCACTCGCGGCTCCTCGAGCGCGCGGCGAAACTCAATCAGCCGCTCGGCGGCGGGTCGCTGACCGCGCTGCCAATTATCGAAACGCAAGCGGGCGACGTTTCGGCATACATTCCTACGAACGTTATTTCCATCACCGACGGCCAGATTTATCTCGAAACCGATCTCTTCAACAGCGGCATTCGCCCGGCCATCAACGCGGGCATATCGGTGTCGCGCGTCGGCGGGAACGCGCAAATCAAGGCGATGAAGCAGGTGGCGGGCATGTTGCGCCTGGAAATGGCGCAATACCGGGAACTCGCGGCCTTCGCGCAGTTCGGCAGCGACCTCGATAAGGCGACGCAGGCGCAGCTCAATCGCGGACGCCGATTGATGGAAATCCTCAAGCAGGATCAATACACGCCGCTGCCCGTCGAGAAACAGATTTTCACGATTTTCGCCGGCACAGGCGCCTACCTCGATGACATCGCCGTCGAGGATTGCCGCCGCTTTGAGAATCAACTTTACGAATTCGCTGAAACTTCCTATCCCGGCCTCTTGCGGAAAATTGCGGAGAAGAAAGCTCTCGACGATTCGCTGCGGATGGAAATGCGGAAGGCCCTGGACGAATTCAAGGCGAGATTCATGCAAGGCACCAAGACTGCCTCGGCGAGCGGAGCTTCTTTATAGCTATGTCAGACAACTATTGACAATAGCTATTAGGCATAGCTATTCTGAGGGTCGGGAGGATAGGCAAATGTACCTACGACCTGAAGAAGTTCTTTCGCCCAGAAGCCACGACGTGGAGGTCATTGAAGTGATCCTTGACCCTGGCGAGGGGGAGATGAGCGTGGCTCGAATTCTTTGGGATGGAGAAGAGCGAGTTGCGGTGCGCTGGAACGGTAGGAATGATCAGCCGCTTGGCAACCCATCGTCTCGAGGCCATGCCACCTGGACGGTCTTGGGAGATTACCTGGCGGAAGGCGTAGAGCGAATGGCGCGTGAGGCGGCGCATCAATCGCCTAACGGTCTTGTCGCAGAGTATCGCGAAATGGCCTCGGATTCCGAGCGCGAGCGGGAGGCAGAAGAGTGGAGCGAAGGGTTGATTGCCGATGGAGATACGCCGCGGTGACGTTTGGTGGGTGTCCTTCGATCCGTCGGTCGTCGGGGAGATCAGGAAAACCCGCCCTGCCATCGTTATGAGCAACAACGCGGCAAATGCCGTGCTCAATCGCGTGGTGGTCATTCCGCTGACTACGCAGACGCAAAAGCTCTATCCGGGCGAAGCCATGGTTACGCTCGAGGGTGAAAATCGAAAGGCCATGACCGATCAGATCATGACCGCCTCAAAGCAGAGGCTGCGAGGCCGGATCGGAGCGCTCTCCGCGCTCGACATGAAAGCGGTCGAAGCTGCTTTGTTGCTCCACCTTGCGATTCGTAGAGCATAACAGCGCGAACCGGATGGAAGCGGGCAGAACAAGATGGCAACACTGATTGACATGCGGCGGCGCATCCGCTCGGTGAAAGGGACGCAGCAAATCACCCGAGCGATGAAGATGGTGGCCGCGGCGCGCTTGCGGCGCTCGCAGGAGCGCATCTTCAACGCGCGGCCTTATGCGCGGCAGTTGATGAATCTGCTCCAGAGCCTCGCCGCGCGCACTGAATGGCGCGGGCATCCTCTGCTCGCCACGCGGCCGGTCGAAAAGATTCTGGTTGTGCTCGTGACCGCCGATCGCGGATTGTGCGGAGCCTTCAACACCAACCTGATTCGCGCGGCGGAAACCTACCGCGCGGAGCACGCCGGGCAGGAAATTTCATTTGTCCTCGTGGGGCGGAAAGGCTACGAGCATTACCGCCAGCGTTCGGTCAAAATCGCCGGGAAGCACGTCAATATCTTCTTTCGCCTAGAATTCTCGGCCGCGGAAACGATCGCGCGGGAGATCATCGAGTCCTATTCCGGCTGCACCGTGGACGCCGTGGACGTGATTTACAACGAGTTCAAATCCGTCCTCAGCCAGCGGGTGCGCGTCGAACGGTATCTGCCGATTCCGCCGCTCGAGCCCACAGCCGAAGAGACCCTGGTGGATTATATTTACGAGCAGCCGCCGCATCGGCTTCTACAAACCTTACTCCCGCATTACGTGGAGATTGAAGTCTACCGCGCGCTGCTCGAATCGCAGGCCGCCGAGCTTGCCGCCAAGATGACGGCGATGGATACGGCCACGAACAACGCCGCGGACATGATCGAGACGCTGACGCTCACGATGAATCGCATTCGCCAGGCGGCGATTACGCGCGAAATCATCGAAGTGGTGAGCGGCGCCGCCGCGCTTTAAGGCGCATGGCGCGGGTTCGGCCCGCTGGAAGGGATCGCGAAACAAACGATGGGAAGGTTAACGACGCATGGAAACTGAGAAATCGGGTCAGGTCGTCGAAGTGATCGGGCCGGTCGTCGTGTGCGCGTTTGAGGGCGGGCATTTGCCGGCCATCTTCAACGCGGTGCGAATCGTCTCCGACGGGTTCGAAGTTGCGAAGCCGATTGAACTGACGGCGGAAGTGGAACAGCACATCGGCGAGGGGCGCGTGAAATGCGTCTCCATGCAGCCGACCGACGGCGTGGTGCGCGGCATGAAGGCCATTGACACGGGTTCGGCGATCACCGTTCCGGTCGGCAAGGCGACGCTCGGCCGCGTGCTCAACGTGCTGGGCGAGCCGGTGGACAATCTCGGGCCGGTCGGCGCCGCCTCGCGCATGCCCATCCATCGCCATGCTCCGCCGCTCGAAGAGCAAAGCACGGAACTCGAAATGTTCGAAACGGGCCTGAAAGTCGTGGACCTGCTCGAGCCTTACCTGAAGGGCGGCAAAACGGGACTGTTCGGCGGCGCGGGTGTCGGCAAAACGGTCATCATCATGGAAATGATCAACAACGTCGCCATGAAGCACGGCGGCGTTTCCGTTTTCGCGGGCGTCGGTGAGCGCACGCGCGAGGGCAACGATCTGTGGCTCGAATTCCAGGAGTCGCACGTCATCGAACCGGGAAATTCCGACAAATCGAAGGCGGCGCTCATTTACGGCCAGATGACCGAGCCGCCGGGCGCGCGTCTGCGCGTCGGGCTGACGGGCCTCACGGTGGCCGAATATTTCCGCGACACCGAAGGCCAGGACGTTCTGCTTTTCATTGACAACATCTTCCGCTTCACGCAGGCCGGTTCGGAAGTTTCGGCGCTGCTCGGACGGATGCCTTCCGCTGTCGGCTATCAGCCGAACCTTTCGACGGAAATGGGCGATCTGCAGGAACGCATTACATCCACAAAGAAAGGCTCCATCACGTCCGTGCAGGCGATCTACGTGCCCGCCGACGACCTCACCGATCCCGCTCCGGCCACCGCTTTCTCTCACCTCGACGCCACCACCGTGCTTTCGCGGGCGCTTGTCGAAATCGGCATCTATCCGGCGGTCGATCCGCTCGCGTCCACGTCGCGGATTCTCGACCCGCGCATTGTCGGGCAGGAACATTACTCCGTCGCGCGGTCCGTCCAATCCATTCTTCAAAAGTACAAAGATTTGCAGGACATCATCGCCATCCTCGGCATTGACGAACTTTCCGAGGAAGACAAGCTGACCGTGGCGCGCGCGCGCAAAATCCAGCGCTTCCTTTCGCAGCCGTTCTTCGTGGCGCAGCAGTTTACGGGCCTTGAAGGGCGCTACGTCAAACTCGAAGACACCATCAAGGGCTTCAAAGAGTTGGTTGACGGCAAACACGACGATCTGCCCGAACAGGCGTTCTATATGGTCGGAACGATCGAAGAAGCGCTCGAAAAGGCCGAACACTTGAAGGCCGCCGCTTAACCGATGGCCGATGCCCTTCCCAATTCGATCGAGCTGGTTGTCGTGACGCCCGACCGCCTGGTGGTTGAGGCAGCAGTCAGCGCAGTCACCATCCCCGGAGCGAGCGGCTATCTGGGCGTTCTTCCCGGCCATGCTCCGCTATTGACCGAGCTCGACATCGGCCGCGTGACGTACACGCGCGCGAACGGAGAGCATGCCATCGCCGTCGCGCGCGGCTTTGCCGAAGTGCTTCCAGGGCGCGTCGTCATCCTGGCGGACACCGCGGAGCGCGCCGAGGAAATTGACGCCGAACGCGCGGAACGGGCGCGCCAGCGCGCCGAAGAAGAGCTGCGAAAAATGACTCAGGCCGGCGAATCCATGGATCAGGCCCGCGAAGCCCTTCGCCGCGCCATCAGCCGCCTCGAAACCGCTCATCACAAAACTTCCTGACGGCGCTCACGACGGCCGCGCCCTCCTCATTTGCTCACGCACGCGAAAGAGTGGGTGATACAATCCTGTGGGTTATGGGCTTGAACAGCGGAGCGCGTCTCGGGCCGTATGAAATTCTCTCGCTCTTGGGCGCGGGCGGCATGGGCGAGGTTTATCGCGCGCGCGATACCAAGTTGAATCGTGAAGTGGCGCTGAAAGTTTTGCCTGAAACCTTTGCGCGCGATCCCGAACGCATGGCACGCTTTGAGCGCGAAGCCCAAGTCCTCGCATCGCTCAATCATCCGAACATCGCGCAGATTTACGGCCTTGAAGAATCGGGCGCAACGCGGGCGCTCGTGATGGAGTTGGTTGAAGGCCCGACCCTCGGCGAATTGATCGGCGGACGTGGCGCGGATGAGATCCTCGCGATTGCGAAACAGATTGCCGACGCGGTCGAAGCCGCGCACGAGAAGATCATCATCCATCGCGATTTGAAGCCCGCGAACATCAAGGTCAAATCCGACGGCACGGTGAAGGTGCTGGATTTCGGCCTCGCCAAGGCGATGGACGTAGCGGTCGCGCCGGCGTCCGGCGGGCAAGGCGGCGAGACGCCGGCGTTACAGAATTCGCCGACGCTGAGCTTGACGGCGCAGGCCGGCTTTTCGCCGGCGGCGGGTGGTCAAGCGACGCGCGCGGGAATGATTCTCGGCACGGCGGCTTACATGAGCCCCGAGCAGGCGAAAGGGCTGGCGGTGGATCGCCGAACAGATATTTGGGCCTTTGGCTGCGTGTTTTTCGAAATGCTGACGGGCAAGCGCGCGTTCGAAGGCGAAACGCTTTCGGACGTTTTGGCTGCTGTCATCATGAAGGAGCCGGACTTCAGCGCGCTGCCGGAAACCACCCCTCCTGCAATCGGAAAACTCATTCGCCGCTGCCTGACGAAAGATTTGAAGCATCGCTTGCAAGCCATCGGCGAAGCGCGCATCGCGATTGAAGAAGTGCAGGCGGGTGGCACGGGCGTCTCGCCGGTGGACACACAAGGGCAGGATGCCCATGCCACGCCAGGCGCCGGTCAGAGACCGGCGCTACAGCGCATGTTGCCATGGCTTTTGGGGGCTACGCTGGCGCTTGTCATCGGGATTGGCGCGGGGTGGTGGGCGAGAAACAGGAAGGCTGTGTCAATTCCCAACTGGTCCGGCCAGAGGCTCGGCGGGCCGAGCCTGGCGATGGGGCCGCGCATTTCCCCTGACGGTCACACGCTCGCGTTTCAGGCCATGGTGGACGGATTGACGCAGGTAGCCGTGATGGACACCGACTCGGACGATTGGACCGTGCTGACGAAGGACCGCACGCGCGGTTATGTTACAGAACTGAATTGGTCGCCCGACGGGAGTGAGATTTATTTCGACCGAGAATTTTCGGTCCCGCGCGGCATCTATCGCGTTTCGAGGTTCGGAGGTGACGAGCGGCAGGTCCTGAGACACGCGATGGGGCCGGAAGTCCTGCCCGACGGCAGTCTTCTCGTTGTGCGCGTAAACAAGAATCGGGACTATCAGCTCTTTCATTTCTGGCCCGACAGCGGCCGTCTCGAGCCCCTCGACGGGTTTTTTACCGCGTTGGACATATGTCCACCCGTGCGAGTGTTCCGTGACGGGAAGGACGCCGTCTTTTTCGGCATGACGCTCGAGCAGGGTGCGAAAGACACCTCCTCTCACCTCTATGTCCTCGATCTGAGCTCGGGAAAGGCGCGACGCTTGGCGCCCCGGCTCAATCTGCACGCGATCTCGCCTGCCCTATTTCCCCTTGCTGTGACGAGCGACGACCGATCCGTTCTGGTTGACCATCCAGCCGGAGATCTTCAGCGCATCATCTCAATTCCGCGCAACGGCAAAGGGCCCATCCGGACCGTGCTGTCGCTGACACGGCCGCCGTGGTTTATGGACGTTGATAAGAGCGGCAATCTTTATATGGACCAAGTGAGCCGGCCCCTGGAGGTGTTGCACTTCGCCGTTGGCGCTGGAGCGCCCGAGCTTTTGGCCAGTTCGCCGAGCGCGAGCGAGTACGCGAACGAATACGACACATTTCAGTTGCCGGATGGTCGAGTCCTCATTGGTTCGATCGTTGCAGGCCGATCGCGGCTGCTGGTCGCAAGGCCGGACGGCGAGGCGACGCCGTTCGTTCAAACGAAGGAAGAGACGTCGTTCCCCGACTGCCCCGTTGGCAAAGATGAATATGCCTTCCTCCTGGGACCGGCCGGTCGCGCCGTCGTCGCCATCGCGTCCATCGCCGATGGCCGGATCGTCCGGCGACTGACGGCGGTTCCAGGAAGCCAGGTCACGGATCTCGCCGCGAGCCCCGACGGGAAGACAATCTATTACGTCGCCTCTCGAACCGTGTGGGCCATTCCTGCGGCTGGAGGCCAGCCGCGGCGGATTGGCCCGGGAGACAGCGTCGCTGCCGAGCCGAACGGGAAAGACCTCGTCGTGCAGCTCAACGGAAAGGAAGGCATTCGTCTGATGAGGGTTCCGGTTTCCGGAGGGCCGGCGCGGCCGATACCCGTCGAGGGGCCTCTGCTTGTAACGGACGTTGGGATCAATCCTAATGCCGTCGGGAAGGACGGCCAAGTCGTCCTCTCTTACGCTGCGCCGGATTCATGGTTCTACGGAGCCGGCATCCTCGATCCGCGCAGTGGCAAGATCACAAGAATTCCGGTGAATTTTACAGGCGACTTGCTGTCTCCCTCGTGGCAGCCGGGCGGCGGCGTTCTCTCGACCGCCTGGCCGCTCAAGGTCACGCTGTGGCGCTTCCATCCCGCGAGACGAGACAAGTGAAATGAGCCTCGGCAGTGGAACCCAACTCGGCCACTACGAAATCCTTTCGCTCTTGGGCGCGGGCGGCATGGGCGAGGTTTATCGCGCGCGCGATACCAAGTTGAATCGTGAAGTGGCGCTGAAAGTTTTGCCTGAAACCTTTGCGCGCGATCCCGAACGCATGGCGCGCTTTGAGCGCGAAGCCCAAGTCCTCGCTTCGCTCAATCATCCGAACATCGCGCAGATTTACGGCCTTGAAGAATCGGGCGAGACGCGGGCGCTCGTGATGGAGTTGGTCGAAGGGCCGACGCTTGCGGAACGGATTGCGGCGCCAACCGCGGCTCATAGAGCGGCGCTGCAGCTCGACGAAACGCTCGCGATTGCAAAGCAAATCGCCGATGCGCTTGAAGCCGCGCATGACAAGAACATCATCCATCGCGATTTGAAGCCCGCGAACATCAAGGTGAAGCCCGATGGCGTGGTGAAGGTGCTCGATTTCGGCCTCGCGAAGGCGATGGACGTTTCCGCCGCGCCGGTGTCGGGCGGGCAAGCGGGCGAGACGCCGGCGCTGCAGAATTCGCCGACGCTGAGCCTGACGGCGCAGGCGGGATTTTCGCCGCAGCCGACGCGCGCGGGAATGATTCTCGGCACAGCGGCTTACATGAGTCCGGAGCAGGCGAAGGGGCTTGCGGTGGATCGCCGGACGGACATCTGGGCGTTCGGCTGCGTGCTCTACGAGATGATGACGGGCAAGCGCGCATTCGAAGGCGAAACGCTTTCAGACGTTCTGGCGAGCGTCATCAAAGAAGAGCCGGACTGGACGGCAATACCGGAAACAACGCCGCAGACAATTCAACGGTTGATTCGCCGTTGCCTGACGAAAGACCTGAAGCATCGGTTGCAAGCCATCGGCGAAGCGCGCATCACGATTGAAGCGACGATGAGCGGTACGCCAGACGCAGGAGCGGGTTTAGAAACCCGCCCCTACGAGGATTCTGCTCGAATCGCGGGCCATAGATCCGCGCTACAGCGCGCGTTGCCCTGGGCGGCGGTTGTGATCGTCGCGGTTGCTATAGGATACTTCGCTCGAGCGCGCATCGGCGGGAACGGTGGCGGAGTGGTTCCAACTTTCGATCAGCTCACGTTCCGCCAGGGGCCGATTTCAGCGGCGCGATTTGCTCCCGACGGCAAGACATACATCTACGCGGCAGCCTGGGACAACCATGCGGTGGAACTTTATTCGGCGACGCTCGGCTCGCCCGAATCGCGTTCGCTCAATCTGCCGGGCGCGAATCTTCTTGCCGTTTCATCTACGGGCGAATTGGCGGTGTCCCTGCGGGCTACCTTGTTGGCGCACAATTTCTATCGAGGAACGCTGGCGCAGGCGCCGCTCGCGGGGGGCGCGCCCAGGGAAATTCTGGACAATGTGGAATGGGCGGACTGGTCGCCCGGCGGGTCAAAGCTCGCAGTCGTACAATACGTTGACGGTGAACGGGAACTCGAATATCCGATCGGCAAAGTCTTATACAAGACGAGCGGCTGGATCAGCCACATTCGCATTTCGCCAAACGGACGCGAAATCGCCTTCCTCGACCATCCCGTCTATCCGGACGACCGAGGCTCGGTCGCGGTGATCAATCTCGAAGGCAGGAAGACGGTTCTTTCAACCGGCTGGGAGAGCGAAGAAGGACTCTCGTGGTCGGCTTCCGGAAAAGAAGTTTGGTTTACCGCGGCGAAGGCCGGAACGGGCCGAGAGCTTTACGCCGTTTCGCTCGGCGGGGAGTTGCGGCGCGTCGCCAGCGTGCCGGGTGACATGACGCTCGAGGACATTCTCACTGGCGGAGCCGTCCTGCTGACCCGCGACACTGAACGGTTGGGCATTATGGGGCTTGCGGCCGGCGAAAAACATGAGCGCAACCTCACTTGGCTCGGTTGGTCGATTCCAACGGATATTTCGTCGGATGGGAAAACGCTTTTGTTTACTGAAGCGAGCGCGGGTGCTGGGTCTCTCTACGCCGTCTGCGTGCGCCCGGTGGACGGCGAATCGTCACCGGTGGTGCTGGGCAAAGGCAGTAGTGAGACGTTTTCTCCCGACGGCAAGTGGGTCTTATCCGTTGTCCCAAGCTCGCCCGAAGAATTGGTGATGCTTCCGACCGGCGCGGGCAGCGAAAAAGTCCTGCCCGCCGGGCGAATTACCCATTACAGCTTCGCAAAGGTGAGTTGGTTTCCCGGCGGCAAGCGGATTTTGGTTACGGGCCGTGCGGCGGGGCACGGCTACCGGTGCTACATCCAGAACGTAAATGGCGGCGAACCGAAACCGGTCACTCCGGAAGGGACCACGGGGCAGGTGATCTCGCCCGACGGCAAGCAAATCCTCGTCCGGGATTCTGGCGGAAAATACTGGATCTATCCGGTCGCTGGAGGGAAGCCTCAACCGGTGCCAGGGCTGGGCGCGAAGGATCTCGCTTTACAATGGAGCGCAGATGGCCGCTCACTGTTTATCGGCCGGGGGGGCACAACCAGCGCCACGATCTATCGGTTCGACCTGGCCAGCGGTAAGCGGCAGCTTTGGAAGGCGCTAACTCCCGCAGTCCGCTCGGGCTTGCTAAGCGTCGTCCCCGCCGTCGTGACGCGGAGCGGCAACGCCTATGCGTATTTTTACGCCACCACGCTTTCCGACCTTTACCTCGCCAAAGGGTTGCACTAAGGCGGACGCGCGAAATTCGACCCGCAGGCGCGCGGCGTTCGACCTGAAAAGGCCGGGCGCGATTCCCGTCCTCGCCACAACCTGATACAATCGCCGAAACAGGAACTGCGCATGGCGAAGAAAGATTGTCCCGAATGCCAGGGGACGGGATGGAAGTCGGTCGAGACGAACGGCGTGCGCGGGGTGGTGCGCTGCGCGTGCGAGAGCGGCAGCGCCGCGGACGGGTTGCTCGCGCGGGCGCAAATACCGCGCCGGTACGAGCAGTGTGCTTTTGAGAATTTTGATATTCGCAAGGACGCGAAAACCGGGCGGCCGAATCCCAGCCTCGCCACGGCGAAGCTGGTGGCGCAAAAACTGGTGGAAGAATATCCAACCGACCTCGGATTGCTCTTCATCGGGCCGACGGGCGTGGGCAAAACACATCTTGCCGTCGCCACGCTGCGGGAACTGGGGCTGCGCAAGGGAGTCGAATGCCGCTTTCAGGATTTCCACGAGCTGCTGAAAGCGATTCGCGACAGTTACAATCCGCTCGCGCAAAGCACCGAGCTTGGCATCGTGCAGCCGATTGTGGACGCGGAAGTTCTGCTGCTCGATGAGCTGGCGGAATTGAATCCGACCGACTGGGCGAAGGGCACGCTCAGCTACGTCATCAACTCGCGATACAACCGCAAGAAGCTGACGCTCATCACGACGACGCTGCCGCTCCCGGAGGAGCGCCCGAAACAGAGGGCGCGGACGCCCGGGGGCGAAGCCGTGCCCGACGTTGAAGCGACGCTCGACCGGCTCGGCCCCACCTTGAGCTCTCGCCTGCACGAGATGTGCAAAGTCGTCCCGATGCATTCGGACGATTACCGCAAGGCCATCAAGCAAGCCCACTTCCGCCTGGACGTCGAATAGAGCGGCCGGCGCGTTGACGGTATGGCGGCGCACGCCTAGAATAAAGATTCATCCAGTTTTGACGCCCATCGTTGCGGAGCCGGGTCAAGACTGCGCGGGCTGGCGAACCGAAAAGCAGAGAGGACAATGAAGATGCGGATGTTCAGACCTATCAGCGAAGGCAAAGATTTGAAGCGTGAAGCGCATGGCGCAAGCAAACGCGCGCTTCTGGCTGCGGCGGCGGTGACGGCGCTCCTCGTGGCGGCGTTCGTCCCGGCCCGCGCCGCGCAGACGGCAGGCTCGGTCGCGCCGAGCAGGAACGTGCTCCGCGCGACGCTCAAGAACGGGCTGCGGGTGGTGATCGTTCGAAATACGCTCGCGCCGGTGGTGACGACAATGGTGAATTACGAAGTCGGGGCGAACGAAGTGCCGAAAGGTTTTCCCGGGCTCGCGCACGCGCAGGAGCACATGATGTTTCGCGGCAATCCGGGACTTTCCGCCAACCAATTGGCGGAAATATCCGCGGCAATGGGCGGCGAATTCGATGCCGACACTCAGCAGACTATGACGCAATATTTCTTCAGCGTTCCCTCCGATGATCTCGACCTCGCGCTGCACATCGAGGCGATTCGCATGAGCGGAGTGGACGACAGCCAGAAGCTTTGGGAGAAGGAGCGCGGCGCGATCGAGCAGGAAGTCGCCCGCGACCATTCGAACCCCTTTTATCTATTCTACGAAAAGATGCTTGCGGCGCTCTACAAGGGAACGCCGCTCGCGAACTCGGGCCTCGGAACCCGGCCGTCATTCAATAAAACAACCGCGACTATGCTCAAGAAGTTTTACGACACCTGGTACGCGCCGAACTCGGCCATTCTGGTCATTGTCGGGGACGTCAACATGAAAGACACGCTCGCGAAGGTCAAAAAGCTTTTCAGCAATATTCCCGAGAAGCGATTGCCGGCGAAACCCGCCATCAACCTCGAGCCCGTGAAAGCGGAAACGCTCAACATTCCTTCAGACTATCCCTTCGGCATGGTCGCTATCGCATTTCGACTGCCGGGAACCAGCGACCCCGATTTCGCCGCGGCCGACGTGCTCTCGGACGTATTGAGCAGCCAGCGAGGGTCGCTTTACGCGCTCGTGCCGGAAGGCAAGGCGCTGTTCGCGGAGTTCGATTTCAACGCGCTGCCGCAATCCGGTTTCGGATTTGCGGTGGTCGGCTATCCGAAAGGCGGCGACCCCCATGCGCTGCTGGCCGAAGTGCGCAAAATTCTTTCCAACGATCTCGCCCACGGCCTTCCGCCGGACCTAGTGACGGCCTCGAAGCTGCATGAGCTGGCCCATGAAGAGATGCAGCAGAATTCGGTTTACGGCCTGGCGAACGCATGGTCGGAAGCCGTCGCCGTGGAGCATCGGAACTCGCCCGTGGACGATATTCGAATGATTGAAGCGGTGACGCCCGAGCAGGTGAACCGCGTGGCGCGGCAATATCTGGCGTTCGATCACGCGATCACGGCGATCCTGCCACCGCAACCCTCGGGCAAGCCGACTTCGAACAGCACCTTCGGCGGCGCGGAATCCTTTGCGCCGAAGACGGTTCACCAGGTTCCGCTGCCCGCCTGGGCGGCTCAAGCGATCGCTCAGCTCGAAGTGCCGCGCCTGACCACCCATCCCGTGGTCAGCCGGCTGCCGAACGGCATTAAGCTCATCGTGCAGCCCGAATCCGTCAGCAATACGGTGAGCGTGATCGGCCACATCAAGAACAATTCCGATCTGGAAACGCCGAAGGGACAGGAGGGGGCGAGCGCACTGCTCGACGAGCTTTTCTCTTTCGGAACGACGACGCTCAATCGAATCGAGTTTCAGAAGGCGCTCGACGACATCGGCGCGGACGAATCCGCCGGGACCGATTTTTCATTGGCGGTGCTCGCGCCGCATTTCGAGCGCGGCGTCGAGCTTCTGGCGCAGAATGAGCTCGATCCCGCGCTGCCGCAAAAGGCATTCGAGGTCATGCAGCGGCAGCGAGCGGCTTATGTCGCGGGCCGGAACCAAAGCCCGTATCATCTGGCAAGCCGCGCGCAGGATATCGCGCTTTTCCCGAAGAATGATCCAACGCTTCGCCAGGAGACGCCCAAGACCGTCATGGGGCTGACGCTCGAAGACGTGAAGGACTATTACCGGCGCGCCTTCCGGCCCGATCTTACCACCATTGTGGTCATCGGCAAGGTGACGCCGGCGGAGGCGAAGAGCGTTATTGAAAAGTACTTCGGCGGATGGAAGGCGACCGGCCCGAAGCCCAAGACAGATTTGGCCGCCGTGCCACTCAGCAAGACTTCGACGACCGTCGTGCCGGACAAAAGTCGCGTGCAGGATTCCGTGACGCTCGCGGAAACGCTCGGCATCACCCGCTTCAGCCCGGCTTATTACGCCCTGGAATTGGGCAACATGGTGCTGGGCGGAGGATTCTACGCAAGCCGCCTCGGCCAGGACCTGCGCGAGACGACCGGACTCGTCTATTACGTCAGCTCTTCGGTCGCGGCCGGCAAAACTCGCTCCATCTACTCGGTGACTTACGGGTGCGACCCTCCGAACGTCGCGAAAGCACGGGCCATCGTGCTTCGGGATCTGAAAGCCATGCAAACCGCACCGGCGGACGCACAACGCCTCAACCGCGCGAGAGCGATCCTGATTCGCCAAATCCCGCTTTCGGAATCGAGCGTGAACACAATTGCCGGCGAGTGGATTGCGTACAGCGATCTCGGTTTGCCGCTCGATGAGCCGGTGATCGCCGCGCGGCATTATCTGAAGCTGACGGCAGCGCAGGTCGAAGCGGCGTTCGCGCAGTACGTTCGCCCGGGCGCTCTCGCGCAGGTTGTCCAGGGACCGGATCCAAAGTAGGACGGAAGGCCAGCCTCCCTGAGTCCGCGCAGTCTGGCGAGAAACTCGGCGGATCGAGCCTTCGAGCGGGCATCATTCACCGAGAATTTTGATGACAACGCGCTTGCGGCGCTGTCCGTCGAATTCAGCATAATAAACCTGTTGCCAGGGGCCGAGATCGAGCTTGCCACGAGTCACCGGGACGAGCACCTGATGGCCGATGATGAGATTCTTCAGGTGTGCGTCGCCATTCGTTTCGCCGGTGCGGTGATGCCGGTAATCGGCGCGAAACGGCGCGAGCTTCTCGAGCCATTCTTCAATGTCGGCGATCAAGCCGTCTTCCGCGTCGTTGATGTAAACGCCAGCGGTGATGTGCATCGCGGAAGCGAGCGCCAAACCCTCCTCGATTCCCGCTTTCGCGAGCGCCTTTTCAAGCTCCGGCGTGATGTTGATGAATTCGCGCTTCTTCTTCGTATTGAACCAAAGGTAATCGGTGTGCGATTTCATATCCCTCCTCCCAGCGCTTGTCATTGAACTCTTCATGATATTCCATTTTCTTGCGGCGCTGGCCACGGCGCGGCTGGCTTGGCGTTCGAAGCCGGAATCAGAGTACAATCGAGAGCTTCGGGGCTGGGCCAGAAAAGGGAGAAGCGATGAGTGCGAAACGGGTGGGTGTCCTGACCGGCGGCGGCGACGTGCCGGGACTGAATTCCGTGATCAAGTCGGTGGTTTATCGAGGCGGTGAGCTGGGCTGCGACGTGATCGGCATCCGGCGAGGCTGGGAAGGCTTGACGCATGTGAACCTCGAAGATGCCGAAAGCCGCGGACGCTACATCCTTCCGCTCAATCGCGAGAACACGCGGACGATTGACCGGACCGGCGGCACGTTTCTGCACACCTCGCGAACGAATCCCGGCAAAATGAAGGACCTCCCGGCGTTCCTTTCCGCCGACGCGTTCCCCCAAAAGGAAGTGAAAAAGGCCGGGGTCACTTCAACGGTTTACGACATGACAACGCAGGTCCTGGGGAACATCGAGAAGCTCCAGCTCGATTATCTCGTCGCGATCGGCGGCGACGATACGCTGAGCTACGCGGCGCGGCTCGACCGCGAAGGCGTCAATGTCCTCGCCATTCCCAAGACGATGGATAACGACGTGCGAAACACGGAATACTGCATCGGCTTCTCGACAGCGGTCACGCGCGCCATGGATGCGATTGACCGCCAGCGGACGACCGTCGGCTCGCACGAGCGCATCGGCGTTTTCAGGGTTTTCGGACGTGACGCTGGTTATACGGCGCTTTACACCGCCTATGTAACGTCCCTGCGCTGCGCCATTCCGGAATATGCGTTCAATCTGCCCCGCCTGATCGAACTGCTGATGGAAGATAAACAATCGAATCCGAGCAATTACGCGCTCATCATCGTTTCCGAAGGCGCGCGATGGGAAGGCTACGAAACGCGAGAATACGGAGAGGCGGACGCTTTTGGCCATCGCAAGAAAGCGAACGTCGGCGAAGACCTGAGCGACGAAGTCAAGAAAGCGACGGGCGAGGAAACCATCGTGAGCGATTTGACGTACGATTTGCGAAGCGGCAGCCCCGACTTCGTGGATAAACTCGTGGCCACGACCTTCGCCAATATGGCAATGGATTGCATCGAAAAGAATCAGCATGGCCTGATGACGGCCATCGCCCAGGGTTGCTACACCACCGCGCCCATCCCCGATCCGAAACTCGGCCCGCGGCGGGTGGAAATCGGAACCATGTACAACACCGATCGCTATCGCCCCAATTACTCCGACAAAATCTCTCTGCCGATTTTCCTTACGAAAGCGT